>DATELY010000211.1:0-5737 GCA_035276085.1 Steroidobacteraceae bacterium | reverse complement strand
ATACGCGCTTGTACGATGCTCGGCGTTACGTCCCCTCCCTTGCGAAGCGGGGGAAGAACAGGATAGGGGCTGTCGCGAGTCAGCAGTGTCGCTTGCTCATGCGCCCCCACCCTGTCCCTCCCCCGCTTCGCAAGGGAGGGGACCTAACGCCGAGCATCGTACAAGCGCGTATGCTGGACGCGCTCGACGGCGGACGCAGGGATTCTCATGATGCGGCGCGACTCGATTGCGAACGGCTGGGCATCATCCATTTGCATGACGGCCATGCTGCTGGCCTGCAGCACTGCATCCGCGCAAGTGAGCTGGCACGGGTCACTGGGCGTCACCAGCGATTACGTGCAAACGGGCGTCTCGCAGACACGCGGCGCATCCGCAATTCAAGGTGGATTGCGCGCAGATGTCGGCACACGATGGAGCGTCGGTGTGTGGAGCTCGCAGATCGATCGCAATCGTGGCCCCGGTGCAACGTATGAGGTCGATGCGTATCTCACCCATGCGTGGCAAGTGACGCCCGATTGGATCGCCACGGCCACCGCAACGCATTACTTCTTCCCGAACGACACGTCCTTTCTGCGCTACGACTACGACGAGCTCGCGCTGACCCTGGGCTATCGAGCGCAGGTGTTCGCCTCGGTCGTGTGGTCGCCGAACATGTCGGAGGGAACGCGCACGGCGCTGGCGGAAAAAAAGGAAGCCTGGGCGTACGAGCTCACGATGAATCGGCCCATCGTGCGCGCGTTGTCCTGGAACGCCGGTGTCGGGCTACGGGACTTGAGCGCATTGTTCGGCGAATCGTATTGGTACGGCCACGCCGGCCTCAGCTACGCGGCCGCGAACATGAGCCTGCACCTGACGTATGCGCGGGCGGACGGCACCGCTCACCGGATGTTCGGCGACGAGCGCGCCGCCGATACGCTGATCGGCGCCATCATCTGGAAATTCGACAGCGGCGATTGAACCTGGGGGACGGGATCAGGGTACTCACGGGTGTAATTTCTTGCCGTTCGACCCCTCGACAAGACCCATTCGTCACGGCTCAGCAGCACGATGATGCAATCCCCGCTCGACAGCAGCTCGCAGGCGCCCGTCGCGCCCGGTAGCCGGTCGCTGTCGAGCAATGAGAACGAGCTTGTGTTGATCCAGCGCATCGCGCAGCAGGATCGCGCCGCGCTGCGCGAGCTGTATGGCCTCTACTACCGCAGGCTGGCTCGATTCCTGGTGCGCGTGACCCGTCGGCACGATCTGGCCGAAGAGGTCATCAACGACACCTTCTTCGTGGTGTGGACCAGTGCGCAGCGCTTCCGCGGAGAGTCGCGCGTGTCCACGTGGATCGTCGGCATTGCGTATCGGCGTGCATTGAAAAGCGTGCGCAGGGCATCGCTGGAGCTCGTTGCGCTCGATGCGCCGGAAGCGTTGCAAGTGAGCGCAGTGGCGTCCACCAGCGAGACGCGCGAATGGATCGAATGCGCGGTCA
This sequence comes from Steroidobacteraceae bacterium, assembly GCA_035276085.1. Classification (GTDB taxonomy): domain Bacteria; phylum Pseudomonadota; class Gammaproteobacteria; order Steroidobacterales; family Steroidobacteraceae; genus DATELY01. The sequence continues at coordinate 4,263 of DATELY010000211.1, read as the reverse complement.
GCGAACTCCCGGTCGAGCAACGACTGTGTCTCGAGCTTGCCTACGTGCTCGGGCACTCATGCGAGGAGATTGCCACCATCTGCGATTGCTCGGTCAACACCGTGAAGACGCGGCTGTTCCACGCGCGCCGCAAGCTGCGGCTGTCCTTGCCGCGGCTCGCGGGTGCAACTCCATAACTCCAGCGGGCGAGAGCGACGATGCAGAGCACGACGACGAATCACGAACGGTGTTGGGACGACATTCCCTGGCTCGTCAACGGACGGCTGGGCGAGGCCGAGCAGCAACGCGTTCTGACGCATGCGGAGAGCTGCACCGAATGTCGTGAAGAGTTGCGTCAGCAACGCGAGGTGCATGCGCAGCTGCGCGGCACGCAAAGCGATATGGAGATGCCGGACGCATCCTGGAACAAGCTGCTCGCCCGCATCGATGCACAGGCGCAGCGTCCATCCGAGTCAGCGGATCGACACATCGGCATGGCGCAGCCGCGCAGGCAGCGATGGTTGATCGCGGCCGTGTGGGCGCAAGGCGTTGCGATCGCCGGGCTCCTCGCCGCACTGCTCGCGCCGCAACGCGGCGCCGACTATGTGACGCTTTCTGCCCCCGACGCCCGGCCGCAAGGATCGATCCGCGTCGTATTTGCACCGAGTGCCTCTCTCGACCGTGTGAATGCTCTGTTGCGCGAGGTCGACGCGGAGATCGTTGCGGGACCGAGCGAAGCCGGCGTGTACACGGTCGCCGTGGCCAATCGTGAACCCGCCTCTGCAATCGCCGAGTTGCGTCGGCACGATGAGGTGCTGTTTGCGGAATCCAGCGCGGCGGCGGATGAATCACGTCGATGAACCGGTGGCCGCTCATCGCCTTGTGCTGTGTGCTCGCCGCGTGTACGGCGAACGTCCGCGACGCGGGCGATGCGGCGCTGGTCGATGCAGATCCTGCTCACTTCGTCGTAATCACGTTGCGCAACGCGGGCGCCGCACCGCCGGCCCGTGCCGGCTCGTCGCCGCGGGACTACGGCATGCCACTGCAGTATGGCGTTGGAGCGACGACGCGTGCAGCGGTCGCGCAGATCGCGAGCGAGCACCGGTTGGAACCGGTGACGCAATGGCCGATCGCGCAGCTGGGCGTGCATTGCATCGTCTATCGCTTGCGTCCTGAGCAGGCCCAAACCGAAGTGCTCGCGCGCTTGCGTGCCGATCCACGCGTCGAGTCTGCGCAACCGTTGAACGCGTTCTCCACGTACGCGAGCGCGTACAACGACCCGTATGCGAGCTTGCAGCGCAGCCTGCCGGTGATGGGTGTGCCGGATGCGCATGCGTTGGCGCGGGGACGAGGGGTGACCGTCGCGGTGATCGACACCTCTGCGGATGTTGCGCATGCCGACCTGGCCAGCCGCGCCATCGAGGTGCGCGACTTCACCGGCGCGCACGAATCAGGCAGCGCACACGGCACAGCGGTGACGGGGATCATCGCTGCGACGACGAACAATCTGCTCGGTATCGTCGGCGTCGCGCCGGAAGCAACAGTCGTATCGCTCGCCGCGTGCTGGTCGCGCAGCGATGCGGAAGTGCGTGCCACCTGCAACAGCTTCACGTTGGCGAAAGCACTGGCTGCAGCCATCGACCTGAAAGCCGATGTCGTGAATCTGAGCTTGGGCGGCCCGAGCGACCCGCTGTTGCGACGCCTGGTCGAATACGGTTTGAAGCGCGGCATGATCTTCGTCGGGGCGTTGCCCACCGGCGAATCGATCGGTTTTCCGTGTGACATTGCCGGCGTGCTGGCCGTCGACGTCGTAGGTCACGCGCCCTCCGCTCGCACGGCGCTGTTCGCGCCGGGAACGGACGTGCTCACGCTGCTGCCGCACGATCGCTACGACTTCCTCTCGGGCAGCTCATTGGCGGCGGCCAATGTATCGGGAAGCATCGCGCTGTTGCTGTCGACTCACCGACAGTGGAATGCGGAGCAGGTGCGCAGCATCCTCGCGCACACCAGTGCAGCTGGAGCCAGCATTAACGTGTGCGCTGCGTTGGCGGGTGCGGATGCAAGCTCGAAGTGCGCGAGCGGTGCGGCGAGTGCGGCCGATGTGGCCAGCGTGACTGAGTAACTCAACCCACCGTATCTGCCTGCTGCTTGATTCCGCGCTTCAGCACGAGCGGAGCGCCGCCGTGCTTCTTGCGCACGAGCCATTGCGCCAGCGCCGAGTCCATGTGATCCGCGTGACTTGGGAACCAGCGTGCCAGCTCAGTGGCGAGACGACGCGCCACTTCGATGTTGCCGGCGTCGACCAGCTCCTGCACCTGTCTGACCGAACCCATCACTGCCGCGTGTTCATCGGCATGGCACTGGGTCGCGGGGAACTGCGAGGTGAGCATCCAGTTCAGCTCCTCCGCGAAATGGTGCTCGGCATGCGCGGCGAAGGCGTGCAGACGCTCGGCCATCTCAGGGTCCGGGCAGGTCAGCATCGCTGCGACCAGCTCGACGAACTCGCGGTGGGTGTCGTCCATCTTGCCGTAGCCCAGCAGGAAGGCATCGGACCATTGAAATGTCTCAGTCGTCATCGTGTCCCCGGGCTGGCATGCCCGAAGCGGTTGGCGGTTGGCGGTTGGCGGTTAGCGGTTAGGGTTAGTGTCAAAAAAACTGCCCTCTTTCCGGCTAACCACTCATAGCTTATATCCTGCCTGAAGTCGCCCCGTCTCCGCGGAATCTCCCGCATCCGCCGACGTGAAACCCCGGATGTCCCGAGGGGTGTTCAAGGCACTTCCGGAATCACGACCCATTCGGGTTCTTCGAACTCGCCGATGACATTGATCTCCACGAACGGGGCGGCGCTGCGGATGATCGCGGCGATGGCCTCGTCGTGCCGGGACTCCATGGCGTCGCGATACTCCTTGGAATCCCAGCTGGCGATGGCCAGCAGTGTGTTCGGAGCGCCGATCTTGCGCTGCAGGCGCGTGCCACGGGCGCCGGGGGCGCGCTGGATCAACTCGCTGGCCCGCAGCCAGGCATCCGCGTATTCCTCCGCCGTATGACCCGGCTTGATCCGTACCTCGAAGATGAATTTCATACTGCCTCGAAGGAGCAGGAGCGCGGTTCAGGTCGCCACCAGGGAACGATGGGCTGGCAGGAGCGGTTCAGCTAAGTCGTGCGACGCTGCGCGAGAGTCGCATTGGTTGTGTCGTTGTCGGCACCGCCGTGCGAACACCGACCGCCGCGGGTCCGTCTTGAAACGAGGCTCAGGGCCGCCGGACAATGCACCCGCACACCTTTGGGTTCGCTCTCTCCACATCAATAAGGAATGGTGAACGATGATTACTTCCACGTACATCCGCGCCGCATTTGCAGCGGCCGTGCTTGCCACCTTCAGCTCGGTGGCTGCAGCCAAGACCTGTCAGCTGGAAATCGAAGGCACGGATCAAATGACGTACAACAAGAAGGAGCTTGCCGTTGCCGCCGACTGCACCGAGGTGCAGCTCACGCTGAAGCACACAGGCAAGATGCCGGTCACTGCCATGGGTCACAACTGGGTGCTGACCGAGACCAAAGACATGCAGGCCGCAGCGACTGCCGGCATGTCGGCCGGCGCAACCAGCAACTACGTCAAGGAAGGCCCGCAAGTCATCGCTCACACGAAGCTCGTGGGCGGCGGCCAGAGCACGAGCGTCACGTTCCCGACGTCCAAGCTGAAGAAGGGCGGCGATTACACCTTTTTCTGCTCGTTCCCGGGACACTGGGCGGTGATGAAGGGCAAGCTGAAGTTCGGTTGACTTGAGACACAGTCTGCTAATGCGTCCCTTCCCCTGCGATAGCGGGGGCCGCTCCTGCGCATCCATGCGCCCGCGCCATTTGTGCATCCCTGCACATCAGAAGGACAGGATGGGGGTGCGGCGTTTATGAGATGAAGTTCGAGGTTCCTGCCCCCACCCTAACCCTCCCCCGCTTCGCAGGGGAGGGGACCAATCCGGCGAAGCACGTCACGGCTTCAATCGATACCCCGTCCTGAATATCCACCCAATGATCCCCAGGCACAGACACATGAACAGGAGTGTCATGCCCAAGCTCAACGCGACACTCACGTCCGCCTTACCGTAGAAGCTCCAGCGAAAGCCGCTGACGAGATACACCACTGGATTGAACAGCGTGACCTTCTGCCACACCGGGGGCAGCATATCGATCGAGTAGAAGCTGCCGCCCAGAAACGTCAGCGGCGTGACGATCATGATCGGGACGATCTGCAGTTTCTCCCAGCCGCTCGCCCAGATGCCGATG
>DATELY010000210.1:0-13009 GCA_035276085.1 Steroidobacteraceae bacterium | reverse complement strand
CACCGTATCGGCCAAAGGGCGGAAGTAGCACGAGTGCTTCGAAATCCGCTTTGACCTTCTTTCGCGCGCTGGTGGGCAGAGGTAGCTCTCCCGGAAACAATCGCAGCAAGGATCCCGGATCAGTACCCTCGAACGGAAATATGCCCAGGTGCAGTTCATCGTCTGCCACCACATAGAGCTGTCGCGCCATGCGTACCAAGCCACTAGCCGAGCTCAAGTAGGGAGGCCGTCCGGGCTGCGATGCAGCCCTCAACGTGAGATCCCGTATCTTCCTTACTTTCACGCCGTACCTCGCGGTGAAACTTCTCGCCGGGCATGCGTTGGTGGAGAGGTGGACTTCCACAATACGGGAACTGGGCAAGAGCCGCTGCTGATGAGGTCGGGTGACAGATTTGAACTGCGACTCTCCTGGTCGCGAATTCCCGATCGGCTATCCGTAGACGTTCGATGCAGCGCTGTTGAGACCAGAGATATCAGGATTGCGCACCCGCTTTCCGAGTCCCAGGCGGCGCCCCACCATCAACAACCCCGTCGCGAACGACCACAAGGCAGATGGCAGGGGTACGGGAGCAACCTGCAGATCCAATTCGTAGCCTAGATTTGCATCGCCTGACAGCTCCTGAATCCACAGCGTGTAAGTCCCAGACGCGAGCGGCGGCGTGAAGCCGATTGCGCCGACGCCCGTGCTCATGTCATCGAGCAAGTCGGTGTTCACCTGCGTGGACCGGAAGTGTGTCCAACCCAGCAGTCCCGCCGCACTGCTGGTCGATGCGATCTGGGATCCGCTCGCAATGCCGATGAACGATGAGTTGCTGCCGATGATGGTTCCTTCGCCGAGGAGGATCGAGGTCAGCGCGTGCCCCGGGGGCAAAACGACGGTCAGGAAGTCTGCAGGATCTCCGCCGCCGAACCCGCCGCTCACGAGGTTGGACCCCGCACTGAGTACAAGCGTGTCGGGTGCATGAGGATCGTTGGACAGATCACCGCCGCTCGTCTCGGAGAACGTTGCCGCGCTCGCCTGGTGTATGAAGGTGAGCGCGGCCATGACCAGCACGCAATTCAATTTGATGAGCTTCATAGGCGTCACCTGATGACCTGGCGCTCGACTCGTTTGGGGCGATCTGCCGCAGCTGGATCTGGATCTGGCCGCGGCAGCGATTGTCACTGCGGCGATCGACGACGGCGAGCGAACCCACCGAGGCCCAGCAGCCCAGAACCCAGCAACCACGCCGCAGCAGGCAGCGGCACGGGCGCCACTGCGATGGCATCGCTTGCTACGGAAACCGTAAACGTCCCGCGCTGACCTGACGTCACGTCGAAGTTCAATGCAAGATTGGCAAAACCGCCGCTGATGTCGTTCGTGTTGTAGAAGAAGTGCAGCGCGTCTGTTTGATTGCTCGTGCCGTCCAGAAGCAGGCTCACGTACGAGCGCGAGACGCCCGTCTCTCCTGCCTGCCAGTTCAACACAGTCGCATTGTACAAGTACTCGAGGTCGATGCGGGCCGTACCCGTGCCCGTCGCCGTCCAGTCGAACGTCCAAAGTACTGAAGCGTGACCGTTGCCATCGATGTTGGCGCCGGCCTGCGTCATCGGCAACGGTGCGAAGCTGTTGTCGATGCTCGCGAAGGAGTTGCCCTCGTTGAAGAAGTAGCTCTGTAAGGTGCTGCTGGCGTCGAAGCCGCTGTTGAGCGGCGTGGAGGCATCGCTCAGGTACTCGTCGTGCGACAAGCTCAGCAATGTCGTGGACAGATCGGTGATGGATGCAGTCGCGGACACGGTCGCCGCCTCTGCAGAGGGCAGCAGCCCGGCAAGGATGGCAGTGAGCGCACCGGCTGCGACGATTCGATTGCAGTTATTCATTCTTTACTCCCACCGGTTGATGGGGCGGCAGGTGCACCGGCTCGCGCGAGTGCACCTGCCGCCATGCGATTACGGCAGCCAGCCGTTCACTTCGAGAATCACACCATGACCGGTGATGTTGTGCTGGATGCTGACGAAGTAGCGCGTGCCCGTGCCGTCGAACTGGCCCCCCGTCGGCTCGGCGGTGAGATCGTTCAACGTCATCACCTTGATGCACGCATCGGAGAGCTGATCGGCATCGGCGCCATCGTCCAGGCAGTCGAACACGTCGTTGTTGCGCTTCGGCGTGTCACCGGAGCCGTCGCCGTCTTCATCGACGATGAAGTTGTTGCGGCCCGGCTGGATATCCAGGTTGTCCGGCATCGCGAAGTCCTTGTTGCCGAAGATCAAGGGCTGGTACTCGGGAATGGTCGACGTGTTGATCGTGTATGTCACGCCGTTCCAGATTTGCGGGCTGGTCGTGATCGTTTGACCAGCGACGACCGAGCCGTCGTTCACGCAGTACACTTCGCCCCAGTGATTGTCGGCCAAGCTCGACAAGGAGACCGGCGTGTCCTGGCCCGTGTTCGTGCCGCAGAATCGCACGGTGCCGGCAGCGAGCGCCTTTTGATCGATGGACATGTCTTCCGGCCGGTAGTAGGCGGTCAGCTTGAGCGTGTTCGTCGCCGCACGCAGATTGATCGGTGCCGTCCCCGTGATTTCGACCCAGGCGCCGCGACCGAACTCGTTGCCTTGACCGACGTCAGGCGTGGAAGCGCTGTTGCGACCGACGCGCAGGCCGAAGATGCGACCCGCGTTCCAGGGCGAATCGGCGAGCGAGGTAATCGCCGGAGCGCCCGGCGACCACAGTGTCGTCGGGATGAACTTGACGATTGCGCCGCCCGGCGTGCCGGGACCTGCCGCAGTCGCACCCGGACGATTCTCGTCCGTCAAATAGACGATGCCGCTGGGCAGAATGCCGATGCCTTCGAACGAGAACTGACCCAGCGCCGGCAGGGCAGCTACGTGTGCGGGGTCGGAGCTCGCCCCAAAACCACTGGAAGGAACGGTGACGTTCGTGGTGTTCAGGGGATCGAGGATCTCGAACACCCGGCCAGCCGTGCCCGCTTCTTCGCCGACGATGATCGTTCCCCAAGGCGTGCGGCGCGCAGGATCGCAGCTGGTGAGTCCGCTGAGGATGATCGTATGCACGGCGCCCGTGGCGACTTCGATGCTCTGCACGCCGATCTGCCCTGAGCCCTGCTCGTTGCACGCGATGATGTGCGTCGGATTGATGTCGTTGGGCCACAATGCCATCTGGTCGATGTTGGGCGCGAGGGCGGGATCCGCGCTCACCACCTTCACGCTCAAACCGGGAGCCACCGTCAGGAGCCCAGCAGGATTGGCGTTTGCCTGAGTGGCCGACAGCTGTACCGATGAAGATGCTCCAAGGGCGCCGAGAACCCCGAACAGCGTCGTGGTTTGTGATTTTGCAAGCTGTTCAACTTTCTGGCCAAAGTCTGCAGGTACTGCGGATGCCGACACTGCCGCGCCGACGGCCAGTGCGATGAGCTTCTTCATCGAGGTCTCCTCTCAATCTGTATCTGTGTTCTCGACGTGTTGTTGGTTGCGAGTCATTGACTCGTGCGTGTAATCGTATTCGCACGGCGTGACTTGGCCGTTAACCTTGGATGACGCGCAATCAAGTACCGCGCGATCCATTTGCAATGCGTTCTACGTGAGTACGGACGACGATTGCATACGCGAGCAGCTACAGTGACGAGCTGCCGACCCGGCGCTCAAAGTGAGTTGAGAAATTGCAGGAGCGCTGCTCGCTGTGCGCGCGGCAGATGCATGAAAGAGTCACGCGCTCGCGCTGCTTCCCCGCCATGCCAGAGGATGGCTTCCGTGAGCGAGCGCGCCCGACCGTCATGGAGAAAGCGGGTATGTCGATTGACGGTTGCAGTCAACCCGATGCCCCACAACGGCGCCGTACGCCATTCGCTTCCTGTGGCTGCGTAGTCGGGCCGTCCATCGGCAAGCTCCGGCCCCATGTCATGCAGCAGCAAGTCCGTGAACGGATGAATGGTTTGGTTGGCCAGCGCAGGAATAGCGTTTTCCGCCGCCGTCTCGAGTGTGGGCACGTGGCAGGCGACGCAGCCGGTGGCTGCAAATACCGCCGCGCCGGATTGAACTGGAGGCGTTCCCACGTCCCGAGCGGCCGGTACGGCCAGCGTTCGAGTGTAGAAATCGAGTCGCGCAAGAAACTCATCGCTCACTTCGGGCGCACCGCCCGTCGGAGCGGCCGCGGCCGCCGTCTGACCTTCGACGACGTTCTCCCGAGCGAACAGTGTCGTGGTGAGGCCGATGTCGTTGAGCGCCGCAGCGGCGTTCTGCACGTGGACGCTCGGCTGATTCGCTTTCCAGCCGAAGCGTCCGATCGTCGCAGTCTGTTTCTCGGGATCCCAGACGATGTTCATGCGCCCCGAGATGCCATCGCCGTTCGCATCCTCGGGATCGGCCAACGAGCGCAACGTTTCATCCGGTACGGCTTCGAGCAAACCCAAGCCGAACACCGGCGGCGCGACGCGGGGCGATATCTGAACGTTCGCAGGCAGGCTGCCGAAGGTCAGGTCCGTGATGCTGTACGTTGGCACCGCGAGCGAATAGACGGTGCCGTCCGGATACTTACCCTCGCGTACAGCGTAACTCACTCGTCCATGCCCTTCGGCGGGCACATTGGACACGGCCTTCTCGTTCAGTTGCTCTCCATAGGCTGGAACGGGCACTGCGCCACCGTGCTCGCGCGTACCGGGCAGGCTGAGCCGCAACAAGATGGACTCGAACAACTCGGCCGATGATTCAGGTGCCTTGCCGCGCCCGTCGCGCGTATGGCAACTCGAGCAGGAGACGCGATTGAAGACCGGGCCCAGGCCGTCGAACGCGTCCACCGAGCTTGGCGCCGCAACCCAATTCGTATTGAAAAGACGATTGCCGAACGTGAACTTTCTCAAGTCCTCGGTTGGCAGGGTCGGCAGCGGCTGAGCGAACGCATTCTCGTTGGTCAGCGCAACGGAGGTATCGCCGCCGGAGCGCGATGATAGCCATTCAGGGACGGGCGAGGCGGCTAGCACCGCCGTGGGAAGCGCGGCGATGACCGCCAGCGCCGCCGGGGAAGTGCGCAGGGTGATCATTCGTTCTCGACTGCAACGACGATGTTCACACCCAGCCTCGACCCGGCCGCGGTGAACAGACGCGCCTGAGTCTGGAGGGACGTCACGAGTGCCTCGACCTTGGCGCGTTGCGGACTGCCCGGCGACGTAGCCAGTGTTCGGTCGAACGGCCGGTCCATCTGGCGAGCGAGCGCAAGGCTCTTGGCAATCTGTTCCTTCAGGATGTCGTTCATCTGCGGATCGACGGCGGCAACCAGGCTGTTGAGGCCGGTGCCCTGGTAACGTCCATACCGTCCGAAGTACACGTTGGCCACGCCCGTCGCATTGGCGAGCACGTCGACCGGCGTGTTGTCGCTGAAACACGATTGCTCGTCTTCCTGCGAGCCGCTGTCCAGGGCAGTCGCGAGCCGCTCGTAGCCCAATTCGAATCCGCTCAAGGTGGCTACCCCGGTCAGAATCTTCGCGATGCTTTCGGTGTAAGGCATCGCCTGGAATCGCGCCCGATAGTTGTCCTTGCGATTCGGCGCCCACTCCTCGACCAGCAAATGAATATCGTCGACGAGCAGATCGGTCGCCACCTTGAGATAGGCGCGACGGCGCTCGCCCTTGCCCTCGCCGACGAAATCGCGCGCGGAGCGGTTTCCAGGACCCGTGGCGCTCAGATCAGGACCCCACAGCAAGTACTCGATGGCATGGAATCCAGTCGTGACATCGGCCTCGTCGTCTTTTGCATTTCGCTCGACGAGCGCTGCGCGCGTGATTGGCGCGTTCTCGTCGTCCACGACGGCATCGATGTAGCTCTCATTCAACGGCCACGCGTTGATCAGACCCTCAGGGCCCTGCGTGCCATCCGGCCGTGCAATGAAGTCGATCGGACCTTCATAGAAACGGAACGCCTCGGATTGTCCGTAGCTGGGTCGAGCATCGAGCCATGCCTGGCGCACGTGGACCAGGGACTCATCCAGGTCATCGGACGATTGATGAACGAAGTCGTCGACGGCAGTCTGCAGCTTCCGCGCAGCTTCGTAGGCGTCCTGATAGTTGAGATAAGCCACCTGACTATATGTCTCGATCTGCTGGGATGCCTCGAGCGCAGCGGCCTGCGCCACGCCCATGTCTCCGGCAAGTATCACCAAAGCGAAGACACACCTCGCGACTGTCGCCCTCGCAGACATGGCTCGTACCGAAGATGGGAGAAGACGCGAGACGATAGAGCGTCGAAGTGAATGGTTCGTGACGTGCCGTCCGTGAAGGTCATTCAACGCGATGCACGTGCGTCAGTCGGAAGTCGTGTCCGACACGGCGCGCACGTTTGTGAGACAAATCAGGGCGATGTCGCCAGGTGATCGCAACACCCGTGTTGTCCAGGCTTGCGGCAATGCGAGCGTCATCTACCACACGCCTCTGGATGACATCAATCATATTGGGCGAAGACATTTTGCAGCTCTCGACAGCTCTCGGCTGTGTCTCGTAAGCTCGGCCCCAATAATTGATTGCAGCGGTAACCATGCCCGTGCCTACCGGTAAACGGATTCACTTGCAGCGAGCCGCCCCTGTTTATGTTTATGTCTTCACCGCTGATGTTCGCGGATGCTCAGCGCGGTGTGCCACGCGCCTATGCACTCTCCCGGATGATTCGCGACCGTTGTTGCTGCGCTCCTATGCGCGAGCAGCAGAGCTCGCCACGCGTCAGGGTCAGAATGCATTGGCCAATCAGATCGATTTGGATCTGATGAACATGCAAGCCGATTGTGCCACGCAGCAGGCTCTACGCGTCGATTGTGCTGCCAGGGCCAACTGGGGCTTGCGGTGCTGTCCGCCTCTTGGGGGATCTTTGCGAGCCGGCACGTGCCTCACTGCGCAGCATCGGATTCGTTGCTTCTACTGCTAGGGCTATAGGGAGAATACAAAATGACACGTCAGCAAGCATTGAACACTATCTGGCAACGACTCCTTGTTGTTCTATGTTGTTGTCTCGCGATCAGTATGGGCGTCTTGTTTGCCGGGGACATTGCCGGTGTTGGAGTTCTTGTTTTCGTCGTTGGCAACATAGGTGGATATGTGAGTGTTCATCGCGGCGTCAATGAACTCAAGGATGCTGAAGTTATCGAGATGTCAGCCGGTTGGTGGCCAATCATCGCTCCGCCATTCGTCGGGGGAATTCTTGCACTAGTGATGTATCTTCTCTTTATGGCAAATATTCTGGCCGGCGATCTCTTCCCAAAGTTCGAAGCCGATGAGAACTCGCCTGTTGGGCTCCAGTCGCTGTTGGCACAACACGCTACTGGCATGCCTGCATATGCGAAGCTCCTCTTCTGGTCGTTTGTTGCTGGTTTCAACCAGAAATACGTCGTGGACATCATTAATTCAATCAGAGCGAAGCCGTAACGAAGTTCCAGCAGACTCTCGCAAGGCCCAGTGGAGGAAATGGGGGTTATCGGATCCGCGTGCGATGGCGCAAAGCGGATTTGCGTGCGCGCCTCAGCTCAGCTTCCTCCATCGCGTCTTCGGTGCGACCCCGAAGGGCTGAACGCGCGGTAGCGCCTCTGACCAACCGCCAACCGCCAACCGCTTCTTTCATATTAGTCCGGCGGATATCGGGGCCTTTCGCTTGCTTTCCATGAGCTGCTGCATCGCCGCTTCGGCAACGGGCGCGTCGAATGAGCTGCGCTGCGGATGTCAGTCGCCAACTTCAAGGAGTACTTTCCGGCACGCGTCACTTGACGCCGCGATGGGGCAACGTCAATGAACACGTCCTCGCCCACTGTCCAGGAAGCGACGGATCGCTTCACCTCTGGAATGCTCGACGTCTTGATTCGCGCCGGCTTGGTTGCCGTGATGGCAGTGCTCTGCTACCGGATCTTTTTGCCCTTCCTGAATCTGATGATCTGGGCGGTGATCCTGGCCACAACCTTGTATCCGCTGCATCAGATGCTCGCGCGCAGGATGCGCGGCAAGCAAGGTCTGGCCGCCACTGTGCTAGTGATCCTGGGCAGCCTTGTCATCGTCACTCCCACTGCGCTGCTGGTGGATTCGCTCGGCGAGTCCGTGCGCGGTGTGGTCAAGGGCGTGGAAGAGAACACGCTGGAGATTCCGGCACCAGGAGAAGGCGTGAAGAACTGGCCGGTGGTCGGTGAACGCATCTATTCCACCTGGTCGGCGGCGCATGCGGACTTCCCGGCATTCGTGCAGCGCTTGCAACCGAAGATGGGCCATTTGGCGCAACAGGCGCTGAAGGTTGTCGCCAGCATTGGCGGCGGAATCTTGCTGTTCCTGGCCTCGTTTATCGTCGCCGGCATCGTGATGGCGTATGGCGAATCGGGCGCGCGCGCCGCTCGTGCGATCTTCGTGCGCGTCGCCGGCGAGGAACGAGGCGAGAGACTGACCACACTTTCCACGGCAACCACTCGCGCCGTCGCGCAAGGCGTCATCGGCGTGGCTTTCATTCAGGCTACCGCCATCGGACTCGCGTTGATCGTGGCTCGCGTACCCTTGGCGGGCGTTCTTGCGATCATCGCCCTCGTATTGGGCATTGCGCAGGTGCCGGCGCTGATCATCACGTTGCCGGCCATCGGCTATATCTGGTCGAGCGGCGATTACAGCACCGGGATGGCCGCGACGCACACCGTCATCCTGTTGATCGCGGGCATGGCGGACAACGTGCTCAAGCCATTGATGCTCGGTCGAGGTGTCGATGCCCCGATGCCAGTGATTCTGTTCGGTGCGTTGGGCGGGATGGCCAGCGCTGGAATCATAGGGATGTTTGTCGGCGCAACGCTGCTCGCGGTGGGGTATCAGATCTTCATGAGCTGGGTCGCAAACGGCCGGACCGCAGATGTGGCGCCCGCGAAGATCGGAACAAGTGATTCAAAGCCCGCAGACTGAGACGACTAAGACAATGCAGCTTGCCAACAATCTTGCTCTTTGAAGCAGCATTTGCGACCTGACGCCTGCTGCGATTGCTTGAGAGGCAGTAGAGCAATCAGCCCGCCGAGACAGCCTCGTTACGACCGTGGCCGTGCACTGGCATGTTGCCGCCCAATGCTGGATCGCTGGCGCTGTCCCGGCCGTTCTCGAGATGGCCCGCGAACCGGCGCAGGAAAGTTGCATCGTCGCCTGAGCGGATCGTGAAGTCGTACCACCCGTACGCGGACTCGAGCGCCCAGCGTTTCTCCAGCACGCGACCGTTGCGCAGCACTTCATCGACAGTGCGACCGTCATAGAGGCTGTCAATGCTGACGCGGCACGGCTGACGACCCTGATTCGCGATGCGCAGGAGGACAGCGTACTCATCGCAGTCATATCGGACATCGACATCGAGATCGGCCGTACGAAACGCCGCAAGTGCGCCGCGGAACTGGCGGAAGAAGCCGTTGGGTCCGAACACGGACAGATCGTACTTGCCATTCGTCGCGGCCAGATCCCACGTGTTGTGCAGCGACTTGCCCGCTTCGACGGTGTACGTCCATGGACCTTGCGACGCATCGCTCGAGCGGACCTGAAAGCACACGCCGGCGTCGCCCGTGTTCTTGAAGTCGATACGGAAGTAGCGCTTCGAAAGCACGTTACCTTCAACATGCAGCTCGTACGGCAAGGCGCGTGCACGCCGCAAGCCAGGCTCCTGCCTTGGCAACGCCTGCTGCGCCGGCGGCACCGGCACATAGTCGGGATGACGCTCGCGATCCTGTGGAATGTAGCGAGCGGTGTCGGGCAGACGCGCCTGCACGACATGGGGATTCGCGAAATTGAACGCGGATGTCAGGTCTCCACACACCGTGCGTCGCCAGGCCGTGATGTTCGTCTCGATGAGATCCGAATGATGGCGCGCAAAACGACGCTCGAGGAAGCGAATGAGCGACGTGTGGTCGAACACTTCCGAGCACACCCATCCCCCCTTGCTCCAGGGCGAGACGATCAGCATTGGCACGCGCACGCCCAGGCCATATGGACCGCGCTCGTTGCCGGGGCTGCCGGCGTAGATTTCATTCGATGCATCGACGGTCGATGCTCCCTCCGCGGCGGAACGCGGCGGAGTCGGCGGGATCAAGTGATCGAAGAAGCCATCGTTCTCATCGTACATGATGAAGAGCGCCGTCTTGCTCCACACCTCGGGATTCGACGTCAGCGCATCGAGCACTTGCGAGATATACCAGGCGCCGTAGTTCGCGGGCCAGTTGCCGTGTTCGGAGAACGCCTCCGGGGCGACGATCCACGACACTTGCGGCAACCGATTCTGCGCGACGTCCTTGCGCAGATCGGCAAACAGCGCCTCGAACGGCGTGCCGGGCACGGCGATGTTAGTGCCGCGACGCGCCTTTTCGTACAAAGGCTCGCCGGGCTGTGCGTTTTGATACTGATGGAAGTACAGCAGCGAGTTATCGCCGTAGTTGCCGATGTAAGGATCTTCGGTCCAACCCCAGAAACCCGCTGCATCGAGGCCCACGCCAATATCCTGGTAGATCTTCCACGAGATGCCCGCACGCTCCAGCCGCTCTGGATACGTGGACCAGTCGTAACCGAGCTCGGCATTGTTGATGACCGGCCCGCCACCGCTGCCATCGTTACCGACCCAGCCTGTCCACATGTGATAGCGATTCGGATCCTTAGCACCGAGCAACGAGCAGTAGTACGCATCGCAGATCGTGAACGCATCTGCGAGCGCGTAGTGAAACGGAATGTCCTGGCGCCTGAGATATGCCATCGTCTCGCGACCTTTGTTCGGAACCCATTGGTCGTACTTGCCGCCGTTCCAGGCAGCATGGGTATCGGGCCAGTTGTGCGGAGTGTCGAGGAGGAATTGCATGCCGAGATCCGGCGCCGTCGGATGGAACGGCAACACGAAGCCGTTGCCTGACGGTTGATGCCACACGGACTTCCCCGACGGCAGCAATGCCGGCCGTGGGTCGCCGAAGCCACGCACGCCCCGCAGCGAGCCGAAGTAGTGATCAAACGAGCGGTTTTCCTGCATGAGGAACACGACGTGCTCGACGTCATCGATGGTGCCGGTGCGCAGGTGTGCGGGCACAGCAAGTGCACGCTCGATGCTCTGCGGAAATGCGGCCGCAAGCGCGGTGCCGTTCAAGAGGCGCAGAAAGGTCCGACGGTCGACGTGATCCATACAGCCCTCGCGTGTCGTGACATAGCGGATGCGGCCAAGGTCACACGCGAATGCGAATAGTCGGATTGCAGCTGCGTTACAGGTTCGTGTCGACCCGAGGCTCGGCGGTATCCTGCTGCACGGCTTCGGCGATACCGGTGACATGTGGGCGCCGCTGGTGGCGGTGCTGGTAAAGGGTCACACGGTGATCGTGCCGGACCTCAGGGGAATGGGCCTGTCCGCTCACCCGAATACCGGCTATACCAAGAAGAACCAGGCGCTCGACAGCGCTGGGGTGATGGACACGCTCAAGGTCGATCGGGCGGCGCTGCTCCCTTGCATCGACGGCGCTCGGACATCGTCCCAAACCAGATCAAGACTGCGTGGCGAGGCCCCACACGGTCTCGGCCACGCAGTTGCCGCCCCTGAGTTCCTCAGTGGTAAAGGGCCTTCTGCAGCGCTGCAGTCGCCTGTGCCAATGCCGAACGAACGGCGGGGGTGTCGCTGATGGCGTTCAAGAGCACGAAGTCGTGGATCGTGCCGTTGTATCGCTCTGAGGTCACACGAACACCCGCCTGCGAGAGCTTCCTCGCGTAGGCCTCGCCTTCATCTCGCAGCACGTCATTCTCGTCGACCACGAGGAGGGCTTCCGGCAGTCCCCGGAGCTGCTCGAGAGTGGCGTTGAGCGGCGTGGCCGTCGGCTGTTTGCGTGCGGATGCGTCAGGCAAATAAGCATCCCAGAACCACTGCATCGCCTTCTTCGTGAGCCAAGGGCCGTCGGCGAACGTGTTGTAAGAGTCAGTCTCGAAATTCGCATCGGTCACCGGATAGAAAAGCACCTGCAGCGAAAAACGCGGACCGTGTCGCTCCTTGGCCATCAGCATCAGCGCCGCGGACATGTCACCACCCACGCTGTCACCAAAGATGGCCAGGCGGCTCGCGTCCACGTTGAGTTCTTTAGCGTGCTCGACGACATACAGTATCGACGCGTACGCCTGTTCGATCGCCACGGGATAGCGGGCTTCCGGAGAGCGGTCATAGTCGACGAATACAACCGCGGCACGCGCGCCGACCGCGAGTTCGCGGGTGAGGCGGTCATGGGTATTTTTGTCACCCAGAATCCAGCCGCCCCCGTGAATGTGAAACAGGACCGGAAGCGGCTCCTTCACCCCTGGAGGCCGCACTATCCGAATGCTCACAGACCCAGTTGGTCCAACTGGAAACGTGGTGTCCTCGATTTCCGCGGCCAGCTTGGCGACCGGCTTCGCCTGCGCATCTGCGAGTACAGCCCGGGCCTCTGGAGGCGTCATCGTGTAAAGCGGTGGTCCGCCGGCGGCGGCGAGCGAATCGATGAAGGATTGCGTTTGGGGCTCGAGCACTGGAGTGGATGTGTTCATGAGTCTGCCTCCGGAGTCTGCTGGTAAATAGACGCGAACGGAACCACGCTCGGAATCGCGGGTTTCGTGGCGGAGGCTGCGCCATCAATGGCACAGCTCTCCTCCACATAAACACAGACAATGCGGATTGTTCACAAGGAAGGCCCGCCCACAATTGCACCTTAGGTTTAGCTGTGCAAGAGCGTGAAACCCAGGCGGCGATACCGCGCCGCGGTTCACTGAGCCGGAGGCCGCTCAGTTGACAGTGCGCCGTTGTGTATCCCAACTACCCGCCAGCGGAATTTCTGCGGATCAATCGGCGTCATTTTTGGCCGCGAGTGGGAACGGGAACGGGACGGCGGAATTGTAGATGGAGGCAGAGATGAGCCTGCCGCGCCGTGAACGTTCGAAGGAGGGTTGCTTGCAGCTTCCAATACCAAAGTATTGCCGATACCAAGATCCAATCGTTTCGTTTCCTTTGTTCTGCTCTGATCGGGTGATCGCATCCGCTTTCAGGGCGCGCG
>DATELY010000209.1:0-15792 GCA_035276085.1 Steroidobacteraceae bacterium | reverse complement strand
CTTCGTGTACAACGCGTTGGGCGTGCCCCTCGCGGCGGGTCTTCTGTACCCCATCACCGGTTGGCTGCTCTCGCCGATGATTGCAGCGCTCGCGATGAGTTTGTCGTCGGTGTCCGTGATCACGAATGCGCTGCGGTTGCGTGGGAGATGACTTGAAGTTGCGTCCCTTCCCTTGCGAAGCGGGGGAAGGACAGGATGGGGGTGTGTGAGCGTGCATCGATATCCGCCGCGCCCCCACCCTACCCTCCCCCGCTAGCGCAAGGGAGGGAACTGAACCAGAGGTCCGTCATCGCAGCAAGGTGAACTGCAAGTTGCGTCCCTTCCCTTGCGAAGCGGGGGAAGCAACTGTGTTCGATGTCAAGCAGTGAGATGCAAACTTTCGTCCCACTGCGCTTGGTCGCGAACCATCGCATTGAGGATGGTCAGTAGTTTGCGCATGCATGCGGTCAGAGCGAGCTTCTTGGCTTTCCCCGCCTGCAGCAGGCGCTGGTAGAAGGCGCGAATGACCGGGTTGAAGCGCACCGCGCTGATTACCGCCATGTACAACGTCGTACGCACCTCAGCTCGACCGCCCCAACAGCGGCGCTTGCCGGTAATCGTCCCGGAGTCGCAGTTGTACGGCGCCACACCTACCAGCGCGGCGATTTTGCGCCGGTTCAGCTGCCCCAGCTCCGGAAGCGATGCACACAGCGTGCGTAGAGTCTGCGGACCGATGCCGCGCACCGGCTTGAACAGCTCTTCGCGCTCGCGCCACAGCGGTGTTTGCCGGATGAGCTCATCCAGCCCTCGATCCGCATCCTTCAGCCGTCGCACCAGGAAGTTGATGTGCTCGCGGATGTCGGTGCGCACATTGACTGCCGCGGTGCTGAGTCGTTGGCGTTCGGCCGTGAGCATGAGCAGAATTTGCCTGCGTCGCTGCAGCAGTGCTTCCAGCTCTCGGGTCTGCTCATCCTTCAAGGGGCGCAGCTCCGGCTGGATCTTCTGCGCAAACTGCGCCAACACCTGCGCATCGATGCGATCGGTCTTAGCCAATCGCCCGCACGCCTTGGCAAAGTCGCGCACTTGCCGAGGGTTCACCACCACGATCGGCAACCCCGCAGCAGACAAGCTGGCCACCACCGAGCCTTCATATCCGCCGCTGGCCTCCAGCACGATCAACCCCAGGGGTTGCCCCCTCAGTCGGCCAATGAGCTCCTGGAAATCTCCTTCCCGGTTCGCACACCACCATTGCTCGCCATCGCTCAACGCAATATCCAATCGCCCTTTGGACACATCGATCCCAGCGAAAACACGCTCTGCCATACCTCTCCTACTCCCATCCTTGCAAAATGCGGACTGTCGATCCGCGCAACTGTTCGGGATGTTTGGAATCAACCGTCGTGGCGACCCATGCTTCCCCACGGTCTGGCGACCCCGGACAGGTCGGTCTACCACGTCGGTTGAAAACTTAGCAGAGACTTTCTTTGTGATCACACCCATGATCCTTGAAACATACAAGGACAGGATGGGGGCAGCTGGAAGTACGGGTCCACGCTCAAGCGCCCCCACCCTAGCCCTCCCCCGAGCCGCTTCGGAACCCCTGACGAGGGGCTTCGCAGGGGAGGGGACAGGAGCGCGTTAGCTCTTCGCTCCCCACTGCAGTGCCAAGTCGTACAACTCCCCACGCCGGGCTCCCGTGAGTCGCGCGGCAAGCTTCGCCGCTTGCGCTGGTGACAGCTCATCGAGCAGTACACGCAGCACGCGCTCGACATCGCGCGGCATCGCGTTCTCGACCGTTTCACCCGCGACGACGATGACGATCTCTCCCCGCGACATGTTTGCGTCGCCTTGCTCGCGTGCGATCAGCTCCTCGAGCGTGCCGCGATACGCGCTTTCATGCAGTTTCGTGAGCTCACGTGCGATCAATGCGCGGCGGCCGGCGCCGAGCGTCGCGCTCATGTCCTGCAGCACTTCGCCCAAACGATGAGGCGCTTCATAAAAGATGAGGGTGCGCGGCTCTTGCTTGAGGCCGTGCAAGCGTTCGCGTCGCGCCTGTGTCTTCGCCGGCAGAAATCCCTCGAACACGAAACGATCGGTTGGCAGGCCCGCAATGGACAATGCCGCAATCGCTGCACAGGGGCCGGGAATCACGACAATCTCGATATGGCGATCCGCTGCCTGGCGCACGAGATCGAAACCTGGATCGCTGATGAGCGGTGTCCCTGCATCGCTCACGAGCGCAACGCTCAGCCCTTCACTCAAGCGTTGCACGAGCTCGCCGGCCCGTGCCTGTTCGTTGTGCTCGTGCAGAGCGACGAGCGTGCGGGCGCCGATTCCGACGCTCTTGAGCAATGCGCCGGTGTGCCGCGTGTCTTCGGCAGCGATGACGTCCACGCTGCCGAGCACTTCTTGCGCGCGCGGGCTCAGATCGCTCAAGTTGCCGATGGGCGTGGCCACGACGTAGAGAACACCGCGCCGGACCGCATGCGGGGTACGTGACTCAGCGTTATCGGCAGCAGACATCGGCGGTGGGCCCCTATAATCGCCGCTCGTCGCGACAAGCACCTGTCGCCCCATGCTGCTTTGGAGCACCCGGACATGCAAGGCATCCGCCTGCAACGCTCGAAACCTACGCTGCGCGGGCTGTGCCTCGTGAGCACGCTCGTGATGCTTGCCGCCTGCACACCCACTCAAACAGGAACGCAAGGACAGGGCGCACCTGACCGCGTCGCTCAACGTGCCGACCGACTGGCTCGCGAAGGCTCTCATCAGCAGGCGGCCACCGCGTATCAACAAGCGGCTGGCACAGCATCGCGCGAATTGCGCGATCGCTTTCTGCTGCGAGCAGCACGTCAATGGGTGCTCGCCGACGATCCCAAACAAGCCACGATCACGCTGGCACAAGTGAGCCCCACGCTTCCAACCGTCGACTACGCCTTGCGCGCCGAAGTGGCTGCTGAGCTGGCGCTGCGGGAACAGAAGCCTGAACGCGCACTTGCAGAGCTCGACCGCATTCCACAACCGCCGCCGCAAGAGCACATCGGTGAGATCCAGCGCTTGCGTGCGCTGGCACTGTTTCAGATGAATCGACCCGCGGCAGCCATCGCCATCGCGATGGAACGCGAACAAGGGCTGAGCGATCCCAAAGCGATCCAGGACAACCGCCGCATGATCTGGCAGGGCCTGCAACGAAGTGCAGCAGCGGGCGCAGATATCGCTGTGCCTCCGGGCGCGAACACCACGCTGGCGGGCTGGCTGGAGCTCAGTCGTGCGGCGCTGGCTTCCGCACGCAATCCACTATCGGCAGGCGATGAGCTCGAGCGTTGGCGTCAGCGCTATCCCGCGCATCCTGCAAACTCAGTCCTGCAGCAGGATGTACTGCCCGACTTGGGTGCAAGCCTGGAATATCCCGCGCAAGTGGCGCTCGTATTGCCGCTGACAGGTCGAGCGCAAGGCGCAGCGATTGCCGTGCGCGATGGTTTCCTGGCCGGATACTTCGAACAAGTGGGCGGCACACGCCCCACCGTGCGCGTGTACGACTCGACTGCACTCGGTGCAGAGACAGCGTATCGCCAGGCCATCGCCGAGGGCGCGCAGTTCATCGTGGGGCCGTTGACGAAGGATGAAGTGACGACGGTATCGAATGCAGGCGCGGTCTCCGTTCCGACCTTGGCGTTGAATCATCTGGCCGAGGGCACGGTCACACCGCCGCTGATGTTTCAGTTCGCACTCGATCCCGAAGAAGAAGCACGGCAGGTCGCTCAACGCATCATCGCGGATGGCCGCTCGCGCGGTGCCGTGCTCGTACCGAAGAACGATTGGGGACAACGGGTTTACGCAGCATTCGAAAGCGGCTTGCGTGAACTCGGCGGCAGCATTGCGGGTGTCGAGTACTACGATCCGGCAGCGCGGGATTACTCGCAGCCGGTCACAGAGCTGCTGTTGATCGACGAGAGTCGCGCACGCGCCAAAGCGCTGATGGCAACGCTCGGCACGCGCATGGAATTCGAGCCGCGCGCACGGACCGATGTGCAGTTCATCTTCATCGGCGCCCAGCCGCAGCAAGGCCGCTCGTTGCGCCCGGCGCTGCGCTTCCATCTCTCGCAGGACTTGCCGGTGTATTCGACCTCGGACATCTTCGAGCCCGACGCCCGAGCGAACAACGACATCGAGGGCGTCATCTTCCCCGACATGCCCTGGGTGATCTCGCCGGACTCTGTTTCCACCGATCTGCGTTCGGCCCTGCAACGCCAGTGGCCGACGCGCGCACGCGGGCGCGGCCGGCTCTATGCATTCGGCTTCGATGCCTATCGCCTCGTCCCGGCGCTGAAGAGCGGCACAGCGACTCAACCCATACCGGGAATGACCGGACTCTTGCGCGTCGATCCGAACGGCCGCGTGCATCGACAGCTCGATTGGGCTCAAGTCACCAGTGGCCGCGCGCGCACGCTGGCCAGCAACGCGACGACGCCTTGAGGATGAAACCGCATGTGGAACGGCAACCGCAAGGAAGCGGGCGGCGCAGGCGAAGCCGAGGCGCTGAAGCAATTACAGGCTCGAGGGCTGAAGCTCGTTCTGCGCAATCACCGCTGCCGCATGGGCGAGATCGATCTGGTCATGCTCGACGGCACTACACTGACGCTGATCGAAGTGCGCTATCGCGCCGACGACTCCTTCGGTGGCGCGGCCGCCTCAGTCACTGCACGCAAACAACGGCGACTGATCGCCGCCGCACGTCATCTGCTGGCCACACGCAGCGACTTGCGCCGCTATCCCGCCCGCTTCGACGTCGTCGCCCTGTCGCCGGACACAGCTGGCAAGCTGCAGTTCGATTGGATCAAAGGCGCGTTCAACGCCGACGGCTCGTGACGATGTGATGCCATGGAAACCAACGTTGAAGTGACGTGCCCCAGCTGCGGCGAGACGATCGAGCTCTGGCTCGATCTCTCGGTGGATTCGCAAAGCTATATCGAGGACTGCTCGGTGTGCTGTTGCCCCATGCAGGTGACGTACACGGCAGAGGCGGGCGAGTTGCTCTCGCTCGACGTCGAAGCCTCCTGATCCCGCGCGCCCATGTTCAAACGGCTGCGCATTCTGATCCTGCTGCTCATCCTGATCATCGTCATCTTCAGCACGATTTCCGATCGCATCTACAGCACGAATTGGGACAACTCGCTGCGCGTGGTCGTGTTGCCCATCAACGGCGATGGCAGCGCGGTGGCCGAGCAGTTCGTGGGCGACATGAGCGCCGATGGGTTGCTGCCGTTGGAAAGATTCTTCTCCGAGCAGGCCGAACAGTACGGCGTCCATCTGGATCGCCCGGTGCGCTTCACGCTCGGGCCGGCACAACGCGAGCTGCCGCCGACCATCGAACCGGGTGCCAGCGCACCCCGTGTGATGGTGTGGAGCTTGCGACTGCGTTACTACTCGTGGCGCATTCTGCGCAAGCTGCCGGGCCCGACGCCGGACATCGCGATGTTCGTTCTTTTCCACGATCCGCAACGCTCACCGACGCTGCCGCATTCGCTCGGGCTGCAGAAGGGATTGGTTGGCGTCGTGAATGCGTTTGCGGATCGCGAGATGGAAGGCTCGAACGATGTCGTGATCGCACACGAGCTGCTGCATACGCTGGGCGCTACCGACAAATACGGTCCCGACAATTTGCCGCTGCATCCGCAAGGCTTTGCGGAACCCGATCGCGAGCCGCTGTATCCGCAGCGCTACGCAGAGCTGATGGGCGGGCGTGTGCCGCTGTCGCCCCAGCGCGCAGAGATTCCCGAGTCATTGCGCTGGGTGCTGATCGGACCGCAATCGGCGCAAGAGATCGGCTGGGTCAAGCACTGATGGTCGTCCTGCTCGAAAGCCGTGGCATCGACATCGTCGTGCAGGAGCGCATGCTCGTGCGTGCTCTCGATCTGACGGTTCAGGAGGGCACGATCACTGCCCTGCTCGGCCGCAATGGTGCCGGCAAGACGCTGACCATGCATACACTGGCGGGATTGCGCGCGAGTGCCCGCGGCGAGATCCAGCTGGCTCAACGGCCGCTCGCACAGTGGCCACGCAAAGCGCTCGCGCGACAGTTGGGCTTGTTGACCCAGACGAGCGAGGATCCCTTCCCCGCGACCGTCATGGAACTCGTGCTGATGGGTCGCTCACCGCATCTCGGTTTCTGGGATCTCGAAGATGAGGCGGATCGGCAGATCGCTCGCCAAGCGCTGGCGCAAGCGGAAATCGAACATCTCGAGACACGTGACATTACGACGCTATCGGGCGGCGAACGTCGCCGCGTCGCCTTGGCGCTGCTGCTCACACAAGATCCGCGAGTGCTGTTGCTCGATGAACCGCTGAATCATCTCGATCCGCATCACCAGCTGCATATCCTGGAAGTGCTGCAGGAACGCGCCGCGCGCGGACGCGGTGTGGTGATGAGTTTGCACGATGCCGGCATGGCTGCGCGCTTTGCACAGCAGGCCGTGTTGCTGTTCGGGGATGGTGACTGGTTGAGCGGGCCGGCAAATGAAGTGCTGACGGCAGAGACGATCGGGCGGCTTTATGGTGTGAAGGTGCGGGAGTTGCAGTGGGAGGGGGGTCGTACGTTCGTGGCGGAGGGTTGAAGAGCGCTTCGCTCGGTTGCCCCCACCCTACCCCTCCCCCGCTCCGCAGGGGAGGGAACAAGAACACAGCGACTATCCGGTCCCCTCCCTTGCGCAGCGGGGGAGGGTTAGGGTGGGGGCAAACCCCCGCGCATCAGCTCAAGCACTGGACGATGCAACTTCCCATTCGCCGCCAACACGGACCGCGTCTCCAACCCAACAGGTCCACCCTCCAGATCAGTGAACCTGCCACCCGCCACTTCCACAATCACACTCAACGCGGCGATATCCAGAATATTCACATCCGACTCGATCGCCACATCGATCTTCCCGGCCGCCAGCAAGTGATAGTGCAGGAAGTCACCGTACCCGCGAATGCGATCCGCACGCGCGACGAGGGCGCCGAACGCAGGCCACTGCGGTGATTTCGCGAGCGACTTCAGGTTCGACGCCGACACAGCGCAACGCTCGATCGAATCGATCTCACTGACGCGCAACGCGCGTCCGCCCAACCACGCGCCCGCGCCGACTTCCGCATAGGCCACTTCGCCATATACCGGCGCCGACGACACGCCCAAGACCAAGCGTCCGCGATGCATCAACGCAATCTGCGTGGAGAACATCGGGTACTCGCGCACGAACGCCTTCGTGCCATCGATGGGATCCACCAGCCACAGATACTCGGCATCGAGCGCGCTCTGCCCGGTTTCTTCACCGTAAAAGCCGTGGTCGGGATAGCGCTCGGCGATGAGCTGCCGAATCGCCTTCTCCGTTTCGACATCCGCGGCCGTGACGGGCGTCTTGTCCGCCTTGGTCGTCACCGCGAGGTTGCTCTGGTAGTACTGACGAATCACCCGGGCGGCAGCATCGGCGGCGTCGAGTGCAGTCTGCAGGAGGGGTGAATGGGTCATGGGACGTGTGGACGTGTGGACGTGTGGACGTGTGGACGTGAGTTTACCTATCGCGCCGCGGCGCGATCACGCCATTGAAGCAACCTTGACACCGTGCGGTTCCCCAACCTACCGTGCGCCCTGCCTCAGGTGACCACTCGTGCGGCGCACGGGTGCTAACGGGAAGCCGGTGACGATCGTACGATCGAACTCCGGCACTGCCCCCGCAACGGTAATCGAGTCAAGTTCGCATCACTGTAGCCACTGTGTCGCGGCGCGAGTCCGGCATGGGAAGGCGATGCAACGGAGCCGACGCGCATGTCGGCTTGCTCGTAAGTCCGGAGACCGGCCTGACGGCGCACTGCGGCATCGCGGCGGGCGATCGCTTGGGCACCGTGCCCAACTCCTCCCGCGTCCGCACTCACACAACTGACCCTGCGGGCGAGCATGGGGGAGGACTTCGGTGCGTATTCCATTGCGTCGATCGGCGCTCGGTGTCCTGTTCTGCGTGTGCTCGATGCCCGTCCTTGCGGCGGAGAAGGATGCGGCCGATGTCATCGTGACCGCGACACGCACCGAACAGAACGTCGACAACGTCATCGCATCCGTCACTGTCATCACGCGCGAGGACATCGAACGGCGGCAACTGCAATCGCTGCAGGACGTGCTGCGCGGCGAAGTCGGCGTCGACATCACCAATCAAGGCGGCTTGGGCAAGTTCACGTCGCTGTTCATGCGCGGGGCGGGCTCGGGACACATCCTGGTGCTCGTGGACGGTGTGCGCGTGGGCAATGCAACGAGCGGCACGACATCGTTCGAATACATTCCCGTCGATCAGATCGAGCGCATCGAAATCGTCCGCGGCCCCCGCTCGAGCATTTACGGCTCGGATGCAATCAGTGGCGTGATCCAGATCTTCACGCGTCGCGCGGCACCGGGAATCTCCACGAGCGTTGGTGTTGCGCCCGATGAAACCTATCGGGGCACGGCGAGCGTGGGGCTCGTCGAAGACAACTACTGGCTCAATCTCACCGCCGATCGCCTGCAAACCGATGGCTTCAACAGCTGCCGCGGCTCGTTCGATGACGCGTGCTTCACCTTCGAGCCGGATCGCGACGGATATCGGAATACGTCCGCGACGGCACGTGCGGGCTATCGCTGGGGCGAAGCAGCCGATGTGGAATTCAGCACGCTGTACGCCAAGGG
This sequence comes from Steroidobacteraceae bacterium, assembly GCA_035276085.1. Classification (GTDB taxonomy): domain Bacteria; phylum Pseudomonadota; class Gammaproteobacteria; order Steroidobacterales; family Steroidobacteraceae; genus DATELY01. Next base: position 7,124 of record DATELY010000209.1, on the reverse strand, counting down.
CAAGTCCGAGTTCGACGGCAGCTTCCAGAACGAAGCGGAGTTTCGTCAGATCATCCCGACGCTGCACGGTCGCGTGCGTGTCGCGGACGCACTGACACTCAAGCTGACGCTGGGCGACAGCCACGACGACGTGGACAGCCTCTACAACGGCGAATTCCGCAGCGAGTTCAACACGGAGAAGCGCACCGGCACGTTGCAGGCCGACTGGCAGATCGCACCGGCGCAGCTGCTGACGCTCGGCGGCGATTACATCGACGACCGCATCGAAAGCTCGACGGAGTTCGATCGCACGCACCGCGACAACACGGGACTGTTCGGCGTGTACCAGGCACGCTTCGGCCAACACGAAGCCGAACTGTCCGGTCGCTATGACGACAACGAGCAATTCGGTTCTCACGGCAGCGGCAACATCGGCTGGAAGTGGCACGTGTCGCCGACGCTCGCCCTCACCGCGACCTACGGCAGCGCCTTCCGCGCACCGACGTTCAACGATCTGTATTACCCCGGCTTCAGCAATCCGGATCTCGATCCGGAGAAGGCGCATAGCTACGAAGTGGGCGTGTCCGGACGCGTGCCGCTAGGCCGCTGGTCGATCAACGGCTTCGTCACGCAGATCGACGACATGATCGATCTGAACTCGAGCTTCGTGCCCGAGAACATCGCGGAAGCTCGCATCCGCGGCATCGAAACCTTCGCCGAGCTGGCGTTCGATCGGTGGCTCATCGATTTCAACTACAGCTGGCTCGATCCCCGCAATCGCGGCGACGGCCCGAACTTCGACAATCTGCTGCAACGGCGTGCGCGCCATTCCGCCCGCACCCAGGTCATGCGTTCGTTCGGTACGTTCAGTCTCGGGACGGAAGTTCGCGGACAGGGTAAGCGGTACAACGACGCCGCGAACACGGTCCGGCTGGGCAGCTACGTCGTTGCCGATGTGCTCGGCGAAGTGAAGCTGGGCACCGATTGGGTCATCCAGGCCAAGGTGGCAAACGTGTTCGATCGCGACTACGAGACGGTGTATCTCTTCAACGAGCCCAATCGCACGTATTCGCTGACCGTGCGCTATTCCCCGACGGCACTGAAATAGCCGCGTTGCCTGAGCGCCCGCAATCGGCTTAACTCCGATCCCCTCCCCTGCGAAGCGGGGGAGGGCTAGGGTGGGGGCGAACGCCGCTTCGATGCTTCGCTCAACCACCCCCATCCTGTCCTTCCCCCGCTTCGCAAGGGAAGGGACGCATGGGCGAATGTAGTCGCACACCTCGCATCGCAGGCATCCTCATGGGCAACCGGCTTTCCAAGATCTACACCCGCACCGGCGACACCGGCACCACTGGCTTGGGCGATGGCACGCGCGTGCCGAAGACACATCCGCGCATCGAGGCGTGCGGCGCGGTCGATGAAGCCAACAGTGCCATTGGCGTTCTACTTGGCCATACCACGATGCGTGCGGAAGTGCGGGCCTGCCTGCTGCGCATTCAGCACGAGATGTTCGAGTTGGGCGCGGAGCTCGCCGTTCCGGGTTATCGGGCCATCAAGCCCGAACACGTTGAGGCGCTGGAAAAAACCCTCGACGAGCTCAACGCACCGCTACCGCCGTTGAAGGAATTCATTCTTCCCGGCGGTCCGCCCGCCACGGCGGCCTGCCACCTGGCCCGCGCGATCACGCGGCGTGCGGAGCGAAGGGTGTGGGATCTCGCCCAGCACGAAACGCTGGCGCCTGAATGCGCGCAGTACCTCAACCGCTTGTCCGACCTGCTGTTTGTCGTCGCGCGGGTGTTGGCGCGCGATGAAGGGAAGATGGAGGTGTTGTGGGAGAGGAATGGGTGAGCGAGCGGTCGGCTAGCTTGCTGGTCGGCTGGCCAAACTCGTCGGGGCATGCGGTTGATTTGCTGGCCAGCAAGCCAGCTGACCAGCTAGCCGCCCGCCAGGCTCACCGCATTCACCAGCTTCAACACGGGAATCCCATCCTCCTCCGGCATCAACCAGGCTGGCACCGCCCGCAGGGCGGCTACGTTGTGCAGATTCGTGCGCACTCGCCGCACGCGTGAGCCGGATGGCGAGTGAGTGATCAGGAAGGCGTGATGTTCCGCCGAATGCACGGCGGCGAACTGAATCAGAATGTGAAAGCGGCCGGCCGCGAGATCGGCTTCCTTGTTGATGCGCTCGTCGCACATGACGCTGTATGCATCGGCGCGGTCACGGCCCGGAAAGGCGCCGGCGTCGAACAGCTGGTCGAAGAACTGTTGCACCTGGCGAGCGAGCTCGAGCCACACGGCGCGATCGCGGGCGGAGCCCAGCACCCAGCGCGTTCCGCGCTCCACGTTGTTCACGATGAAAAACGCGAGCCGTCGCGTCGCCAACCAACCCCAATCCGCGGCGCCATGAGCGCCACCGGTCAGCGTGCGCAACGGGACATTCGGGCGCACGGGACGCGTGCCGTTCAGTACGTTGATGCCGTGAGCTTCCAAGCGCAGGCGATCGGTCTCCGTCAGGCTGTGTTCCGGACGCGCCGAGCCGCGCAGCCATAGTTCGGTCGTCGAGCGTGGCGCAGACCACACGGGTAGATCTTCCTCGGCGCTGGCGAGCATGCCCGCCACTGCACCGCCGTTGCCGAACGTTTCGATCCGCCCGCGATGTCGATCCATCGCCTGGATGCGCGGATAGAACATCACCGCTTCTTCGCTGTGGAACTGCAATTCGCGCAAGCCCTTCACGGCATCAGTGGCGCTGCGCCATGCCTTGAGCGGATCGACGATGAGAATGATGCGGCGCTCGTGGCAGAACTTCGCTGCGATGAGCAATGTGCTGACGCCGATCTCATGCGTGCGCGACAGCGCAGGCACATAGAGATAGGCAATGTCGTCCAAGCCATCCAGCGCGAACAGACCGGTGCGCTGAGTGGCCGAGCCGATCACGTCGTAGTCGCTCACCGCCGCGCCGTCGTGTCCGCTCGGACGCGAGTCGATGTAGCCCGTCGGCAGGTTCGTGCCCGCGCGCAGCGTGAGATTCGGACGCACGCCTGGCACCGGCCCACTCACCCGCACGAGATTCGATTCGAGCAATGCCACGGAGACGAAGCGTGGCGAAGCCGGATCGACGCTCAACCCGCGGAAGATCTCCTGTGCCTCGATCCACTCCGAGCCCGGGATGCGCACACGTTGAATGACGAGATTGAAGCCTTCTTCGTCGTTCGACAGCACGTGGTCGTAGTCGACCGAGGCGCGCAGGAATTCGCGTGTGCCGGGTGCCTTGGCTTCCAGGCAGAGATGCTCGCGGCCGCACGGCAGACGAATGCTCACTGGCGTTGCGCCGTTCGCCACCCGCACGATGACCGCATCGCGCCCGCCCTGCTCGAAGAATTGCTCGACGGCATAGGACAACGGACTCGGTTGCCACACGCCACCGAACACTTGCTGGAATTCCGCGAAGCTCTGCACGACGACAGCCGTGTTCAATGGCCCGCGCAAAGTGCGGCCGACGAATGCTGTCGCGCACTTTGCTGTGCGCGTCGTCGGCATCGGTATCGGTTTGGTCATATCGGCATGGACATGACCGTTGTGTCGCGGAGGCTCGATCGCCACCCGGGCTCCCTTATCCTTGTGTCAGGAGCTTAGCCGAAAAAATGTCTGCGTGTTGAGAGGCCGGACGCGGAACGGCGACACAAATTGACTGCGACGCGACTAAATCTCGCGTGCATTGAACGTATCGCAAGCACCGACCTCGCCTGACTCGAACCCGCGCTTGAACCAGTTCACGCGTTGTGCGGATGAACCATGTGTAAAGGATTCCGGCGCTACGGTGCCGCGCGACTGCTTCTGTAAGCGGTCATCGCCGATCGCGCTCGCCGCATTCAAGCCTTCCTCGATGTCACCGGCCTCGAGCAACTGTCGCGAGCGATCCGCATGGTGCGCCCAAATGCCGGCGAAGCAGTCTGCCTGCAATTCCATGCGCACCGACATGGCGTTGGCGTCGGCTTGCGATGCACCCGCTCGGGCGTTGTGCACCTGGTCGGAGATGCCCAACAACGTTTGCACGTGGTGACCGACCTCGTGCGCGACAACGTACGCCTGAGCGAAATCGCCCGGCGCGCCGAAACGATTCTTCAGCTCATCGTAGAACGATAGATCGATGTAGACCTTGCGATCGCTCGGACAATAGAACGGGCCCACCGCGGCTTGCGCCATGCCGCACGCGGACTCCACGGCTTGGGAGAACAGCACGAGCGCTGGCTTCTCGTACTGCTTGCCCGCCGCCGCAAAGATCTGCTCCCAGGTTTGCTCGGTGTCGGCGAGCACGACGCCGATCATCTCGCGCGTTTGTGCTTCCGCAGCCGATTCCTGGTAGGGAACCTGCTCGCTCGTGGTCTGGCCGCCATCGAACTGCTGCAGCACCACACCGGGGTCCTGGCCGAAGTACATCGCGATGAGCGCAAGGACCACGGCACCGATGCCACCGATGCCGCCGGCGCGGCCGAGGCGAATGCCGCGACGATCTTCGATCCGATTACTGCCCGTCCGGCCTTGCCAGCGCATAGCTCATCCTCGGTTGCACTACGACAGAATAGTCCATGTAGAGGGGTGGTTCCTTATTGCTCGACAGGTGGTCATCATTCATCCGCCCGTTAGAAACGGAGCACCTGCCGCGGCGCCGAAGCTAGACTGCTTATATGGAAACGACCGCTGCAGCTCTGCTCGAAGTGACACGGACTCGCGCCGTCGCGTTACTCAAGGCAAATTGCACCGACGCCGGCATTCTGGCGGCGGGTCGCTCGGCCCGTGCACAGGAGCGCGGCTACGAGGCAATCTTCGGCCGCGACGCCGCTGTGTGCGCACTGGGCATGCTCCGATCCGGTGATGACGAACTGGTGCGTGCGGCCGCAACCGGAATGATCACGCTTGCGCGCCATCAGGCGCGCAACGGACAACTGCCGAAGTTCGTCGATACGACGAATGCCGAGGCGGACTTCTGGTATCTGGGCTGCATCGATTCCACGCTGTGGTGGCTCCTCGCTCTGCAGGAGTTGCAACGGCACGCCGCTCATCGAGGCGTCGTCGATGAGCATCGCCACGGCATTGCCCGAGCGCTCGACTGGCTGCTCGCCCAGGAACATCAACGCTTCTTTCTCTTGCAGCAGAACGAAGCCAGCGACTGGGCCGACATCATGCCGCGCTCGGGCTTCGTGCTGTACACCAACGCGCTGTGGTATCGGGTGAAACAGCTCTATGGCCTGAACGACGTCGAGCCGACGCGTGCCAACTTCAACGGGCTCTTCCATCCCTTCAGCGCTTCCCTCGCCGAATATCGGCGTGCCCGCTTGCTGGCCGACTACGTCCTGCAGAACGCCAGACGCCACGACCTGTATCTGAGCTTCGTCAACTTCTCGTTCTTCGGCGAAGAGGGCGATGTATTCGGCAATGCGCTGGCGCTGCTGTGCGGCCTCGCCGAGCCGACACTCGCCGACTCCATCCTGGATGCATTGATACAGGAGCAGGTCCACGACCCCTACCCCGTCCGCGTCGTGTGCGAGCCCATCCTGCAGGAGCATTTCCTGTGGCGCCCCTACATGTCGCGTCATGAACAGAACTTCGCGTGGCAATACCACAACGGCGGCATCTGGCCGATGGTCGGCGGGTTCTGGATCTGCGCGCTCGTGCGCCAAGGCCGCCTGGCGCACGCGCAAGCCGACCTGATCAAGCTGGCTCGCAGCTGCGCAATCGACGATTGGGAATTCAATGAATGGCTGCACGGCGAAACGCTGCAACCCAGCGGCATGCCGCTGCAATCATGGAATGCGGCGGCGTTCCTGTTCGCGGATCGAGCCGTGCGCGACGGCCGGTGCGATCTGCTCGCAGCACGGTAGGGCGGCCAACTGGTCTGCTGGTCTGTTGGTCCGCTGGCCAGTCTGGCCAGTTGACCCTTCATCCGCTCACCGCAGCCTCACTCCCTCCAACACAGCTTGAGTCGCCGCCCTCGCCTTGGCGCGCGCTGCGTCGATCGTGGCACCGAGCGCCAGGCACACGCCCATCCGCCGATGACCTTGTATTTCAGGTTTGCCGAAGAGCCGCAGCGCGGTGTCCGGCTGTGTCAGAGCACGTTCGACATTCTCGAAGCGCACGTTCTGCGAATGGCCGTCGACGAGGATGGCGCAGGATGCAGCAGGACCGTTTTGCCGGATCGCCGGAATCGGCAGCCCGAGAATCGCGCGGGCATGCAGCGCGAATTCGGAAAGATCCTGCGAGATCAACGTCACGAGGCCGGTGTCATGCGGTCGCGGGGACACTTCGCTGAACCACACTTCATCGCCTTTCACGAACAGCTCGACACCGAAAATGCCGCTGCCGCCGAGATTGTCGGTGATGGCCTTGGCGATGCGTTGCGATTCCGCCAGGGCAGCGGCACTCATCGGCTGCGGTTGCCAGGACTCGCGATAGTCCCCGTCGACCTGCAGATGACCGATGGGCGCACAGAAGCTCGTCCCGCCCACGTGGCGCACGGTGAGCAACGTGATCTCGTACTCGAAATCGACGAAACCTTCGACGATGACGCGTCCAGCACCGGCGCGTCCGCCCGCTTGTGCGTACTCCCACGCTGGGTCGATATCGGCGGATGTGCGCACGAGGCTTTGTCCTTTGCCTGACGAGCTCATGACCGGCTTCACCACGCACGGTGTACCGATCGCCGCGATGGCGGCCCGATACTCATCGATGGAATCGGCGAAGCGGAATGGCGAAGTACGCAGGTTCAGCTCTTCCGCGGCCAGCCGGCGAATCCCTTCGCGATCCATGGTGAGTCGAGCCGCGCGCGCAGTCGGAATCACCCGATAGCCCTCGCGTTCGAGCGCGATCAGCTCCGAGGTCGCAATGGCTTCGATCTCCGGCACGATGAACTGTGGACGCTCCCGTTCGACGACCGCACGTAACGCGCGGGCATCCAGCATGTTGATGACGTGCGAGCGATGCGCGACCTGCATGCCGGGCGCGTTCGGATAGCGATCGACGGCAATCACTTCGCAGCCAAAGCGCTGCAACTCGATCACGACTTCCTTGCCGAGCTCGCCGGCACCGAGGAAGAGGACCCGCGTGGGGGAGGAGGATAAGGGCGTGCCGATGGTGGTCATGGATGCA
>DATELY010000208.1:0-15707 GCA_035276085.1 Steroidobacteraceae bacterium | reverse complement strand
CAGAAGCAGAAGATCGGGCGATCGAATTACTACATCAATGTCGCGCTCAATGAGATTCTGACAGGCACGAATATGCAGGGAGGATAGGCGCGATGCGAATAGACAGCGCGCCCCTGCTTGCCGAGGATCTTCGCGTGCTGCTCGTCGCAGCAAATGAGATGTTGGCGTTGTTGTTGGCGGAAGACCATCCAAGGCAGGACCTAATCAACGAAGTTAGGGCGGGCCGGGCCGATCGGGAAGATCTGCCCGTCATGCTGGAACACTATCTACCCGGTTCGCTGCACTCGCGGGGGAAGGACGCTTGGCCGAGCTGCGGTGGCTGTCACGCCGACCCCTTCGCCCCCGGCAACGCCACCGACAACTCCAGCACCTGGTTCCCGTCTTCCTTCTCCAGGCTCACCTGCACGGCGTCGGGATCGACGTTGACGTAGCGGCGGATCAATTCCAGCAGTTCTTGGCGCAGCTTGGGCAGGTAGTCGGGGCCGCCGCGGGTGCTGCGTTCCTGCTGGACGATGATGCGCAGGCGTTCCTTGGCGACGTGGGCGGAGGCGGGGGTGCGGCGAAAGAGATCTAGCAACCGCATGTCAACCTCCGAACAGACGGGAGAAGAAGCCCCTCTTGGGTTCTTCGAGGAAGCGCAGCGGTACGGTGTCGCCGAGCAGACGTGAGACGGCGTCCTCGTAGGCAAGGGAGACGTCGCTCTCGTCGTTCAGGATGACCGGCGTGCCGGCGTTCGAGGCAGACAGTACGTCGGGCGACTCGGGAATGACGCCGACGACATCGAGGCCGAGGATTTCCTTGACGTCCTCGACGCTCATCATCTCTCCGGTGGCCACGCGGCGCGGGCTGTAGCGGGTCAGGAGCAGATGTTCCTTCACGCCGCCGTTGCCTTGCTCGGCCTTCTGCGTCTTGCTCGCGAGCAAGCCGAGGATGCGGTCCGAGTCGCGTACGGAGGAGACTTCCGGATTCACGACGACCACCGCGCGGTCCGCGTAGTACATCGCCAGGTGTGCGCCCTTCTCGATGCCGGCGGGCGAGTCGCAGATGATGTAATCGAAGCCATCGGCCACGAGCTCATCGAGCACGCGCTTGACGCCGTCGGAGGAGAGCGCGTCCTTGTCGCGCGTCTGCGAGGCGGCGAGCACGTGCAAGGTGTCGAGACGCTTGTCCTTGATGAGCGCCTGCTTCAGCGAGCAGTCGTTGTTGATCACGTTGACGAAGTCGTACACCACGCGCCGCTCGCAGCCCATGATCAGGTCGAGATTGCGCAGGCCGATGTCGAAGTCGATCACTGCGACGCGATGGCCCTTGCGTGCGAGGCCGCACGCGAGACTGGCAGAGGTGGTGGTCTTGCCGACGCCGCCCTTACCGGAGGTGACAACGATGATTTCGGACAATGCCGGATCTCCTGCGTTTGAGTTTGAGTGCTAAGCGCCGAGCGGCGCGAAATGCAGCTGCTCGCCCTGTAGCCAGGCCTGCACCGGCTTACCTTCGAGCTCCGGCGGCAGACTTTCGAAGACACGGAACACGCCGGCGATCGAGACGAGCTCGGCACGAAATTCCTGGCTGAAGACGCGTGCGCTCGCATCGCCGCGTGCGCCGGCCAGCGCACGGCCGCGCAGGACGCCATAGACATGGACGCAGCCGTCCGCCATGACCTCGGCACCGGCACCGACGACGGAGGTGACGATCAGATCGCGGCCCGTGGCGTACACGCGCTGACCCGAGCGCACCGGTTGCTGATGCACGAGTGTGGGAGAGGCCTCGACGGTGCCTTTCTGCGCCACGGTCGCCGACTTCGATTTGCCGGTATCGGAGGATGATTTCGCTGCTGCGCGAGACGGGGCGAGCAGCGGCAGGTCCAGTGCGCGCGCAAGTGCTTCGAATTCTTCGCTGCCCTGAGCAATGCCCACGGGCAACATGCCAGCCCAGCGCACCGCTTCGACGAGGGCACGCGCTTTGTCAGCGTCGGGGGCCGTCTCCAACGTACTGAAGTCGACGCACACGCCGCTGCGTTCAAAGAGTTGCGGCGCCGCCTTCAAGCGCGCTCCCAACTCGGCGTGCAACACGTTGACGTCGGTCGTTCGGATCCTGACCTGAGTGATCCCCACCTGACTAAAACGTATTTCGCACGCTGCCTCGGGCACAGCATGAGCAGGTTTGTTCATCGAACAGCCGAACGGTGGTTGATTGACACCTGCCCGCGACAGCACCCTTGAAGCCGCGGACCGGAAGCGCGGCGAAGTTTAGCAGAGGAAGCGGTTGGCGGTTCCCAAGAAAGAAGATTCACCTCATCTTCCTACCAACCGCCAACCGCCAACCGCTCTCTTTCTCCCGATGCCCGCCGAATTGTTCACGCATCGCCGACAACAAGCGATGCGCATTGCAGAGCGTCGGCCGTGAGATCGAGCAGCCATGATCGAATCACGCTGCCATGACGCCACAGCTCCGCAATGGCGGGCAGATCGAAGTCGTGGACGACGCACTCATGACCCCCGCGCAGCAGACGGTGCGCCATGTTGCCGCCCATCCGCCCCAAGCCAATCATCGCGACCTGTCTTCGATCATCGCGCCATGCGACGCGGGCCTGAGCTGCGCCAGCCCAGGTCCGCGGTCATGAATTGCACAGACGGGCGACGATCTTGTCCACCAATTGCTCGCGACGAAACGGTTTGCGCAGTACGGCTGCGGCCGTGAAATCGAGCAGCGCGTCCACATCCGCATAGCCGGTGACGATCAGGACGGGCAGGTCCCCGTGCTCCTGCGCCGCCAGGCCGGCCAGCTCGGCTCCGTTCATGCCGGGCATCGCGAAATCCGCGAGCAGCAGATCGACGTCCGCATGCGTGCGCAGGATCTCGAGTGCGGTATAGCCACTGCCCGCTTCCAACACCTCGCAACCCAGCTCCGTCAGCATGGCCTGCGTCACTTGCCGCACCGCCGGATCGTCATCCACGAGCAAGACGCGTTTGCCCACGAGACTCGCCGCTGAATGCATCGCGTTCGATACCGCGCATTCCAGCCCGGCGCGCGCTCTCGGCACGAAGACGTGCACGGTCGTTCCACGCCCGACTTGGGTTTCGATGCGCACACCGCCACCCGATTGCTTCGCGAAACCATACACCTGCGCCAGCCCGAGGCCCGAGCCCTTGCCGACGTCCTTGGTCGTGAAGAAGGGCTCGAACGCGCGGCCGAGCACGTCATCGCTCATGCCGCTGCCCGTATCGTTCACGGACACGACCACGTAGTCGCCGGCGAGCAAGTCGATGTCACGGTGCGCGGCACGTGTGGCGACGTTGGAGGTTGTCACGCGCAAGCGTCCTCCCGCCGGCATGGCGTCGCGGGCGTTGATCGCGAGATTGAGGACCACGAGCTCCAGTTGCGTCGGATCCACGAGCGCGTGCCAGAGGTCCTCGCTCAAGCCCAGGTCGAGGCCGATCGAGCTGCGCAAGGTCGACTGCAGCAAGTAGCGCATGCCACCGATGACCTCGTTGAGATCGATCACCTTGGGCTCCAGCTGCTGGCGCCGCGAGAACGCGAGCAACTGCGCGATCAGCTTGGCCCCGTGCTCCGCTGCGAGGCGAGCGAAGGACAGCCGTCGTGCCAACTGAGTCGCATGCGTGGCCCACTGGTCTGCGCGACGCTCCACGTAGTCGAGATTGCCGAGCACGACCGTGAGCAGATTGTTGAAGTCGTGGGCAACGCCGGCAGTGAGCTGACCCAGCGCTTCCATCCGCTGCATCTGCGTGAGTGTGGCCTCCACGCGCCGTCGACGATCGAGCTCGTGCTGCAGCTCGACCTGCGCATCCAGGCGCTCGTGCAACGCGCGCAACTCGTCCGTGACGTGCTTGCGTTCGAGCGCCAACTCCGCCAGACGCACGCCCACGGCGATGAGATCGAGATTCCAGCGCGCAACGTCGCTCACGGGTTCGGAATAGGCGACGAAGAAGCTGCCGAGCGGCGCACCGGCTGGGTCGAAGATCGGATAGGAGAGGCCGGCATTGATTCCGTATCTGCACATCAGCGAGCGCCATTGCTCCGACCATCGACCATCGCCCTTGACATCCAGGCTCGCTGTCACCTGGTTTTGCAGTACCGCGACCGAACAGGTGCAGCGATGATCGGCCGCAGTGAGCGACCAGTCGTGAATCTCCTGCAAGAAGCCGGCAGGAGCCGCCGCACCCACCGCGTGTGTGAAGCGCTGCGCCTCGGGACTCAGAATGAGCACAGCCGCGAGCGCACCTGCATCGGCGCCCTCGACCAAACCGCACGCCGCCGCGAGCACGGCTTCGAGGGGTGCGCCGCGAGCGATCGTCTCCAGAATTCGGGCCTGCAGCACCAGCGCGCGCTGTGCCGGGTCTGCCGCGGTCAATGGGTTCGGATGCAAGCCTGCGTCGTATCCCGTGCCGACTCCTCCTCTCGGATCCATGCGGCCGGTCGTCAAGCGCGTGCTCCGGTGGGTTGGCACCTCTCCGTGCCGTTGCAGGAAGACTTTGGAGCAGCGCAGCGGGCCCCGCCCCGGCTCAACAATGGTTCTCAGGCTGAGGAAGTTCGTGAACCATGCATCCGAACATACCGTCGACGCTCGCGAATGCAGCTGCGTGGGGCAGCTTCCATGGTTGTAGCCGGCGAAACGCTCTCAGGCGGTGGTGCTTTGTCGCCGGCTCATGACCTTGAGCGCGAATTCGCCCATGCGCAGGGCCAGCTCGCGTTCTCCCATGACGACCAGGTCCACGCCCTTCTCCCGTAAGTGCTCGGCTTCGCTTTGCGAATGCGTGCGTGCGACCACGGGTAAGCGCACGTCATTCTCACGCAACTGCTCCAGCGCATTGCGCAGCTGCACGCTGTCGGGGATCGCGAAAATCAGCAGGGCAGCCTCCGAGGCGCGCAACGAACGCATGACCTCGGGGTCAGCGATGTCGCCCTGTAGCGCGGGAATGCCTTCGGCAGTCAACCGCGCCACGATCTTCCGATCCATTTCCACGACAGCATAGGCGGCGTTCCTGGCGCGCATCATCTCTGCGACGACGGCGCCGACTCTGCCGTGACCGACCAGAATGGCATGGCCCTGCCAGGAGTCGGGAACGACCGGCGCCTCGCGCGCGAGCTCAGCCGTCGAGCGATCCAATAGCGCGAGCAACCTGGGATGCTTGCGAATCCACTCGTCCATCGCGTTCATGCCGCCGAAGAGCACAGGGTTCAATGCGATGGACAGGATCGCACCGGCCAGAATCAACGTCTGCCCTTCGGGCGGCAGCAGCTTCAGGGAAAGACCCAGGCTCGCGAGAATGAAGGAGAACTCGCCGATCTGAGCCAGCCCCACGGAAACCGTGAGCGCCGTGCGCAATGGATAGCGATACAGACCCACGAGCGCGAGCGCCACGAGCGATTTGCCGATGACGATGATCGACACCACGGCAACCACCTTACCGGGCGACTGCATGACGATGCGCCAGTCGAACACCATGCCGACCGAGACGAAGAACAACACGGCGAATGCGTCCTGGAACGGCAGGATGTCTTCGGCCGCACGATGGCTGAGCTCGGATTCGTTCAACACGACGCCCGCGAAGAAGGCGCCCAATGCGAGCGATACGCCGAACAGGCTTGCCGAGGCGTACGCGATCCCCAATGCGATGGCGAGGACGCCCAGCGTGAAGAGCTCGCGCGAATGCGTGCGCGCTACGCGCTGCAAGAGCCAGGGCACCAGACGCTTGCCGACGATGAGCATCACGGCAACGAAGGCGATCACCTTCAGCAATGTCGTGAGCAGGGTGGTGCCCAGGTTGGGAGCCTCAGCGCCGTTGCTGCCGTTGGTGAACTGCGCGAGCACCGGCAGCGCGACCAACGCCAGCACCATCGCGAGGTCCTCGACGATCAACCACCCGACCGCGATCTGACCGCGCTGCGTGCGCACGAGATGGCGCGCCTCGAGTGCGCGCAGCAGCACCACGGTACTGGCAACCGACAACGCCAGTCCGAACACGAGGCCCTGCGGCAGCGTCCATCCCCAGCTGACTGCGAGTGCTGCGCCCATACCTGTCGCGCAGGCGATTTGCGCAATGGCACCGGGCACCGCGATTGCCTTGACCTTGAGCAGGTCCTCCACCGAGAAGTGCAGGCCGACACCGAACATCAACAGAATGACACCCAGCTCCGCGAGCTCTGCGGAGAGATGCGCATCGGCAACGAAGCCGGGAGAGTTGGGCCCGAGAACGATGCCCGCCAGCAGATAGCCGACGAGCGGAGACAGTCGCAACCGCTGCGCAGCCAGGCCCGCGATGAAGGCCAGCGCGAAGGCGGCAACGATGGTTGTGATCAGCGGTGTGGCGTGTGGCATCCCTCGAGCGCTTTGATGGGGGTGGTGGACGCGGGGAGTGTGGCGAAGCGTCTTCGGACTGTCCATTCGAGCCTGGATGGCTCGCGCACCCTGTGTTAAACAGCGCTCGGGTGTCGTGCGCGCAATACGCAAGACAGGATTGCAGTTGGTCGGGCCGCCAGCTATTCATCGCCAGGAGTCCGATCGTGAGCTCGCCCGAACCTTCCAGAAGTTCCATTGCCGTCGTTGCAGGGGTCGCGATCCTCCGTCCGCTGGAAAAGTTCCTGCGTGTCGAAGCCGCGAGCGGCGTCGTGCTCCTGGCAGCTGCGATCGCCGCGCTCCTCTGGGCGAACTCTCCCTGGGCGGACAGTTACGAGGCGCTATGGCATGCGCAATTTACGCTGCAGCTCGGCGGTCTCGTCGTCTCGGAGTCGTTGCACTTCATCATCAATGACGTGCTGATGACCGTGTTCTTCCTGGTCGTGGGGTTGGAGATCCGGCGCGAGATTCACGACGGCGCGCTCGCCAATCTGCGCCTGGCGACGTTGCCTGTCCTCGCCGCTGCCGGTGGCGTTGTCATGCCCGCGCTGATTTACCTCGGCTTGAATGCGACGCCCGAGTCGCGCCACGGCTGGGCCGTGCCCACGGCCACCGATATCGCGTTTGCGCTCGGTGTGCTTGCGCTGCTCGGCAAACGTGTGCCGGGCTCGCTGCGCGTGCTGCTGCTCGCGCTGGCGATCATCGATGACATCATCGCCATCCTGATCATCGCGCTGTTCTATTCGAGTGGCGTGCAGTGGCTCGGCGTGGGAATCGCGGCCGCCGGCGTGGTCATGGTGTGCACGTGGCAGGCGCTCGGATTCCGCTCCGCTTGGAGCTACGTCGTGCCGGGCGCGGTGGTGTGGTTCGGCGTGTTGCAGGCGCAAGTGCATCCGGCCATCGCGGGTGTCGTGCTCGGACTGTTGACGCCGGTGCGCACGGCAGTCCAACAGCGCGAGTTGCTCGCGCCTGCCGCCCGTGTGCAGATGGCTCTGCATCCATGGGTGGCATTCGGAATCATGCCGTTGTTTGCGCTCGCCAATTCCGGTGTGAGCCTCGAGTCCGCGTCGATGAGCTCGATGCTCGGTGGTTCTGTGAGCCTGGGCGTGCTCCTGGGACTGACGCTCGGCAAGCCGGTGGGCATCCTGCTCGCGAGCTTCATTGCCATTCGGCTCGGCGTGTCCGCTCTGCCGCCGCACGCTTCGATGGGAGGCCTGTTGCTCGTCGGCTGCTTGGGCGGGATCGGCTTCACGATGGCGATCTTCATCGCGAATCTGGCTTTTGCTTCGCCCGTGCTGCTTGCGCAGGCGAAGCTGGCCATCCTGGCGGCGTCAGCGGTGAGTGGGGTGGTGGGATTGATGGTGGGATGGGTTGTTCTGCCGAAGCCGGCTGTGTGAGTAAGCGTCCCCTCCCTTGCGAAGCGGGGGAGGGACAGGGTGGGGGCAGACGCGCCACCGAAGCTTGATTCAAGCACCCCATCCTGTCCTGGCGCGCCACTTCCTCCGGTCGTTCCCCGCTTCGCAAGGGAAGGGACGCTCACGACCATCTCAACGCCGCGAACCGCGCTTGCCTCCATCCTTCTGCCGCTCCAGCACCGGCTTCGGGCTATGCGTCTTCCGCGCCTTGCTGATCTGCAGCTGCTGGCCCGCCACGCGCGCCTTGCGCAACTCGCGAAAGATTTCCTTCGGCATGCCTTCGGGCAGATCCACGAAGCTATGGTCGTCGCGGATGTCGACGCGGCCGATGTGCTGGCCTTCGAGTCCTGCTTCATTCGCGATGGCGCCCACGATGTTGCCCGGCTTCACGCCGTGGACGTGGCCGACTTCGAGTCGATAGGTTTCCATCGCAACATTGGCAGGTGGCGAACGCTTCGCGTGTGGCGTCTCCTTCGTCTGTGATCGCGCTCGCGGCGGCGGTTCCGAGCGCTCGTGCTTGCGGCTATGGGCTGCATCGTCGCGCCGCTCGCGATCAGCTGTTCGCGGCTTGCGCTCGGGTTCACGCGCTTTCGCAACAGCTTCGGCGCGTGGTGCCGCGTCTTCGAGGAACAGCGGCGTCTTGCCTTGCGCAAGGGCCGCCAGTGCGGCGGCGATCTCCAGGACGGGAACGTTGTGCTCCTGCTCGTAGCGCTCGATCACACTGAGGAAGCGTGCGGTGTCGCCGGTACCCAGGGCGGCCGTGATGCGATCGTTGAAACGCGCGAGGCGCTGTTCGTTCACATCGGCAATGGTCGGCAACTCCATCGGCTCGATCGGTTGCCGCGTGGCGCGCTCGATGATGCGCAGCATGTGACGTTCACGCGGTGCGACGAACACGATGGCCTCGCCACTGCGACCCGCACGCCCGGTGCGGCCGATGCGGTGCACATACGATTCGGAATCGTAGGGGATGTCGTAGTTCACGACGTGGCTGATGCGCTCGACGTCGAGACCGCGTGCAGCCACGTCGGTTGCGACGACGATATCGACCTGGCCGGTTTTCAATCGAGTCACGGTGCGTTCGCGTTGTGCCTGCGGGATGTCGCCATTCAATGCCTCGGCGGCGAACCCGCGCGCTTCCAATCGCTCCGCCAACTCGGTCGTGGCCTGTTTCGTGCGCGTGAACACGAGCATCCCCTCGAAGCGCTCGGCTTCGAGGATGCGTGTGAGCGCATCGAGCTTGTGCACGCCACTGACCAGCCAGTACCGCTGGCGGATGTTGGCGGCAGTCGTCGTCTTGCTCTTGATCGTGACTTCCGCGGGGCTTTTCAGATGTCGCTGGGCAATGCGCCGCACCGCCGGCGGCATCGTCGCCGAGAACAGCGCCATGCGGCGCGTGGTGGGGGTCTGCTCCAGGATCCATTCGACATCGTCGATGAAGCCCATGCGCAACATCTCGTCCGCTTCGTCCAGGACCAGATGGCGCAACGATGCGAGGCCCAGCGTCTCGCGTTTCATATGATCCATGATGCGACCGGGCGTGCCGACCACGACATGCACGCCGCGGCGCAGGCTCTGCAGCTGCGGCTGGTAACTCTGGCCGCCATAGATGGGCAGCACGTGAAAGCCCGGCAGGTGTGCGGCATAGCGTTGGAACGCTTCGGCGACCTGGATCGCCAGCTCGCGCGTCGGCACGAGCACCAACGCCTGCGGCGACCGGTCTGCGAGGTCGATCTGCGAAAGGACGGGCAAGGCGAACGCGGCGGTTTTCCCGGTGCCGGTTTGGGCCTGACCGAGCACGTCCCGGCCGCTGAGCAGATGCGGGATCGTCGCCGCCTGAATCGGCGAAGGCGACTCGTAGCCCACTTCGCTCAAGGCCTGCAACAAGGGCTCGCTGAGAGCGAGCGCGCGAAAAGAAGTCACTTCGTCGGCCGGGGTGGTCACAGTACAAGCTCCAATTATGTCAGTCGCGCGCGCACCTCCATGCACACGGTGCGGCAGACTTCATCGATACCAGGGGTGGTATCGATCGCGATTGCGCTCTCAGGACGCTGTAGCGTCGCCAATTGACTCGGCAACATTCCCGGCTTCATGAAGTGTTGGCCGCGAGTGTGCAGCCGCTGCGCAATGAGGGTTGGGTCCGCCGTGAGATGTAGGAACACGACGGGCCGGTTGGATTGCGCGCGGATCTTACCACGCACGAACTGCGTCAAGGCGGAGCATGCAACGATGAGGTTCGGCTCGGGCCGCCGATTGAGCGCAGCGTCAAGCGCATCGATCCACGCGATCCGGTCGCCATCGTCGAGCGGTGTGCCACTGGCCATCTTCTGCACGTTTGCCGCCGGATGAAAGTCGTCACCCTCGACGAACGGCAGCTTCAGCTTCTCGGATACACACCGCCCGATCGTGGATTTACCCGATCCCGACACGCCCATGAGGATGAAGAGGGGCATGGCGTTACGCGGCTAGCTGGCTTGCTGGTCGGCTGGCCAGAAGCAGCGCAGAACCTTCTGGCCAGCCGGCCAGCCAGCTACTCCTTCGTCTCGCCCTTCTTGAAATCCGCCGGCACTTCGAACGTCTGCGGGCTCACGGCTGCGTGCGAGACGGAGACGAGCTCGCTCGTCAGGGTCATGAGGGGAATCAAGCCATTCGGCAGCGTCGTCGGCGCGGCGGCTTGCTCAGCCGGTGCGTTCTCTTTCTTCTTCTTGCCGAAGAGCCCGCCGATCGCGCCGCCGATCTGGCCGGTGATGCCGCCCATCCCGGAGGTGGGTTGGCTCTGGTTGGCTTGCGCCTGCTTCGCGTCCTGGCACTGCGGGCCGCCCATGCCGAAGCCGAACGAGGACTTCACCGGATAGCCCTTGATGTCGCGCATCTTCGCGGCGACGTCCTTCCACATGTCCTTGTAGCGCCCGAACATTGCTTCGGCACGTTCGGAGAAATCGCGGGAGGCGCCCGCGTTCATGCCCATCTTCTCGGCGTACGCACGGTAGTACGCCATCGCCTCGTTGTCGCCTTCGAACTGCGGCGCGACCCACTGATCGAGCGCCAGTCCGAAGTCGCAGATCTGATCGCTGTTCTTGACCTTGCATGACTGCACGGCGCTGACCGTGACGCGCTCGGCATCGAAGCCGGCAAACGTGTTCTTCTCTCCCGTGCGAATGACGTCCACCTTGGGCGGCAGCCATTCGCATTGCGACTCGTCGACGCCCGAGCTCGTTTGCTGCTGCTGCTGCGCCTGCGCCTGACGTTGCTGCTCCAGCGCCTTCTCGAGTTGTGCGCGACGCTGTGCGAGCGAAGTCTCGGTGTAGCTCTTCTTCTTGACGTCGAGCTCGTACACCGTGTCTTCGTTCAAGCGGACGATCTCCGCGGTGGCGTTGTCGCGCGCAAACATGCGCACCAGGCGCGACTGCATCTGCAGCTCGCTTTCCGTGCGCGCGTTCTTGCCGGAGATCGCGGTCCGCGTGCTGCCATTCATGTTGGCCATGCTCATGACGCCGGCGCCTTGCAGGCTGATGCGTTCCTCGATGGTGATGTCCGCGTGCGCAGCGGTGACGAGGGTGAAGGAGAGAACGGAAATCGCGGCGTTGATGTTGGTTCGACGGCCCATGGAAGATCCCCCGTTGGAAGGCCGCTGATGATAGAGCGGCCTCGAGAGACAGAGAATGCCCGAACGGACACCGGGTCACGGATGAATCGCGCGCGCCGCTGCTCGCAAAGTCTGCAAACGCGGTGCGCGATCGGGCGGTCCGTACTGAAGCGCGAGGTAGGTGGCGGCGAAGGCTTGGACTTGACGCGCGAGATCCGGCCGCGCTTGTGCGACGCGCTCGAGATAGTCACGCGGACCTTCGTAAGATTTACGTGGTATCGAATGCTGCGCCAGCCGGCGGCACACCTGTTCGTACAGGCGTGCGACCGGATCGCTGCGGCGATACCCATACCGCCACCCGAGATAGCCGGCCAAGGCGGCAAGGAAGCCCATGACGAGGAATACGAGCGTCAAGCCGATCGTGCGCCAGTCGCCGGGGTCGAAGCCGAAGTAGCGCAGGAGCGAGCGCTGTTGATCGGCGTCGTATTCGACGATGCGATCGTTCCAGAAGGTATTCACCGCATCCCACGCATTGCGTAGTTGCACGAGCAGCTCGCTGCGACGGAGCAGCCGGCCGGGCACCGGCTCGCTTTCGTCCATCGCGAAATCCAGGCCACGTTCGATGCGCTCGGGTGCAATGGCTGCCGTGGGATCGACTCGCACCCACCCCTGGTTGGCGAGCCACACCTCGGACCAGGCGTGAGCGTCGGATTGACGCACGATGAAGTAGTTGCCGATCGGGTTGAATTCGCCGCCTTGGTAACCCGTGACCACGCGCGCGGGAATGCCGGCGGCGCGCATCATCATCGTGAACGCGGAGGCGAAGTGCTCGCAGAAGCCGCGTTTGGTGTTGAACAGGAAGTCATCGACGGAGTCGCTCGCGAGCGTGGGTGGTTGCAGTGTGTAGTAGAACTCTTCCTGTCTGAACTTCTGTAACAGCGCTTGAATGTAAGCGACATCGCTGCCGCTGCTGCGGCGCAGGTCCAACGCGAGTGTGCGCGCGCGTGGATTGCGGTGGGTGAACAGCAGCGTGTCGAGATGTTGAATGCTCGCCGGCAGCCGGCCCGGCACCTGATAGAGCGTATGCGACTGCAAGGTGTACGAAGTCGGCGAGGCGACCGGCTCTGCCGTGACGAGTTGGAAATCGAAGGTCTTGAAGGCACGTCCCGCAGGCCAGTCGGTCGGCGTATCCAGGGCAAAGAGCCAGCGTTGCTGGTGCGGCTCGAGTGTCACGCGATACGTGTAGCGTGGTCCCGCCGGTTCGGTCGGTTGTTGCGGATAGAAGCGGCCGCGCAAGCGGCGCCACGTGCGGCCGTCGAACTCGTGCAGCACGGGGCCGCGCCAGTAGCGTTCCCGCGGTGGCGGAGCGTTGCCTTCGAATCGCACTCGAAAGGCGATCGCACCCGACATCGTGAGCTCGGAGACATCGCCGGGAGTCATCTCATCGCTCAAGCCCGTGCGTGCCGATTCGCGCGATGGCACGGCCCAGAACTGACCCGGCAGACGCGGGAAGAACACGAACATCAGGGCGGCGACCGGCAGCGCTTGCAGCAACATCCTGCCCGTCATCCACAACGCGTCTTTCACTCGCAACGTCGCTTCCGCTGCGTGAATTCGCAGCAGCGTGGCGGTGAGTAGCCACGCTGCGAACAGCATGTACGGCAATTGCACCAGCGATTGGTTGTAGAGGAAGCCTGCGAACAACAGGAAATAGGACAGGAACAACAACACGGTGAGATCGCGGACCGTGCGGGTCTCGAGGAGCTTCACGCCCGCCATCACGACGAGCAACGTCGTGCCCGCTTCCAGGCCATTCAAGGTGCGGTACGTCAGCAACACGAGCAGCACGGCAAGCACAGCAATGATCGTGCGCAACCAGCGACGCGGCAGTTGCCAGCCGCGCAGCTCGACGGTCAATCGCCATGCGCCGCCGGCGACGACCAGGGCGATGAGCCAGAGAGGCACCTGCATCACATGGGGCAGGAGCGCTGCCGCGACCGCGAGCAGTACCCACGACAGCCGCCGTGCTTCTCTTGGAATGGTGCGTACGTCGCGCATCAAGTCAGGCCCTGTGGGAACAATGCCAGCGCGCGCAGACACTGCTCACGATGCGCGACGCCGATGTTCGTCGCGAGCCGTTCATTGGGCAGGCGCAAGCTGTAAGCGTGGCCCGCAGCATGTGCGTCCTCGATCCACCGTGCGAGTTGCGACAAGCGCGCTTCCGTGTCGAGGCCGTCGAGCGCGTTCCAGTCGAAGCTGTGAGAGCGCACGGCTGAACCGGCGTACTGCTTGACCGCCAGCGTTTCGGAGCGCGCGTACGCTTTCCACGCGATGCGACGAGGCGAGTCGCCGGCGTGAAAATCCCGCAGACCAACGAAGTCCTCGTCACCCAGTCGGGTGTTTTGCACGCCGCCGATATCCGTTTCATGCACGGGCGGTGCACGACCCGCCGGAGCCAGGCGAGGATAGATGACGCACTGAGCCGGCAGCTGCACGTAGGTCCACGCGCGAAACAGGCCGAATGGATGGCGTGTGCTGACCTGGAACAGATCCAGCGGCAACCAGCCCCTGCGCTGGCTGGGAACTTCGAGCTCGACGACGGCGCGGCCGTCCGGCGAAACGTTCACGTGCGCCGATTCACTGTGATCGTTTGCCGCCGTGATCGCGTAGCGAGCGACGGTTGCGGGATTTTCGATCGCCAGATGAAAACGAGCGGTCTCTCCCGCGAATACCGAATCGCTGTCCGCGATGCGCAGACGCACTCCGGCCAGATTGCGCTGGCAGTGATGCATCGCGACCAGGCCCAGCGCGCCGAGCAGGAAACTCAAGGCCAGTGCGAGATTGTTGGCGTAGTTCATCGCGCCGAGAAACATCGCGAACACCATGATCGCGAACGCAACGCCGAGGCCCGTCGGGAGGATGTAGATGCGTCGACCGGGAATGGTGAAGGGATCGGAGGAGATGCCGTGGCGACGCGCGGCCCAGGTGCGGATGCGGCCGTGAAGGTTGGCGCTCAGGCGGCGGAACATGGCACTGCAGTCGATCGCTGCGTCCCCTCCCTTGCGGAGCGAAGCGGAGCGGGGCCGCTCCTGCGCATCCATGCGCTCGCGCCATTCGTGCATCCATGCACATCGGAGGGACAGGGTGGGGGCAGATTTGGAGTGGGTGCCAAGGTGTGAGTGCCCCCATCCTGTCCTTCCCCCGCTGCGCAAGGGAAGGGACGCGTAGTGTGAGCGTTGCGCGTGATCACACCGCCACGCTCTTCAACACGAATTCACCAATCTCTCCCGTCGACTTGAACCGCCCTTCTTCACGCGGTTTCAAACGATGTCCGACGACGGATCCCATCACAGCCTGCACATCCTCAGGCAGCACGCCCGCATGTCCGAGCATCAACGCCCACGCCTGCGCTGCACGGAGTAGCGCAATCGCCGCTCGTGGCGACAGGCCGCTCACGAACAACGGCGACTCGCGTGTGAAACGCACGACCGCTTGCACATAGTCGAGCAATGCGGGCGCGGCGTGCACCATCGGCACTTGCCTCTGCAGGTTCAACAGCTGTGCGGGGAGCAGCGTCGGGGCGAGTGTCGCCAGCAGATCGCGCCGATCCTGCCCACTCAACAGTTCGCGTTCCATCTGCGCATCGGGATAACCGATGTCGATGCGCATGAGGAAGCGGTCGAGCTGCGACTCGGGCAGTGGGAACGTGCCGATCTGGTACGCGGGGTTCTGTGTGGCGATGACGAAGAAGGGTGCGGCGAGCGGATAGGTATCGCCATCCACCGTGACCTGCTGTTCTTCCATCGCTTCCAGCAAAGCACTCTGCGCTTTGGGCGTTGCTCGATTCACTTCGTCGGCCAGCACGAGCTGCGCAAAGATCGGGCCCTTGTGGAAACGAAAGCTGCCCGACTCGCGCTCGAAGATCGAAACGCCGATGACATCGGCCGGCAGCAGATCGCTCGTGAACTGAATGCGGTTGTAGGACAGCCCGACCGAGCGAGCGAGGGCATGTGCGAGCGTCGTCTTGCCGACGCCGGGGATGTCTTCGATCAGCAAGTGGCCGCGCGCGAGCAGGCAGGCGAGCGCCAGACGAATGCGATGTTCCTTGCCGAGGATGATTCGATTGAGTTGCTGAACGGTGCGGGCGAGCAGGGCGGTGGGTGGTGACGTGACGTCGTTCATCGGATCGCTTCTCGTTGTGGCCACAATCTGCCCCCACCCCAACCCTCCCCCGCTCCGCAGGGGAGGGAGCCGGAGGTGTCGCCGCTTCCTCTGCCTCTCTCCGCTCCGAGGTGAGCGAGGGGGCCGGAGGTGTCGCCGCTTCTTCTGCCTCTCTCCGCTCCAAGGTGGG
>DATELY010000207.1:0-23876 GCA_035276085.1 Steroidobacteraceae bacterium | reverse complement strand
GCTCGAGCAGCAGATTCAAGAGCGAGTTCGCCTGCTCGCGCTCGGTGCGCGCAGGCGCTTCCGTGTCTTCCGCATCGTCGAACACGGGGGTGCGCGTGATCGCATCCTGGAACACCTCGAGCACCAGCTCGCGATCGACGACGCGGCTGTATTCGGCCAGCGAGCTGTACAGCCGGGAATACAGGGCGCGCAGACACGCGACGACTTGTTCGCGGTATTTGCCGGTCAATGGCCGGAAGAAATTCAGGCGGTCGCCTGTGAATAGCATGATGGCTGGAGCCTGCTATGGCGTATGCGAGTCGATCTTCAGGAGCTTGAGCGTCGGCTCGATAGCCGCGATGCTCACAAAATCCCGATCGCGGTGAAGCACCGGTAGCTCATAATGGATGGCGTAGCTGGCGATCAGGCAGTCGTTGGCACTACGCGGCGTGAAACCCTGCCACCGACATCTCGCGTACAGCAATGCCGCATCACGCGCCATGGCCCGACCATCGCGTTCACCCAGGATCGGCAATTCGCCCAGTGCGCTGTCCCACTTTGCAAACCGTAACTTGCTGTCAGCACCTTGGAGTACCTCCTGGAGCACGGGAGGAGTGAGCCACACCGGGTCGCCCCTCTCGAGACTCGACTTCAGGAACGCAATTTCCGGGGCACGGTCCCCCCGGAAAAATCCAATCCAGACGGACGAGTCGACCAGCATCTACGAGCGATACGCAGTTTTCGGGTCGTATCCTTCACTCACGCCGCCAGTCCCCTGAAGTCCCAGCAAGCGTGAGTAATCGCGCGAGCGTGTGTAGTGCTCCAGCGCCAGCTGAATAGCTTCGCGAGTCGTTTTTGCGCCGGACAGTCGCTTCACCTGTGCAACGAGCTTCGCATCCAGTACGACATTGGTGCGTGCGCTGGATCTGACGGAGACCGCAGACTTGGGCTTCGAGGGTGGTTTCTTCACAGCGGGATACACATCAAAGGTGTATGGACCGTATCAGAACCACGGATGCAGGTCGAGGCGCTGCGGCAGGGAAGGCTCCAACAAAAGAAAAGCCCCGCTCGCGCGGGGCTTTCCTGACACCGAGTAAGCGTCGAGGACGGACCGAAGTCCATCCCGCGACTCGCCTACATGTCCATACCGCCCATGCCACCCATTCCGCCCGGGGGATGAGCATGCTCAGCTTCGTCCTTCGGAGCCTCGGCAACCATCACCTCGGTCGTGAGCAGCAGCCCGGCCACCGAAGCGGCGTTCTGCAGCGCGAGGCGCGTGACCTTCGTCGGATCCAGGATGCCGAGCTCGAGCATGTCGCCATAGGCGCCCGTGGCGGCGTTGTAGCCGAACGTGCCCTTGCCTTCCTTCACCTTCGCCAGGATCACGGCAGCATCTTCACCCGCGTTGGTGACGATCTGACGCAGCGGCTCTTCGATCGAGCGCGCCAGGATGCGGATGCCGAAGCCCTGATCTTCGTTCGCAGGCTGCAGCTTCTCTACTGCCTTCTGCGCGCGAATCAGCGCCACGCCACCGCCAGGAACCACGCCTTCTTCGACGGCCGCACGCGTTGCATGCAGCGCGTCTTCGACGCGGGCCTTCTTCTCCTTCATCTCGATTTCGGTCGCAGCACCGACCTTGATCACGGCCACACCGCCGGAGAGCTTGGCAACGCGCTCCTGCAGCTTTTCCTTGTCATAGTCGGAGGTTGCTTCTTCGATCTGCGCACGGATCTGCTCGACGCGTGCCTTGATCTCGGCGTTCTTGCCCTTGCCGTCGATGATCGTGGTGTTCTCTTTCTCCACGACGATCTTCTTGGCTTCGCCGAGGTCATCGAGCTTCGCCTTCTCGAGCGACAGACCGACTTCGTCGGAGACGACCTGGCCACCGGTGAGGATGGCGATGTCCTGCAGCATGGCCTTACGGCGATCGCCGAAGCCAGGCGCCTTCACAGCAGCAACCTTCACGATGCCGCGGATGGTGTTCACGACCAGCGTGGCCAGCGCTTCGCCTTCCACGTCTTCCGCAACGATCAGGAGCGGACGGCCCGACTTCGCGATGCCTTCGAGGAGCGGCAGCATTTCGCGTACGTTGGAGATCTTCTTGTCGTACAGGAGGATGTACGGGTTATCCAACTCGGAGGTCTGATTGGCCTGGTTGTTGATGAAGTACGGCGAGAGGTAGCCGCGATCGAACTGCATGCCTTCGACCACTTCGAGCTCGTTCTGCAGACCCGAACCTTCTTCCACCGTGATCACGCCTTCCTTGCCGACTTTTTCCATCGCATCGGCAATCGTCTTGCCGATCGACTCGTCGGAGTTCGCGGAAATCGTGCCGACCTGCGCGATGGCCTTCTGATCCTTGCAGGGCTTCGACAAGCGCTTCAGCTCGTCAACCGCGGTTGCAACCGCCGCGTCGATACCGCGCTTCAAGTCCATCGGATTGGCGCCGGCGGCCACGGCCTTCAGGCCTTCGCGCACGATCGCCTGGGCAAGCACGGTGGCGGTGGTCGTACCGTCGCCGGCTTCATCGGAGGTGTTGGAAGCGACTTCCTTCACCATCTGCGCGCCCATGTTCTCGAACTTGTCCTTGAGCTCGATTTCCTTCGCGACCGACACACCGTCCTTCGTCACGGTGGGGGCGCCGAAGCTCTTTTCGAGCACCGCGTTGCGGCCCTTCGGGCCGAGCGTGGCTTTGACGGCGTTCGCGAGAACGTTCACACCTTTCAGCATGCGCTGACGCGCGTCATCGCTGAAACGTACTTCTTTAGCTGCCATAGGAGTTCAACCTCTGATGAGAATTCTTGTCGGGTAGGAAGCGATTACTTTTCGATCACGGCCATGACGTCTTCCTCGCGCATGACGAGGAGGTCTTCACCGTCGACTTTCACTTCGGTACCGCTGTACTTGCCGAACAGGATGTTGTCGCCGACTTTGACGTCGAGCGGGCGAACCTCGCCGTTCTCCAGGATCTTGCCCTTGCCTACCGCGATGACCTTGCCTTTGATGGGCTTCTCGGTCGCGGAGTCCGGGATCACGATTCCACCGGGGGAGGTGCGCTCCTCTTCGAGGCGCTTGATGATCACGCGATCGTGCAACGGACGGATTTTCAGTTTGTCAGCCATAGCTCAAACCTCGATTCAGGATCGATCTTGGGATTGGATTGAAGGATTCGCGGGGTGCGCGGCCTTGGGCCATTGACCTTTAGCACTCACCCCGAGCGGGTGCTAATAATAGGCGGCGAAGTTTGGATTTCAAGCCCGAAAACAGCGATTCATTGCCGGCACGCGCAACTTCACCCACCTTACGGACAATCCCACCCCGTCCTGCGAGACCTCCATGCCTCTCATTGCACTGACCACCTGCCCTGACGATGAGTGCGCCGCGACCATTGCCCGGGCCCTGGTCACCGAACGTCTCGCTGCCTGTGTGAATCGGCTTTCAGGGGTGCGCTCCACCTACATATGGGACGGCCGTCTCCAGGACGACGCGGAGGTTCTGTTAATAATCAAAACTACGCAGGATCAATTGCCGGGCGTCGAGGCCAAGCTCAAGGAGCTGCACCCTTACGAACTTCCGGAATTGGTCGCGCTCCGAGTAGAAGGCGGCAGCCAGGCCTATCTGGATTGGCTACGTGCTGCGGTGGGCCAATCCCCTGAGAAGTAAACCGATGGCGTCGATCTCGAAACTCACCTGTCTGGCACAGCGGTCGGCGCTGGGATTCCTGCTGCTGGCCCTGATCCTGCCGTTGTGGAGCTCCGCCCAGGAGTTCAAGCCGCCAGAAGAGGTCTTTCACTACGCCACGCGGATCGATGGCGAGCGGCTGATCGTCACCTGGCGCATCGAGCCGAAGCACTACTTATATAGACATCGTTTGGGATTCGAGACGACGACGCCGGGCGTTCAGCTCGGGCCGCCCGCGTGGCCGCAGGGAGAACCCCACGAGGATGAGTTCTTCGGCACTCAGGAGATTTACCGCGGGACGGTGGAGTTTCCGATCCCAATCAGCTTCCAGGGCGCGCGACCGGAAAAAGTCGCCCTGGCACTGAAGTGGCAAGGCTGCGCCGACGAAGGTCTGTGCTATCCGCCGACGACATGGACCACGACGGTTGCCGTTCCCCGGCAGGCCAGTGGCGGCCTCAAGTCGTTGTTCGGCGGCGGTGGTTCGGAGGAGCAGGACTTTCTACCTCCCGACCAGGCGTTTGCGCTGAAGACGACCGTGGAACGCGCGGATCAGGTCATCCTCGACTGGCAGATCGCACCCGATTACTACCTGTACAAGGAGCGGTTGAAAGTCCGCAGCGACACGCCCGGCGTGCAGATCGGGACGCTGATCCTGCCCGCGGGCACGCCCAAGGAAGATGAATTCTTGGGCAGGACCGAGGTGTATCACGATCAACTGCGAGCCATCGTGCCGGTCTCCCGCGGCGCGGGGGCTGCCCTGCCCCTCACCCTAAAAGTGACCTACCAGGGCTGCGCTGAAGCGGGCCTCTGCTACAACCCCATCACCAAAACTGTTCAGGTGCAGCTGCCGCCCACGACGGCTGCGGCGAGCGTTGCTCCCGATGCGGGTGTGTTCGTGGCCGAGCAAGATCGGCTGGCGGAGATCGTTCGCAATGGCAACGTACTGGCGGTTCTCGGTACGTTCTTCTTGATCGGGCTGGGATTGTCGCTCACGCCCTGTGTGCTGCCGATGATCCCGATCCTGTCGGGCATCATCGTCGGCCAGGGCGACGGCTTGAAACGCTCCCGCAGTTTCGCCCTCGCCTTCACCTATGTGCAGGGCATGGCGTTGACATACGCGGCGGCCGGCGCGGTGTTCGTGCTTGCGTTCAAGCAAGCCCCGCAGGCGTTCTTCCAGCAGCCATGGATCATTGTGACGTTTGCGCTGCTGTTCGCCGTGCTCGCCTGCGCGATGTTCGGTTTCTACAACTTGCAGCTGCCGAGTGCGTTGCAGACGCGGTTGAATGACATGAGCAATCGGCAGAAGAGCGGCACGTATGTCGGCACGTTCATCATGGGCGCGCTCTCGGCCCTCGTGGTCACGGCCTGTGTCGCACCGGCGGTCATTGCCGCGCTGTCGGTCATCAGCCAGACGGGTCAGGTGGCACGTGGCGCAGGCGCGCTGTATGCCACCGGACTGGGCATGGGCGTGCCGTTGCTCGCCGTGGGCGCCTCGGCAGGAACGCTGTTGCCGAAGGTCGGGCCGTGGATGGATGCAGTCAAACAGCTCTTCGGCGTCCTGTTCCTGTTCGTCGCCGCCTACTTGCTGTCCAGCCTCCTACCGGGGCCTGTGGCGCTGCTGCTCTACGCGGTACTGGCGATTCCCACCGGTGTATGGATTTTCTCCCTGAAACGGCGCGACGGCAGCGCAGCGCCGACCGTCGTGCGTGGCGCCGGGCTGATTGCGATCGTCTACGGCGTCTTGCTGCTCGTTGGCGCCGCCAGCGGCAGCCACGATGCGCTCCAACCCCTTGATCGATTAGCGGCTCGCACGAGCACACCCACTGCGGACGCACCCCACAGCACGGCTTTCCGCCGCATCAAGACGGCAGGCGATCTCGATCGGGAGCTGGCAGCCGCGCGCGCAGCGGGTCGGCCGACGATGCTCGATTTCTATGCGGAATGGTGCGTCTCCTGCAAAGAGATGGAGAAATACACCTTCGGTGCTCCGGCGGTTCGAGCAGCCCTCCGGAACACGGTCCTGCTGCAAGCGGACGTGACCGCGAACGACGCTGAGGATCAGGCGCTCATGCAGCGTTTCAACATCTTCGGTCCACCGACGATCGCGTTTTTCGGCGCCGATGGCACCGAGCGCGGTAATTTCCGTGTCGTGGGTTACATGCCGGCCGAGCGGTTCGCGGCGCACGTGAGGAACGCGGTGGGACCTGGGACCTGAGACCTGGGGGTCAGCTTCGGACGCGGATCTGACCCCACGTCCCACGTCCCATCCCCCTTCTTCTGCTGTACCTTTCGCCCTCTCGTCCTGCAGGATCCCGTCGTGACTCGCTCGTTCTTCGTGAATGCCGTCGTCGCAATCGCCGCAGCAGCAGCCGGGTTTGCGCTCTACAAGTTCGCGATCGCACCAAAGATCGAACCCGCTCCAGCGACCGTATCCGCTGCCGCTCCTGTCGAGAAGCCGCCGGTGCGGACAATCGACAGCCTGCCGCACTTTTCTTTACGTGATCGCGCGGGCGACATGGTTTCCATCCACAGTTGG
Organism: Steroidobacteraceae bacterium; assembly: GCA_035276085.1. Lineage (GTDB taxonomy): Bacteria > Pseudomonadota > Gammaproteobacteria > Steroidobacterales > Steroidobacteraceae > DATELY01. The sequence continues at coordinate 17,680 of DATELY010000207.1, read as the reverse complement.
CCTGACAAATCCTTGATCGTGAATTTCTGGGCCACCTGGTGCGCGCCCTGCCGCAGAGAAATTCCGCTGCTGTCCGCGACGCAGAAAACCCGAGCTGCGGAAGGGTTTCAAGTCGTGGGCATTGCCGTCGACGAACGGGAGAACGTCCTCAAGTACGCGGATGACATCAAGCTGGACTATCCGCTGCTCATCGGCGAGCAGGACGGACTGGACGCCCTCGCGGCATTCGGTGTCGAGTCTGCCGCCTTCCCTATTACTGCATTCACTGACAAACAAGGGCGCATCGTGGCGGTGTATCCCGGCGAGTTGACGGCAGAAAAGCTCGCCGCGCTGCTCGACGCAGTCTCCCGAGTGAACCGCGGCGAACAGACTCCTTCCCAGGCACGCCTTGCCGTTGCTCAGACCCTGGACGCCCACTAAGGCAATGCCGGCTGCTCGGATGCGGCAGAGAGCCTGCTAGCTAAGTTCCGACAGATCTATGTAAACTCGCCGCCATTTGCTGCCAAGTGCAGGCAACTTGAACCCGAGCAACCTGCCGCTATGGCAAAAATTCTGCTGCTGAACGGCCCGAATCTGAATCTGTTGGGGACACGGGAACCGGGTATCTACGGCGCCGGCACCCTGGCGGATATCACGGCCCGGCTACAGACCCTGGCAAGCGAGCTCGGCCACGAGGTCGAGGCCTTCCAAAGCAATGCCGAAGCCGAGCTGATCAACCGCATCCAGGGCGCGCCTTCAGCCGGCATCGCCTACATCCTGTTCAACCCTGCTGCCTTCACCCATACCAGCATCGCTCTGCGCGACGCTCTCCTGGCCGTGGGCCTGCCGTTCATCGAGGTCCACCTGAGCAACGTGCACGCACGCGAGAGCTTTCGCCGCCACTCGTACTTCTCGGATGTGGCGCGCGGCACGATCGTCGGTCTGGGCGCGATGGGATACGAGCTCGCGCTGCGAGCCGCAGCAGCCCAACTCAATGGCTCGCGCTGAGCGCGGGCGCGCGGAAATCAATAACGAGGGTCTACATGGACATCCGCAAGGTCAAGAAACTCATCGAACTGCTCGAAGAATCCGGCATTGCGGAAATCGAGATCAAAGAGGGGGAGGAATCGGTTCGCATCAGCCGCCATTCCAGCAGCCCGCTTGCACCGCCGGTGGTGCAGTACGCGGCCGCGGCCAGCGCGCCGGGCGCAGGCGTCGCCGCTCCTGCCGCCGCCGCAGCGAAGGCACCGGAAGCCGGACCGGCTGCCGCACCCGGCAAGCCCGAATACACCGTAACCGCGCCGATGGTCGGCACGCTGTATTCCGCGGCCGCGCCGGGGGCCAAGCCGTTCGTCGAGATCGGTAGCGAGGTCAACATCGGCGACACGCTGTGCATCATCGAGGCCATGAAGATGATGAATCAGATCGAATCGGACAAAGCGGGCCGTGTCACGGCCGTCTTGGTCAAGAACGGCGAGCCCGTCGAGTTCGGGCAGCCGCTGTTCATCATCGAGTAGGACTGAGACCCGGGACTTGAGGCATGGGGCCGGAAGTACACAGCCCCGAGCCATCTCTTCTTTCTCCCCAGGTCGCAGGCCTCAACAAAGCCCTGCCGCTCGAAGCCCAGCCATTTACAACACAAATGCTTGAAAAAGTCGTCATTGCCAATCGCGGGGAGATTGCCTTGCGCATTCTCCGCGCCTGCCGGGAGCTCGGGATCAAAACCGTGGCCGTGCATTCGACCGCGGATTACAACCAGAAGCACGTGCTGCTCGCGGACGAGTCGGTGTGCATCGGACCGCCGGCTTCGAAAGACAGCTACCTGAACATGCCCGCCATCATCAGCGCCGCGGAAGTCACCGACTCGGTGGCCATTCACCCGGGCTACGGCTTCCTGTCCGAGAACGCGGACTTCGCCGAGCGCGTGGAGAAAAGCGGCTTCATCTTCGTGGGGCCCAAACCCGAGACCATCCGCATGATGGGTGACAAGGTGTCGGCCATCAAAGTGATGAAGGCTGCCGGGGTGCCGTGCGTGCCCGGATCGGACGGTCCGTTGGGCAAGGAGCCGGAAGACAACATTCGTATCGCACGCGATCTGGGCTATCCCGTGATCATCAAGGCCGCGGGCGGCGGCGGCGGACGCGGCATGCGCGTCGTGCATAGCGAAGCGACCTTGATCAATGCAATCAACGTCACCCAGGCCGAAGCCATGGCCGCGTTCGGCAATGGCGAGGTCTACATGGAGAAGTTCCTCGAGAAGCCGCGACATATCGAGATCCAGGTACTCGCGGATCACTACGGCAACGTCATCCATCTCGGCGAACGCGACTGCTCATTGCAGCGCCGTCATCAGAAAGTGATCGAAGAAGCGCCCGCGCCCGGCATCAGCTCGAAGCAACGCAAGATGATCGGCGAGCGCTGTATCGCCGCGTGTCGAGACGTGGGCTATCGCAGTGCCGGTACGCTGGAATTCCTCTATCAGGACAACGAGTTCTACTTCATCGAGATGAACACGCGCGTGCAGGTGGAGCATCCGGTCACCGAGCTCGTCACCGGCATCGACATCGTCAAAGCACAACTGCGCATCGCAGCGGGCGAACGGCTCCCGTGGACACAAAACGACATCAATGTCCGCGGGCATGCGATCGAGTGTCGCATCAACGCCGAAGATCCCAAGGGCTTCATCCCTTCACCGGGACCCGTAAAGCTGTTCCATGCACCCGGCGGCCCGGGCATTCGTGTCGACACCCATCTCTACAGCGGCTACGTCGTGCCGCCGTACTACGATTCGATGATCGGCAAGGTCATTGCGTACGGTGAAGATCGCGATACGGCGATTGCACGCATGAAGAACGCGTTGTCGGAGATGGTCATCGAAGGCATCAAGACCAACATCCCGCTGCACCAGGAAATCTTCAATCACGCCGCATTCAAGGCCGGCGGCTTGGACATCCACTACTTGGAACGCAGGCTGGGAATCAAGTGAAGAGGAAACGGTTGGCGGTTAGCGGTTGGCGGTTGGTCCGGAAAAGCGCCAGCGGCTGCTGCATCTTCTTTTCTGGCCAACCGCCAACCGCCAACCGCTAACCGCCTTTCCACTCATGCCCTTTCTCCAGCTCACACTCGACGTTGGCGGCAACGATCCTTCGGTCTATGAAGACATCTTGTTCGATGCCGGCGCGCTGTCCGTGACACTGGAGGATGCAGCCGACACGCCGATCCTGGAGCCAGCCCCCGGCGCAACGCCGCTTTGGCCGCAAGTGCGCGTGAAGGCGCTGTTCGCGGGCACGACGAATCCGCTCGCGGTACTGACGAATTTCAATCAGCAGGGTGTACGCACGCTGCCGCAGTACCGCTTCGAAACCGTTGCAGATCGCGCATGGGAACGCGAATGGCTCAAGGACTTCCGTCCGATGCAGTTCGGCGCGCATCTGTGGGTGTGTCCGGGCGGACAGCGACCCGATGATGCCGATGCCACCATCATCGAGCTGGATCCGGGGCTCGCATTCGGCACGGGCACGCACCCGACCACGGCGCTGTGTCTGGAATGGCTCGCGCGCGGTGCGGCTGCGAACCGCGAAGTCATCGACTACGGTTGCGGCTCGGGCATTCTCGCGATCGCAGCGCTCAAGGCAGGTGCAACCCACGCCGTGGCGTATGACATCGATGAGCAAGCGGCCATCGCGACACGCGAAAATGCGCGACGCAATGCCGTATCGGAGCGCTTGCGCATACTGTCGCCGCAAGACCCGCCCAATGTGGCCGGTGACGTGGTGCTGGCCAACATCCTCGCCGAGCCACTCTGCACGCTGGCGCCCGCGCTGACGTCACTGGTGCGCCCTGCCGGGCAATTGGTCTTGAGCGGCTTGCTGCAATCACAGCAAGATCAAGTCCGCGCAGCGTACGCGCACGCCTTCGATTTCGAGCCAATTGCCACGCGTGAGGACTGGGTGCGCTTGGTAGGCACCCGCAAGAACCGCTGATCACATGCTCACTCAATGCCCTGAGTGCCAGACGACCTTTCGCATCACACCCGCGATCCTGCGTGCCGCGAGCGGTCAGGTTCGCTGCGGCCGCTGTCGCACGCAGTTCGATGCGACGATGCGACTGCTCGATGATGATGGTCAACCGCTGGCTCCCGGCGAGCCGCTGGGCGCTGCACGCGAGCCCGCCGCTCCGGCCGCACCCGAGCGATCTGAAAACATCGTGGTCGAAGAGCCGCCGGCGCAAGAGGACATCACGCTCGAAGGAGAGCGCATCGAGATCACGGGGACGTATCGCGTTCCACATACGGAGAGTGACAACTCCGATGTTGCGGCAGAAGTCGTGCGCGAAGTGCACGTCATCGAAGGTGCGCCGGCTGAAGCCGTCTCAGACAACGAAGCCGACACACCACCCTTCGAAAGCAGTGCCCGATTTCTGGCGCGGCGCGTAGCGGAGGAAGATGAAGCATTGCTGCGCGAGGCCGAACGTCGGCTCGATGCAAGCGACGAAGAAGCCGCACAACTCGAATCGACGCCGGTAACGGCACAGTCACCGCCACCTGCTGCATCCATCGAGCACGAGCTCGATCTGCTCAACACGTCGAAGCCGCGCAAGCTCACGCCGAAAATCTGGAAAGTGGCGCTCGTGCCGCTCGCTTTCCTGCTGCTCATCCAGATCGTGCATCACGAGCGTGCTCAGCTTGCACGCCATCCGCGCGTCGGGCCGTGGCTGAGCACTGTGTACTCCGCGTTCGGCATGCAGCTGGACCCTGATTGGGATTTGAGCGCGTACGAGCTCAAGCAACGCGGCGTCATGGCGGATCCCGCAACCCCAGGCACGTTGACGGTGCGCGCGACGATCACCAATCGGGCGAGCTATCCGCAGCCGTATCCGCTGCTCAAGCTCGTACTCGAAGACCGTTGGGGCAGTGCCGTGCGTGCGCGCGAGTTCCGCCCTGACGAATATGGAACGTCCACGCCCACGAGCGGCTTGCTCGCGCCCAATCAGAAGACCGAGGCGCGCGTAGCAATCGCGGATCCCGGCCCCGAAGCGGAGGGATTTCGCTTCGATCTGTGCCTGAAGCGCACGGCCGGTGTCGTCTGCGCAGAAGAGGCGCCGTGATGAAGACACCGTCGACGCAGCAACTGCGCGGGACGCAGCGCCGGTAACAGCACACGATTCCTGCAGGCGCTACACTCGCGCCCCTTTCCCAAGCTCTCGAACCCGGTATGCCGCTCGCGATCGGTCCCTACGCGCTCGACAATAATCTCGCGCTCGCGCCCATGGCCGGCGTGACGGACCTGCCGTTCCGGCGGTTGTGTCGCCGTTTGGGCGCGGGGCTCGCAGCAGGAGAAATGCTCACGTCCGACGTGCGCTTGTGGCACACGCGCAAGTCGCGGCTGCGAATGGACCACAGCGAGGAGCCCGAGCCGCGCGTCGTACAGATCGCGGGCGGCGATGCGCAAATGCTCGCCGACGCTGCGCGCCTCAACGTCGAAGCGGGTGCGCAGATCATCGACATCAACATGGGATGTCCTGCCAAGAAGGTGTGCAACCAGGCCGCCGGCTCCGCGCTCATGCGCAATGAAGCCTTGGTGCACGAGATCTTGCAGGCTGTCGTTAAAGCAGTGGCTGCGCCCGTCACGTTGAAGATGCGCACGGGCTGGAACGACGAGCAGCGCAATGCCGTTGTGATCGCGCGGATGGCGGAGGATCTCGGCGTAAGCGCTATAGCGGTGCATGGCCGTACTCGTGCAGGCATGTTCGAGGGCGCGGCGGAATACGACACGATCGCCGCAGTGAAAGCTGCGGTGCGCGTTCCTGTGTTTGCCAACGGTGACATCGACTCGCCGCAGAAGGCCAGGCAAGTGCTTGACCGAACCGGTGTCGATGGACTGATGATCGGCCGCAGCGCACAAGGCAGGCCCTGGATCTTTCGCGAGATCGCGGCTTTCCTACGCGATGGCGTACTGCCCAACCCACCTTCCATCGCGGAGGTCCGTGATATCATGCTCGCCCATTTGCGCGACCTTCACGCCTTCTATGGGGGAGAGGCTGGGGTTCGGATCGCGCGCAAACACATCGGTTGGTATGCCAAAGGTCGCGCACGAGCGCAGGCCTTTTGTACTGCCGTGATGAGCACGCAAGACCCTCACGAACAGCTGGCAGCCACGCGCACCTATTTCGATGCGCTCGTTTCAATGGAAATGCGGTCCGAAGATGCGGCCGCGTGACTCACGTCAACGGTGACGGCATGGCGACGAAGAAAAAGAGCAGGACCCGCCGCGAGCCTATTTATCGGCCGTCTGCACGCGTCATACCGCCGCTGCGCACGCAAACGGCGGAAGCGCTGAACGCCTATTTCGCGACACTCAACGGGCACAAGCCGGGACAGCTCTACGATCTCGTGATGCGCGAAGTCGAGGAGCCCCTGCTGCAAGCCGTGCTCGAGTACGCACAAGGCAATCAAAGCCGTGCGGCCGATATCCTCGGCTTGAGCCGCGGCACGCTGCGCAAGAAGCTGAAGACCTACGGTTTGTCGACTTGAACACTACTGTGATTACACCCATCCGCCGCGCGCTCATCAGCGTTTCCGACAAGCAGAACCTCCTCCCCTTTGCGCGTGCGCTCAGTCAGCGCCGCATCGAGATCCTGTCAACGGGCGGTACGGCGAGCCTGTTGCAACAGAACGGGATCACGGTGAAAGAAGTGTCGGCACACACAGGGTTCCCCGAGATCATGGATGGACGCGTGAAGACGCTGCATCCCAAGATTCACGGCGGGCTGCTCGGTCGCTCGAATGTCGACGAGAGCGTGATGCAAGCACATGGCATCGAGCCGATCGACATGCTGGTGGTGAATCTCTACCCCTTCGCACAAACCATCGCGAAGCCGGATTGCACGATCGAGGACGCCATCGAGAACATCGACATCGGTGGGCCGGCGATGGTGCGTGCCGCGGCCAAGAATCACGAGCGTGTCGTCGTGATCGTCGATCCCGCCGACTATGCGCGCGTGCAGGATGAAATCGCGGCACAGGGCGGCATCACGCTGGATACACGCCGACGGCTGGCTGCAAAGGCGTATGCGCACACAGCGCTATACGACGCAACGGTCGCAAGCTATTTGAGCCGTGTGTTCGCCGCGCCCGCCGACGAATTTCCCGCGTCGCTCTCATTGCAGTTCAAGAAGCGCCTGGATCTGCGCTATGGCGAGAATCCGCACCAGCGCGCCGCGTTCTACGCGGCGCCGAACGATCACGGCTGCGGCATCGGCAATGCGCAGCAGCTGCAAGGCAAGTCGCTGTCGTACAACAATCTGGCGGATGGCGACACGGCTTTCGAGTGCGTGCGTCAGTTCGACGCGCCGGCGTGCGTCATCGTCAAGCATGCCAATCCATGCGGCGTCGCCATCGCGGCAAGCATCGGTGCTGCGTATGAACGTGCCTACAAAACCGATCCGACCTCGGCCTTCGGCGGCATCATCGCGTTCAATCGCAAACTCGACGCAGCGACGGCTCAGTTGATCGTCGAACGCCAGTTCGTCGAATTGATCATTGCACCGGCAATCGAGCCCGCAGCGCTCGAGCTCTGTGCCCGCAAGGAGAACGTCCGTGTGCTGGCCACCGGCGGGCTCGCGCGCTCGACACTCGCGCAGGAATACCGCAGCGTCAGCGGCGGACTGCTCGTGCAGACGCGCGATGACGGCGAGGTCCTGCCGGCAGACCTGCAGGTCGTCACCGAGCGCAAGCCGACGGAAGCCGAGCTGTCGGATCTCCTGTTTGCATGGCGCGTGTGCAAGTTCGTGAAATCAAATGCGATCGTGTATGCACAGGATCAGATGACGATCGGCGTCGGCGCGGGTCAGATGAGCCGCGTCGTGTCGTCGCGCATCGCAGCGATGAAGGCGCAGGACGAGGGTTTGAGCGTTCAGGGCGCCGCGATGGCGTCGGATGCGTTCTTCCCGTTCCGCGACGGGCTCGATGTGGCGGCCTCCTTCGGCATCAAGTCCGTCATTCAACCCGGCGGCTCCAAGCGCGACGGCGAAGTCATCGCCTCGGCCAACGAACATGGCATCGCGATGGTGTTCACGGGCATGAGACATTTCAGACATTGAAGGCAACGGGTGACGGGCAACGGGCTACAGCCAGACTCCGCGCTCTGGCCGTAGCCCGTAGCCCGTTTACCGATCGAGCATGGCATGAACGTACTCATCATCGGCTCCGGCGGCCGCGAGCACGCATTGGCGTGGAAAGTCGCACAGTCACCCAAGGTCTCGCAGGTTTTCGTTGCTCCCGGCAATGCGGGCACGGCGCTCGAACAGCGCGTCCGCAACGTTGCGATCGCGGTGGATGACATTGCGGCTCTCGTTGCGTTCGCGCGGCGCGAGCACATCGGACTCACGATCGTTGGACCGGAGATTCCGCTCGTGTTGGGTGTGTGCGATGCATTTGCCGCGGCGGGTCTGCGCTGTTTCGGGCCGCGCAAAGAGGCGGCGCGCCTGGAAGGCTCGAAGGCCTACACCAAAGCGTTCCTCGCGCGACACAAGATTCCCACGGCGGCCTATGCCACGTTCACGAAGGGCAACTTCGATCGTGCGTGGGTCGCGCGCCAACGCGCGCCGTTGGTGGTGAAAGCAGACGGACTCGCTGCAGGCAAAGGCGTCGTCATCTGCGCCAGCACTGAGGAAGCAGTGCAAACGGCCGAAGCCATGTTCGCGGGTCAGTTTGGCGCGGCCGGCAACACGATCGTGATCGAAGAGTTTCTCGCAGGCGAAGAAGCGAGCTTCATCGCGATGGTCGATGGCGAGCACATTCTGCCGCTCGCGACGTCGCAGGATCACAAGCGCGTATTCGATGGTGATCGCGGACCGAACACGGGCGGCATGGGCGCGTACTCCCCGGCACCTGTCGTCACGGCGGTCATCCACACACGCATCATGGAAGAAGTGATGTGGCCCACGGTGCGCGGGTTGAAAGCGGAAGGCACGCCCTACCTCGGATTCTTGTATGCCGGCGTAATGATCGCGCCAGACGGCACACCGAACGTGCTCGAGTTCAATTGCCGCTTCGGTGATCCGGAAACGCAGCCCATCCTCATGCGCCTGCAATCGGATCTCGTCGAGCTGTGTGAAGCGGCGATCGACGGCCAGCTCGCGACACGAACGGCACAGTGGGATGGTCGCGCCGCCGTTGGCGTGGTCATGGCGGCGGCCGGCTATCCCGACACCGTGCGCAAAGGCGACGTCATCTCCGGACTGGACCGCGCCGCGGGCCTGCCCGGCAAGGTGTTTCACGCGAGTACGGAGCTGCAGGCCGGTCAGGTCATGACGAACGGAGGCCGCGTGTTGTGTGCTGTCGGTTTGGGCGAACGGGTCAGTGAGGCCCAGCAGCAAGCCTATGCACTGGTGGATGCCATCACCTGGCCCGGCGTGCAGTTCCGCCGCGATATTGGCTATCGCGCCATCGCGCGCGAGTAAGCGTCCACTCGGCTGCAGAGCAGAGCGACATTTCCAGCGCTATTTCTTCTTCTCCCTCACATCGACTTCGAAGCTCAGCTTGAGCTCGCGGCCATCGATGTCGAGGACATGTTCGATCGGCTCTTTCGTGGGCAGCGAGTCGGCCAATGCTTGCAGCTCCGCGCGCGGAACCGTGAGCCAGAGCCCGGTCGGATCGCTGTCCAGTTGCCAGCCCTGGATTGCGCTCATCCGCACGACAACTTGAAAGCTGTGTGCCCGTGGCAGCGCAAGCAGCAGCTTTACTGCACGCCCCGACAAGAGCACATCGACTTCGGCGCGGCTCACACGCCATCGCAGCGAATGCTCGCTCAAGCGCAAGTTCACGAAGGGTCCCGCATCACGACGATGAATTGGTTATGGGTTGATTCGACGTGAACGGACCGTCGTCGGTCAATCGTCGTCTACCACGATGACGGCAGCCCGCGTCAATTCGCCGAGACGAGCGCCCCCGCTCACCTCGTCGATGTGCACGAGGAACATCTCGGTCCCTTCGCGCTCGCTATCCGACACCAGCGGGATGTGCAGCACCGTGCTGCTCTGCCCTGCTGCCATGTATTCGCGTCCCGGTCCGACGGCCGCGAAGTCAGTACCAGGCTCTGCCGAATTGCGCTCGATCCGCCACTGGAAGGACACCTCGCCCCGCGTACCGCGCGTACGCACGACGGGAATTCGAACCACCACATCGCTTTCGCGGACCACGTACGTGTCTTTGGGGAAGCCGATCACACCGTTCCCGGCAGCACTCGCCTCCGGCTGGTTGGTGTTCGATACGGAACTCGCCGCCGGAGCGGCCGGTGCGGGCGCAGCCGCTGTTCCATTGCCCTTCGCCGACGGACCGCCGTTGGTGATCGCCTCCAGTGCAGACGGCCCGGTTGCCGATCCGGCTGGTTGGGTCGGAATGAGCTGGCCGCTCTCCAGCGAGCGTGCCGTATCGGTGGGTTTGGGTGGAACGGTCTGTGCCGCGGGCGGTACTGGATCGACCGCGTCTTTCACCGCCTCGATTCGATCGGTCACCTCACTGCGCTCGGGTGCGGGCAGCAGCAGCCACGCGGCCACACCTGCCAAGAGCACCAACAGAATTGCACCGAGCCAAATTCCTTTGTGAGACCGCGCGGTCTGCTGTGCTTCGCGACGTGGCGCCCGGATCGCGAGGTCACTCTCGGCAGACGACTCCGTGCTCGTCAGCGACGTGACCAATTGGGACGCTGTGAGGTCGCGTTCCGCGCGCGTCCAGCGCAACGCACGTTCGAGCGCCAGCCACGCCGGGCGGGGCAGGAGGTTGATCGGCTCGGGTCGTAGTTGATGCAGGCGCGCGGCCGCTCCCGAGCGCCCCTCGTACGGGTGTCGTCCCGTGAGCAGCTCGTATGCGATGCACGCCAGACTGTAGACGTCGTCGCTCGTCGTCAGCGGCTCGCCACTGACGCGTTCGGCGCTGGTATAGCGGTTCACAAAGTGAGCTTCCGACCGCGTGGTCCCGCTGCCGTCATAGTGCGCTGGGAAGCCGACGTCGATGACCTTGGCGTCGCCAGCGGGTGTGATGATGACTTTGCGCGGCGTGAGATTCCCCAGGATGACGCCATGCTCATGGGCATGCGCCAGCGCTGAGCCGATGTCTGCGATGATTTTCAGAACACGATCGGTCGCAAAGCCGCCGCGCTCGAGGAGCGTTTCCAGCGCCTGTCCCTGGAGCAGCTCCATGACCAGAAAGTGCACGTCAGCGTCATGGTCGAAATCCAGCACTCGCACGAGATGAGGATGGACGAGCGACTGCGCCCGATGCGCGCGGCGCTCGTATTCGATCAGCGCCTCAGCGCTCGGCGGTGGATCGGCATGCAGGATCTTGATCGCGACATAGCGCTGCGATTCCGCGAGATGTTGTCGATTGCGATCGAGCGCGCGATACACGATGCCATCCGTGCCGCGCCCGAGAATGCTCTGAAGCTCGTATCGCACCCGCAGGGTGCGCAGCGCGGCACGGGTTTGGGGCACACGCGCGGGCGCCGACCGGAGCGGAAACTGAACCGGCGGGTTGGACGCGCGCGGCGGAATGCTCGAGAGAGGGCGCGGGCGAGAAGGCGCGACCGATGGCTCAGCCTCCTCCTCTTCTTCTTCCTCAGACTCAGAGTCGTCTTCGTTCTCGATCTCTGGTGGCGCTGCAGGCGGCTTTGGCGCACGCCAACCGGAAGGTTGCGTCGGTGGCGCGCTCTCGCGGGCATGCGCCCCCGCTTCGGTCGGCGTTCCGAACACCATCTGCGCGATTTCGCTCTTGAGGACGCGCGCTACCTCCGGCTCCAGCTTGCCCCGGCGCTGATACTGATCCAGCAGGGCCAGCGCATCCCAGGGCGCCTCATGATTGCGCCGGCAAACATCCAGAAAACCGCCCTGCATCGTGGGGGTGTCGCACTCGCCGGCCGCATGAGCTTCCAGCCAGGCGGCCAGTACGTCGCGCGCGCCGCCGCCTGAGTCGGTTGAATCCTCTTTATCGATCGAGGCGCTCATGAAGGGGAGTATGCCCTTTTATGTCACATAGGGGAGCCGCCCACCCGTGCGGCGACAGGCCTACAACGCGTCAACCGACAATTTTTTCCATTCGGTAGTCATCCATGACGAATCCACCCCCGATATCGGTGACGATGGACCCGGTTGTCGCATAACCGAGACGCTCATAAACCAACCGGGACGGGTTGCGCTTGTTAACGGTCAACCAGATCCGCTGCAGACCGCGCTCACGTGCCAGACCCTCCACAAAGGTGAGAGCCTGCCGGCCCGCGCCGGTTCCGCGGGCGGCGGAATGAACGTACAACTTGCTGAGAAATAGCGCTTTCGCGGACGCCTCGGGCAGAACAGCGAGATAACCCAGGCAGGTCGCATACGCGCTCCGTTCGATCAGAAAGTACTCGTAGCCCTCGGCCAGCTGCGCCTGGATGGCGGGCAGGCTCTGAAAGCGGTCCACCATGTAGTCGACCTGCGCACGGCCGACCAGGGAAACGTAGTACTCGTACCAGATCTCATGCGCCAGCCGCGCGACCTGTGCGAGCTGGTCCTGGGTACGAACCGGGGTCAATCGAAGGGTCGCATCCACGCGCGGCATTCCGGCGGAGCCGAAGGAATGTACAGCTTACAGAGCGTATCGCGGCGGGCGAGCGGGGCGTGCTACGCGGGAACTCGCGCAGCACCTGCCGCGGGTGCAACCTCGCCGCCGCTGCCGTGCAGCCAGAAGCGCCCTTCACGCGGATCGAAGCGCACGACGACGGCTGATTCGCGCCTGATTTCCTGGCATTCCGGCGCCCAGCGGCCGTCCGAGAAGTAGGCCTTGATCAGGTCGAGAACGGTCGCTGCATGTTCATCGCTCTTCGGGCCGGGAGGCACGTGCGCAAAGACGCGAACACGCCAGCTCTGTTTGCGTGCGCCGAGCCGCCGCAGCTCTTTGCAGAAGCGATCGAGCAGCAGCAAATCGGAACTCAATGTGTTGTCGGTCAGCTCAGGCGGCGCGCCATCGATGGACGCGACGTAGCGCAGATGAATGACACCGCCCGCACCTTGCGTGTCATCGAAGACGCACGCCGCCAGCGCAGCGTGCAGCTCGCAGCTGAGCAGCACCTGCTCCTTGGCGACGCGAAAGGCGTCAGGCTCTACTGTGATTTGTTCGAGTTCGGACTTCATGGATATCTCGTTCGGGGGCCATAGTGCAGGCCCCGCGGGCGGTGCACTGAGGCATGCATCACGAATCGGCCGGCCAGAGCCGCGGGTGCGAAGGATCCGTGCCGCAACGGCGTTGCGGCATCAGATGGAACCCTAAGCATTCGTCATCGGAACGAGACACCCGCTACTTGAGCAAGCCTTCCGCCTTCATGGCGGCCTGCACGGCGGGGCGTGCGGCCATCCGCTCCTTGAACTTCGCCAGATTGGGGAACGACGCCGCATCGAGGGCAACGGCTCCCATCCAGTTCGTTGTCACGAACAGATACACATCGGCAATCGTGCACTGCGCACCCATGAGGTAATTGCCTTTGGACAACACACCATCCACGTGGGTGAGACGCTGTACGAGCTTCTTCTTGACGATCTCTTTGTATTCCGCCGGTGTATCCGGTGCAAACAACGGGCTATAGCTCTTGTGGATCTCCGTGGAAACGAAGTGCGTCCACTCGAGCGTGTGATAACGCTCCATCGTGCCGGGCGCGCCGAGCAGCCTGGTTTCCGGTTTCCGATCGGCGATGTATTGCAGAACGATCGCGGCCTCGGTCAGCAGCTCACCATTGTCCAGCACGAGCGCGGGGACGTAGCCTTTCGGATTGATCTCGAGAAAGTTCGCGCCACTGGCAGTCTGCTTTGCTCTCAGGTCGACGGCTTCCGACTCGAACTTGGCGCCGATCTCGTGCAGCAGAATGTGTGGGCCCAGAGAGCAGGCACCGCGTGTGTAGTACAGTTTCATGAGTACTCCATGGTGTGAAGTGAAGTTATCGATGATTACCGCGCAGTCATTCGCTTCTGTGCGGCTGCTTGCTTTTTCTCCTGCGCCAGCTTGCGCTCGGCCCCCGCCTCCAGCTCGTTGAGCCAGCTCTGAAACTCGCCGGGCGCGACGAAGGGATGTGGCTCGCCGGGCTTGCGCACACGCAGGCGCTCGGCGCGCTGAAGAATCCGTCCCGCGGCGGGATGATTGGCCAGGTTCACGTCTATATTACCCAGCGCGCGAATGTGCCGCACGCTGGCCAGGTACTGTTCGGTCCGGTGCACACCGTCGAAGTTCAGGCCCACGCCGCCAAACATGAACGCGCGATAGCTCCGCTCGCCATCCTGGACCGTGAATTCGAGCGACAGAACCCCCGGCGTGTGCCCGGGGGTGACGTAGAACTTCACGCGTGTATGAGCCAGCGTGAGCACTTCACCGTCCTTGATGACGAGATCGCGAGCCGGCGCTTCATGACGCAAGCGGCCGGCCTTGCGATCGCTTTCCAGCAGATCCCAGTCCGCAGCGGTCATGCCGATGCGTGCGCCGGTCAACGACTGCAACAGACTCGCTCCGCCGACGTGATCGTAGTGCGCGTGCGTGCACAGCACATACTTGATCTGCTTCGGATCGAAGCCGAGCTTGCGAATGGAATCGATCGCCTGGCTCGTGTACGGCCCATAAAGCGCGTCGATCATGATCAGACCGCGATTGGTCGTGATGAGGTAAGAGGAAACGAAGTCGTTACCAATGTAGTAGACGTTGTCGAAAATCTTGAAGGCCGGGACGGACTGAGCGTTCTGTCCAGACTCCGTGAGCTTGGGCTCTGGTTCTGCAGCGGCACTGGAAACGATACAGGCCACGAGCAGGCACAGCGCCATCAACTGCCGCATATCGCCACATAGCGTCGGATCACATGCTCGATGCCATGCTCGATGCATTCGGCCGTGAGCGCATGACCGATCGATACTTCGAGGATCCCTGGAATCGTCAGAAAGCGTCGCAGATTGTCCAGATTGAGGTCGTGTCCGGCATTCACACCGAGGCCGGCTGCCTGAGCGCGACGCGCGGCCTGCGCGAATGCAGCCAACGTGCCGTCAGCGCGTGGCGTAGCGAAATTCTCGACATAAGGCTCCGTGTACAACTCAACTCGGTCGGCGCCATAGTCGCGGGCAAGCTCGATGTGCGGTGAGTCGTAGTCGACGAAGAGACTCACGCGAATACCCTGCTGTTTCAGTTGCGCAATCACTGTCCGCAGGCTTGTCTCGTACTTGCGCAGATCCCAGCCGTGATCCGATGTGAGCTGCCCGGGATCGTCAGGCACGAGCGTGCATTGATGCGGGCGCGCGCGCAGAACCACATCCAGGAACTCGTCGGTGGGATTGCCCTCTACATTGAGCTCCACGCCGAACTCCTGTACGAGCGGCTTCAACTCCTCGACATCGCGATACCGCGCGTGTCGCTGATCGGGGCGCGGATGCAGTGTGATGCCATGTGCGCCGAGCTCGAGACAACGGCGCGCGAACCGGACCACGCTGGGAAAGTCGCGGCCGCGCGAGTTGCGCAGCAATGCGACCTTGTTGATGTTGACCGATAGATGCGTCATCGCGGCAGGATCGCAAGCACGTTCTCGGGCGGACGTCCGATGGCTGCGCGCTCACCCACGACGACGATCGGCCGTTCGATGAGGATCGGATCCGCCACCATGGCATCGATCCATTGCGCATCGGTCAGGGACTTGCCGGCGTACTTCTCCTTGTAGAGGTCCTCGCCCTTGCGCACGAGCGCTTCCGGCTTCAGGCCCAACTTGCGCAGCACCGTCTTCAATTCCGCAGCCTTGGGCGGATGCTGGAGATACTCGATGACCTGCGGCGCAAGTCCGCGTTCCTGCAACAATGCAAGCGTCGCGCGACTCTTGGTACAGCGCGGATTGTGGTACATCTGGATCGGTGGCTGCGACATACGGGCCTCGTGCGGACCCGGAAAGCTTAGCAGCCCTCGGCGACGGATGGACTGACGTCAATCGACGTCACCGCCCAGCGCGGATTCATCATGGGGAACCCGTTCCTTCGAGGTTGTGTCATGCGACGGATGTTGGCGCTTGCGTGCGCGTTGCTCAGCACTGGTTTCGAACCCGTGCTTGCCGACAAGGCCGCGGTGCAGACGCAGCTCGTACAGTTCATACAGCGCGAGCAGGCACCGGCGGTCCAGTTGCTCGAGCGCGCCGTGAACATCAATAGCGGCACCTTGAACCTCGCGGGCGTGCGCGCAGTCGGCAGCCTCTTCCAAGAACAGTTCGAGGCGCTGGGATTCAAGGGCACCTGGGTCGAGGGTGCCGCGTTTCAGCGAGCTGGCCATCTGGTCCTGAAACGCGAGGGCAAGGGGCCTCGCGTCCTGCTGATCGGTCACCTGGATACCGTCTTCGACCGCACTCACGCCTTTCAGCGCATCGAACGAGTGGATGAGCACACGCTGCGCGGTCCGGGGACGGCAGATATGAAGGGTGGGATCGTAGTGGCTCTGACTGCGCTGCGTGCTCTACAGGCAGCGCACACGCTCGACGACCTCGATCTGACGCTCGTGCTGAACGGTGACGAGGAGGATCTGGGCGAGCCGCGTGACGCCAGCCGCGCCACGTTGATTGCTGAAGCCAGACGAGCGGATATTGCGCTCGGATTGGAAAACGCTGCGGACGATCCGGGCACGGCCGTCATCGGACGCCGCAGCTCGAGCCACTGGCAACTGGAAGTGCGGGGGCGCACTGCTCACTCGTCACGAATCTTCAACGACGAAGTCGGCGCCGGAGCCGCGTACGAGCTCGCGCGCGTTCTAGACGAGTTCTATGAGCAGCTGCATCGAGAGCGCAACCTGACGTTCAGCCCTGGAGTGCTCCTGAGTGGCAGCAACGTCGAGCTCGACGGTGATGCCATGCGTGGTACGGCGAGCGGCAAGGCGAACATCGTCGCCGACCGGGCGATCGCGATTGGGGACATCCGCGCACTCACACCGGCGCAGTTGGATCGCGCGGTCAGCAGCATGCAGACGATCGTGAGCAAATCCCTGCCGCAGACGGCGAGCACCCTTACGTTCACTCACAACTATCCGCCCATGCCTCCCAGTCCGGGTAATGAGCGCCTGCTTGCAATGTACGACGCCGTGAGTCGCGCGCTCGGACACGGAGCGGTGAAAGCTGTGGATCCGGCGCGTGTGGGTGCGGCGGACATTTCGTTCGCGGCTGCCTTCGTGCCGATGAATCTCGATGGTCTGGGGCTGCTCGGCGGGAACGCTCACACCGCGCAAGAGTTCGCAGATCTGCGCACGTTCCCGATCCAGACCCAGCGGCTGGCTCTGCTTCTCTACACGCTTGCGCACGAACAGAACGTGCGCAAGGAGCGCTAGCAGCCTGTCGGACTTAGGATTGATCTACTGCGGCGGCGGCAGCTGGGTCCATTTTTTCGATCGTCCTCGTTAAATAGCGAGGGCTGTTCGCCTCGAACGATCGAAAAACTGTCCTCCCACATTTATCAGATGTGGGCCACCGTCCTCGCTACGATCACCTAAGTCCGACAGGCTGCTAGGAATTTGCCGTCATCGGCAGCGCGGACGTCGTCTCACCCGGTGGCGGCGACAGCAGATCCAGCAAGCGCTCGCCGCTGCGGAACACAAAGCTGTTCCCGTGGCGTTCCTTGGCCACTTTCTTGAGATGGGCGAGCAGATGCGCGATCGCATCGGCACTGTCGGCGCCCATGG
>DATELY010000206.1:0-5389 GCA_035276085.1 Steroidobacteraceae bacterium | reverse complement strand
TGGTCGTGAAGATGGAAGAGGGCTGTGATCGCGTGAAGGCGGCATCTTTCTCCTATTCATCGACGGCCGTGCCTCGATTGACAGGCGCGCTCATGAAGATGCAGCCGTCCAAGCATGAAGGTGTCGCCAGTTGGCGTCGGAAAGGAAAGAAGCGCGTCTGCGCTCTGAGCGTGCATCTGGCTCAGTGGAAGCCGCACTTCCCCGCGCCAATCGAAATAGGCACACGTGCTGCTTGCGTGTAGCGTGCGGCAGCAAATTCTCGACAACGGACGTAAGTCGAGCTGCACGGCATGCAACCGAACTACCACGCGCTTCTGGTCGACGAGGTTCCTGATGCGCTGATCGTCACATCCACGGACGACCGCGTCTTGTTCTGGAACACGGGCGCCGAACAGTTGTTCGGCTACCTGCGCGACGAGGTCGAAGGTCAACTTCTGGCGGACTTGGTGATTCCGGAGAATCGGCGGCGCGAGGAACAAGCCTTCCTCGCGCAAGTGCTGGCGGACGGTGTGCTCAAGGCAGAAGCGGTCAGGCGTACGAAGGCGGGCGCGCTGCTCTACTTGAATGTGACGGCACGGATCGTTCCGGATGCTTCCGGCGGCGTGCAGTGCATCGTTCGCAGCGAAACGGATGTCACTAAACTGCATCTCCTGCGCGAGTCGCGGTTGATCGAAAGCCGCTATCTCGGCCTGCTCGAATCCACGCCCGATGCGATCGTCATCCTGAATGACACCGGCCGCATCGTCCTCGTGAACAGCCAGACCGAAACGCTGTTTGGATTCACGAGGGACCAGCTCATCGGTCAGTTGATCGAGGTATTGCTCCCCCATCGGTTCCGTGCAGCCCACACCCGGCACAGAGACAGTTATTTCGGCCAACCGCGCACACGCACGATGGGCGCCGGATTGGAGCTGTACGGACTACGTCGCAACGGCGAGGAGTTCCCCGTCGAAGTGAGTTTGAGTCCGCTGCGCACCGAACAAGGCGCGCTGGTCATGAGCGCGATTCGCGACATCACCTTGCGGGTGAAAGCAGAGCAGAAGTTTCGCGGCCTGCTCGAATCGGCACCCGATGCGATGGTCATCGTGAACACCTCGGGCGCGATCGTGCTCGTGAACACTCAGGCGGAGCGCTTGTTCGGCTATACGCGCGCGGAACTGCTCGGCCAGTTGGTGGAAATCATCGTGCCCGACCGGTTTCGCGCTCGCCACCCTGGGCATCGCAACCGCTATTTCGCCGATCCACGCGTGCGGCCGATGGGCGCGGGCCTCGAGCTCTTCGGCAGACGTAAAGACGGCAGCGAGTTCCCGGTCGAGATCAGCTTGAGCCCGCTCGAGACGGAAGATGGCACGTTGGTGAGCAGCTCGATTCGCGACATCACCGAACGACGGCGTTTCGAACGCGCCCTCAAGGAAAAAAACCTCGAGCTCGAACGCGCGAGCCAGGCGAAGGACCGCTTCCTGGCCACGATGAGCCACGAGTTGCGCACACCGCTGAACGCCATTCTCGGCTTCACCGGCACGTTACTCATGCGGCTGCCCGGCCCTCTGACGCCGGATCAGGAACGGCAGCTCAACACCGTGCAACGCAGTGCCAAGCATCTGCTGTCGCTCATCAACGATCTGTTGGATCTGGCGAAGATCGAGTCCGGCCAGGTTGCCGTCACGCTCGAGCCAGTCAAGGTGCAGGAAGTGTTGAGTGAAGTGTACGGAAGCTTGCGGCCCGTCGCCGAGCAAAAGGGACTCGCGCTGCACCTGGAAGCACCCACCGAGGCGTGGGTCGTGGAAGCGGATCGACGCGCACTGAGTCAGATTCTTCTCAATCTCGTGGGCAACGCCATCAAGTTCACCGCACAAGGAGAGGTGCGATTGGGACTGGCGAGCAACGACCACGGCACGACCGTGATCAGCGTGACGGATACGGGTGCAGGTATCCGACCGGAAGACCATGCCACCCTGTTCCAGGCTTTCGCGCGGCTTGCCACATCCTCATCGCGAGCCGAAGGCACCGGACTCGGCTTGCACCTGAGCCAGAAACTCGCCGCGCTGCTGGGTGGGACGATCACGTTCCACAGCGAGTTCGGCAAAGGCAGCTGTTTCAAGCTCGAACTCCCGAGGACGGCGTGATGAGTGGCGCGATCCTGGTCGTCGAAGACGATCCCTCCAGTCTCGAACTGATGACTTACCTGCTGCAGGCGCACGGCTACCGTACGCTGAACGCGATGCGGGGCGATGACGCTGTGGCACTCGCACGAGAGCATCGGCCCGATCTGACAATCTGTGACATCCAGCTGCCGGGTCTCGATGGCTACGAGGTTGCGCGCACTCTCAAGGCAGATCCTGCGACCGCGTCGTTGCGGCTGATTGCGGTCACCGCACTTGCCATGGTCGGCGATCGTGACCGGGTTCTCGCCTGCGGCTTCGATGGTTACGTGTCGAAACCCATCGATCCGGCGACCTTCATCGAGCAGCTCATGCCCTGGGGCCTGGCGCCGCCGAAGCCGGCGTCGACACGCGCAACAGCTTCTCCCGCACCCCCTCGCAGCACACCCGCATCGTCGCAGCAGCAGGTCAATGCAACGATCTTGGTCGTGGACGACTCCTGCGTGAATATCGAGCTGAAGCGCAGCATCCTGGAGCCGCAGGGATACACCGTCATCGCGGCAAACACGGCCGAAGAAGGCTTGGCGTTGGCACGCCGTGCGCGCCCCGCATTGATCTTCACGGACATCGGATTGCCCGGCGCGACTGGATTTCAATTGTTGCAATGGATACGCGCGGATGCCGGCCTGGCAACTACGCCTGTGTTCATCATCACCTCGACGCACAGTGAAACGTCATCGCGCCGCCTCGCAGAGAACCTCGGTGCAACACGGTTCCTGATGCGGCCACTGGAGCCTCACGCCTTACTTAAGGAAGTCAGTGACTGTATGCGCGCTGCGCAGGAGCAGGGCCGTGGCAACCATTCTGGTCGTTGACGACGATCCGACCGCCCGTGACCTGCTGGCAACCGTACTTCAGTACGCGTCGCACACGGTATTGCAGGCGCAGGATGGGCCCGAAGGATTGCAAACCGCGACGGCTGAACGTGTCGATCTCATCATCGTCGACCTGTTGATGCCCAGTATGAATGGTCTGGAGTTCGTGCGCCGGCTGCGGGAGAACGAGCCGAACGATTCGACGCCGGTGGCGTTCTATACAGCGAGTTACCTCGAGTCCGAAGCCCAGGCGTTGGCACGCGCTTGCGGCGTGACACAAATCATCACGAAGCCTGCCGAGCCGCAGAGCATATTCGATGTCGTGAACGCAGCGCTGGGCGCGCAGCTGAAAGCACAGCCGGTCGCGAGCACAGAACAGTCCCAACAGGCGCAGTTCTCGCGCTTGACGGCGAGCTTGTCGCAGAAGGCAGCTCACGTGGTGCCTCGGCTCGAAGCGATGATCGAGCTGGGCCTGCGACTCGCCTCCGAGCGCGATCCGGAACGCCTGTTGTCGGACTTCTGCGGCGCATCGCGCAAGATCATCGGCGCAAAGCTCGCGCTGACCGGCATACGCGATCGCGGCAATGGTCGTCTCAAATATTCGTTCACCAGCGATTTGAGTGGACGTTCGACGGCGATACAGGATGTCGTTCCGTGGGAAAGCCCGATCCACGCCGAGGTCCTGGAAACGCGAACGCCGCGTCGCTTGAGCAATCTGCGGGGAGATCCGACCTTGGCGGGTCTGTCGCGAACGTATGGCCCCGTGCATTGCCTGCTCTGCGTGCCGATCCAGTCGCCGCAGCACGTGTATGGATCGTTGACTCTCGTCGAGAAGATTGGCGCGGCGGAATTCAGCGATGAGGACGAGGCGCTCGCTCAGATTCTCGCCGCGCAAGTGGGTCGCATCTATGAGAACGGTTCGCTCTACCGCGAGGTAAAGCAGTACGCAGAACGTCTGGAAGAAGAGATCGCTGAACGCAAGCGCGCGCAGAGCCAGATCGAGGCGATGAATGCCGCGCTCGAGCGCACGGTGGCAGAACGCACGGCCCAGCTGCGCGAGGCGAACACCGAGTTGGAAGCCTTCGGCTATACGGTCTCACACGATCTGCGCGCACCGTTGCGTCGGCTCAGCGGCTTCTCCTCACTGCTGCTCGAAACGGAAGCGCATCGCCTCACCGACGACGGTCAGCACTACCTGCAACTCAGCATCGAAAACGTCCGGCGAATGAGCCAGATGGTCGACGATCTGCTCGCATTCTCACAGATGGGG
Source organism: Steroidobacteraceae bacterium (assembly GCA_035276085.1). Classification (GTDB taxonomy): domain Bacteria; phylum Pseudomonadota; class Gammaproteobacteria; order Steroidobacterales; family Steroidobacteraceae; genus DATELY01. The sequence goes on along the minus strand of DATELY010000206.1, from coordinate 1,142 downwards.
CGACAGGAACTGTCGTTGCAGCCCGTCAACATGCAGCAACTCGTGGAGGAAGTTCGGGACGAGCTCCTGCACGGCGATCACGGTCCTCCGCTCGAGTTCGAGCTTGGACAGCTGCCAACGGTGATGGCTGATCGCGGATTGTTGCGCGAGGTCTGGATCAATCTCATCGCGAACGCACTCAAGTACTCGAGCTCCAAGGCACGCCGCGAAATCAGTATCACGAGCCAGCCGCACGAGGGCGCAGTGCAATTCGACATCAGCGACAACGGCATTGGCTTCGATGCCGCAGAAGTGCCGAAGCTGTTTCAGGTCTTTCAACGGCTGCCCGGCGCCAGGCAATTTGAAGGAACGGGTGCCGGCCTTGCCATCGTCGAGCGCATCGTGCGCAGACACGGTGGTCGTATCTGGGCTGAAGGTCGGCCGGGAGCAGGTGCAACCTTCCACTTCTCGTTGCCCATCGAGAGGCCCGAGTAAGGTCGTTGCAACGGGCGGCCGGGTCCGCCCGCCCGTACGCCGCGATCGGCGGTGGCTCGACATGCCTGCACCGCATAGCCACTGCTGCAACAGTGAGTGCGGGACGATCCGATCGCCCGGCGCTCAGCCCAGCCGTAGGTGAAGTTCCCTTGTCGGCCGTGGTCTCGCGCTCGCAGAATTCCCATCGTTGCTCGGCGCCGGATCGGAGCATGACTGCAGTCCCGATTGGGCATCTGCGCCGTGCCGTGCCCGTCGCTTGAAAGGCTTGCGAAAGGAGAACCTTGGATACTCCCGCGTGGTCACAAGTTACTGCAATGAAGCGTCAGTAAAGTATCAGCTCCCCGCAGGCGTAAATCCGTTGTCCATGACAGGCAGTCCTTCGACCCTCATCATCCCCGTCGAGAATCAGGTGCGTGAGCTTGACGCCAAGCTGCTGCTCGCCTGCGTTGCGGCGGAGCGCGGGTTGCCCGTGGTGCTGGGGTCGCGCACCTACATCAACTTCGCCATGCCGAGCCTGCCGCGCGGGGTGTTCCTGGCCAAGAGCATGCGCTCCATCAGCAAGCGCATGCTCAACATCATTCGTGGCCTCGGACACGATGTGGTCGCCTGGGACGAGGAGAGTCTGGTGCGCTACAACTCCCCGCAGTACTACGCCTGGCGCTACTCCG
>DATELY010000205.1:0-5526 GCA_035276085.1 Steroidobacteraceae bacterium | reverse complement strand
CGAGCAAACCGCCATCCGCTCCGATTGCAAGCGATCAGGCGCACCTGCCTGCAGCGGAAGAAGTACTGCAGACGCCAGTTGCGCCCGCGCCCGCTGCAACAGCACCAAAACCTCCCAGCACGGTGCCAAGTCCCCCAGCTTCGCCCGCGCCGGCCATCGACGAGCCAGGCTTTGCGCGTGCGTATGCAGGCCCATCGGTTCGCAAGCTGGCGCGCGAGTTGGGCGCCGATCTCGGCCAGCTCAAGGGCACCGGCATCAAAGGCCGCATCACGCACGATGACGTGAAGCGATGGGTCAAGGAACGGTTGAGTGGCGCGACTGCTGCCAGGCCCGCGCCTGCCGTCACGACACCGCAATTCACCGCCGCCGATTTCGCCAAATTCGGCCCTGTCGAAACACAACCGCTCGGGCGCATTCAGAAGATCTCCGGTCCCCGCCTGCATGCCAGCTGGACCAGCATTCCGCACGTGTGGCAGATGGATGAAGCCGACATCACAGAGCTCGAGGAGGTGCGCACCAAGCTCAAGGGCAAGGCAGCGAAGGAAGGCATCAAGCTCACACCGCTGGCGTTCATCCTGCGTGCGTGTGTGAAGGCGCTGCAGGAATTTCCGACGTTCAATGCCTCGCTCGATAGCAGCAGTCAAACGTTGATCTTGAAGAAGTACGTGCATCTGGGTTTCGCGGCCGACACGCCGAACGGATTGATGGTGCCGGTGATTCGAGATGTGGATCGCAAGGACGTGTATGAGATTGCCCGCGATCTGGGCGCGCTCTCCGAGAAGGCTCGCAGCGGCAAATTGTCGGCCGCCGAGATGCAGGGCGCTTGCTTCACGGTGTCGAGCCTGGGCGGCATCGGCGGCACGGCATTCACGCCGATCATCAACGCACCGGAAGTCGCGATCCTCGGCGTCGCGAAATCCTCGATGCAGCCCGTGTACGAAAACGGCAGCTTCGTGCCGCGTCTGATGTTGCCGTTCACGCTCGCGTACGACCATCGCGTCATCGATGGCGCGCAGGCCGTGCGGTTCACGACCTTCCTCGCCCAACGACTGGCGGATGTACGCGGATTGTTGGAGGCCGTGCCGTGAGCGCTGACATCCGCGTCCCGGATCTCGGTGACTTCAAGGATGTCGAAGTTATCGACGTGCTCGTGAAGCCCGGCGATCGCGTCGAGAAGGAGACACCGCTTTTGACGTTGGAAACAGAGAAGGCAACGATGGACGTGCCTTCACCGCGAGCGGGTGTGGTGCGCTCCGTGGAGTTGAAGAAAGGCGACCGGGTTTCGAAGGATCGTGTGATCCTGCAGCTCGAGGACGAAGCAGGCGCCCCTGCCGAAGAGAAGAAAAGTCCGCAACCGGGCGCTGAAGCACCAGCGCGGAAGTCAGCCGCGGAAGTGGCCAAGAGTGCTGCCCCCACTGCGACGGCTGCTCCATCGACACCTCGTCCCGAGGCGAGCGCCAATCGACCTGCCGCAACCACACAGCAACAGACGCCGGCAGCAGGCGCTCGCTACGACTTCGATCTGGTCGTGCTGGGCGCAGGACCGGGCGGCTACACAGCGGCATTCCGTGCCGCCGATCTCGGCATGAAGGTCGCGCTGATCGAACGTGATCCGCAACTGGGCGGCGTCTGTCTCAATGTCGGCTGCATTCCTTCCAAGGCATTGCTGCACGCGGCCAAGGTCATCGAAGAAGCCGAATCGATGGCCAGCGCGGGCATTCGCTTCGGCAAACCGCAGATCGATGCGACGCAGCTGCGCGAATGGAAGAACAAGGTCGTGTCGCGCTTGACCGGTGGACTGTCGGCGCTCGCCAAGCAACGCAAAGTGGAAGTCGTGCGCGGTGTCGGCGAGTTCGCCTCTGCGCATCAGGTTGAAGTGACCGGCAGCAGCGGCAAACGCACGGTGTCATTCGCCCACTGCATCATCGCGGCGGGTTCGGAATCGATGCGGTTGCCTGGATTTCCGAACGATCCTCGCATCATCGATTCCACGGTGGCGCTCGAGCTGGACCTGCCGAAGCGCATGCTGGTCGTGGGTGGCGGCATCATCGGCCTCGAGATGGCCACCGTGTATGACGCCCTCGGTACGCGCATCACCGTCGTCGAGCTCACGCCGGATTTGATTCCCGGCTGCGATCGCGATCTGGTGCGGCCGCTGGAGAAACGGATCCGCGCACGGTACGAACGCATTCTCACGAATACGAAGGTTGCGAAGCTCGAGCCGACAGCGGATGGCATTCGTGCCACGTTCGAGGGCAAAGATGCGCCTGCGCCGGATGTGTTCGACAAAGTGCTCGTCGCGGTGGGTCGTGTGCCGAATGGTCGCATGCTCAAGGCGGACGCCGCGGGCGTGCTCGTGAACGAGCGCGGTTTCATCCCGGTCGACCGCCAGATGCGGACCAACGTGTCGCACATCTTTGCCATCGGCGATATCGCCGGGCCGCCGATGCTGGCGCACAAGGCGACGCATGAAGGCAAGCTGGCGGCCGAAGTGGCGCATGGACAGAAGCGTGCATTCGACGCGCGCGTGATTCCGTCAGTGGCGTACACCGATCCGGAGATCGCCTGGGTGGGCATGACGGAGACGGATGCAAAGGCCAAGGGCACGAAGATCGAAACGGCGCGGTTTCCCTGGGCCGCCAGCGGCCGTTCGCTGGCGCAGGGACGCGATGAGGGACTCACGAAGCTGATTTTCGATGCCGAGACGCACCGCGTGATCGGCGGGGGCCTGGTGGGGAGCAACGCCGGCGAGCTCGTCGCCGAGATCGCGCTCGCAATCGAAATGGGCGCGGACGCCGCGGACATCGGCATGACCATCCATCCGCATCCGACGTTGTCGGAAACGGTGGCGTTCAGCGCCGAAGCATTCGAGGGCACGCTCACGGACTTGTACGTGCCGCGCAAGAAGTGAGACCCGAGCCGTGAAAGTCATCGCCGTACCTGCGCCCGGCGGCCCTGAGGCACTCGTCGTTGCCGATGCGTCGATGCCAACCGTTGGCGAGCATGAGGTGCTCATCAAGGTAGCCGCCGCGGGATTGAATCGAGCCGATGTCCTGCAGCGTCGCGGCAATTATCCGCCGCCGCCTGGCGCGCCGCCGTATCCCGGGTTGGAAGTGTCGGGTGTCGTCGCGCAGGTCGGGACCGCTGTGCATGAATTCAAGCGCGGCGATGCCGTCTGTGCGCTGCTGCAGGGTGGCGGGTATGCGGAGTATTGCAGCGTACATGAAGGGCAGGTGCTGCCATTGCCGCCCGGTGTCGATGTCGTTGCAGCGGCGTCGTTACCGGAGGTGTACTTCACCGTGTGGAGTAACGTCTTCGAGCGCGCAGCACTGCAGCCGGGCGAGCGTTTTCTCGTGCATGGCGGATCGAGCGGCATCGGCGCTGCGGCGATCCAGCTGGCAGTGGCACGAGGTGCAACCGTTTTCGCGACCGCAGGGTCGGAAGACAAGTGCCGCTATTGCGAAGCGCTCGGTGCAACGCGTGCATTCAACTACAAGACGCAGGACTTCGTGGCCGGCGTGCGGGAGGCAACGCAGGGCGCGGGGGTCGACGTCATTCTCGACATGATTGCCGGCGATTACCTGAATCGAAACGTCGATGCGCTGGCGACCGAAGGGCGGCTCGTGATGATTGCCACCATGGGTGGTGTGCAAGCTCAACTGAATGTATTGCGCGTCATGACCAAGCGCGTGTCGATCACGGGCTCGACGCTGCGCGGCCGTAGTGTCGAGTACAAGCAGGCGCTCAAGGCGCAGCTCCTGCACCACGTGTGGCCGCTCTTTGCTTCCGGTCAATTGCGGGTCACGATCGATCGCGTGTTCGCTTTCGAGCAAGCAGCGGCCGCTCACGCGTACATGGAATCCAGCGCTCACAAGGGCAAGATCCTGCTGCGGATCGGCGAGTGAACTTCCGTTTCCCTCCCCTGCGCTAGCGGGGGAGGGTTAGGGTGGGGGCAAACGTTACGGTAGTAGCCCACCCGAGCGCCCCCATCCTGTCCTTCCCCCGCTGTCGCAAGGGAAGGGACGCAATCTTCGGCATCGATCGTTGTCACGGTCCACTAATATGAAAGAAGCGGTTGGCGGTTGGCGGTTAGCGGTTGGTCAGAGGCGCTACCGCGCTTTCATCTCTTTGGGGTCGTGCGCAGCGCGATGGGGAACTAGCTAGCGGCGCGCAACAGCTGATGTGGATCGTGGTATTGCGCTTGCTAGCTTGCTGGTCGGCTGGCCAGAAGCCTGACAGAACCTTCTGGCCCGCAAGCCAGCTCGCTGGCTAGCCGGCTGTTACCCGTCACTAGCGGCTGATCAACCTGCGCGAAGCCTGGGTCAGCAGATGGGTCGGCAATTCCACGACCGGTGTGCCATCCCCGGGCGCGCTCGCGTAGTCCGGATCCCATGGCATCAAGACGGTCTTGCCCACTGCAGTACGCACGTGCTTCGGCAGGACCGGGAACACGACGCGTTGGTGCTCGTGCGCGAGGAGCGCTGCAACGCTCTCGCTGCGCTCATAACAGCGCTGTACATCTTCGAGATTGCTGAGCGTCGGCAGCGAGATGTGCATTTCGCCGCGCGTGACGGTGTCCTGCACGTCACGCACCTGGAGCCATGCGGCTCGATCGGACTCGCGACTGAGCGTGCCGACATCCTGGTGCTCGGGCATCGAGATCGCGAAGAAGCGAGTGTCGAAGCGCGTGGGCCCCAGCGCGGAAGGCGTAATCCAGTGCGACCAGTACAGCAGCTTCGCAGCGTCCAGATACAACTGCTCACGCTCCAGCATGTGCGCGAAGAGACGCGCGTCATGCTCGATGGCGGCGCGTACCCCCTGCAGTCGGACCACTTGTGCGGCGTCGCACGGCGAGCCGTCGGCGTGCTGCGCGAGCAGCACACCGGTTTCTTCGAACGTTTCCCGACACGCGCAGACAAACAGGCCGCGCACGAGATCCGTCGCCAGCGGTGCGAGCGTCGCGTCCTTGAAACCGTGAGGTTCCCCGGGCGCATTCAGCAAGCGCGACAGCGCCAAAGGTTCGTAGTCGTGAGGCGAGAGTCCGCCGCCTGGAAAGACCCATGCACCGGCCATGAATTTCAACGCGGTGTGCCGCATGAGCAGCAGCGTTTGCAACTCTCGATCGCGTTCGCGTAATAGCAGCACCGTCGCCGCATGTCGCGGGGCTGGCGGGGAAGAAGCATCCATGCCGGCATCTTGGCGCAAGTGCCCGACGGGTGCCTAGTATGAAAGAAGCGGTTGGCGGTTGGCGGTTGGCGGTTGGTCAGAGCGCTACCGCGCTTTCATCCCTTTGGCGCTGTGCGCAGCACGACCCCACAGGGATGAAAGGGTTCCTCTCTGGCCGTAGCCTGTAGCCCGTGGCCCGTAGCCCTTTCATACTAGTTGTCCATCGCGCGGCGCACGACCCCGAAGGGATGAGCGCGGTAGCGCTCTGACCAACCGCTAACCGCCAACCGCCAACCGCTTCTTTCATACTAGGCACCCGTCGGGCACTTGCGCCAAGATGCCGGCATGGATGCTTCTTCC
>DATELY010000204.1:0-11809 GCA_035276085.1 Steroidobacteraceae bacterium | reverse complement strand
GTTGTTGTTCGAGAAGAACAGTTGCCGCGTGAGCGCGGTGCATTCCTCCATATTGCGCGCCGTCAGGACCAGCACGAAGTCCCTTTCGCCTGCGACGTAATAGCACTGCTGGATTTCCGGACACTGCGCAAAGCTGCGCTTCATCGAATCGAGCGTTCCAGTATGGTTAATGGACATTAGTGCTACCGAGTGCATGACTGGCTGCAAGTGCATGCCGCTATTAGGAAAATGTCACGCTAGCAACCCACATTATGATACGTTCTATCGGCAATACGTCACCCAAAGTTCGGTTTTAACCGTGTAGATGGTCTCGTGCGGGACCCGCTGGGACGAATCATTCGGGTACATACGTTCGAGCGTACCCGATGTCTGCTGGGGCGACCATTTCCAGTCCAGCAAGGTGAGGACGATGCGCCATGTAACCGCTTGCGGATCGAGCTTCGCGGGGCGTCGGGCAGCGGCACGTCGTGCGACGCTTGGCGCCTGGGCCGGCATTGATGCATAGTGCTCAGGCCCACAGTTGCGAGCCAGCTCGCGGCTCACAGTTGAAGGTGAGCGTCCAGGTATGCGGGCCATGGCACGTATGCTTGAACCCTGCTGACGCAGGCTGGCGATCGTCAGCCTCTCTTCAGGCTGGAGTTGTTGGTATCGTTTTTCCATGGCAACACCTTAAACGAGTCAGGGTGTTGCACTTCAAACTTGAAAACTCGTCTCTAGAATTTCCGCTTCTTCAGCGTATAGGCGAACAACGCATATTGAATGTAAGGAAGCGCCGCAAAGCCTCTCGTTCGACAGTCAGGCCGTACATGCGGGGAATCTGGTTGACGCCACGACGGGAGCAATTCGCACGCCGATCGTCATGGCAAACTCGTACAGATTGCCTGATGATCCATCCGCACTCGACTGGTCAGATTCTCAAACGCTCTTCTACACGCGGAACGTCGGCTTCAACCAGCTTTGTCTCGAGCGCAAGCTTGCGGCACTGGAAAACGGTGAGGAGGCCGTTGTTTTTGGAACCGGCGTGGCGGCGCTGCATGCGATCTTCTTCACATTCCTGAAGAGTGGCGATCATGTTGTTGTGAGCGATGTGACGTATGAGGCCGTCTGGCGCCTTTTCAGTGAACTGCTTCCGCAACGGTACGGTATCGAGGCGACGTTTGTGGACATCAGCGATCTTGCTGCTGTACGCGCAGCCATACGCCCGAACACAAAGCTGATTCATGCCGAGACGATTGCGAATCCGACTACAAAGGTGGCGGATGTCGAAGCACACCCATCACAGCGCTCATCGGGGCACTTCCTCGTTTGATGCGGACGTCAAGTCGAAACGCTGCTTCTTTGCAGCGTCGGTGAGGGTGAGCGCCCGATGGTGAGGTGCATCGGGCGCGTTGCACGGTGCGCGGTCCGTATCAGGTTGATCGACCGACAACGGCGACGGGGTCCCCGAGCACATCCATATTGGGCGAGACGCCGAGACCCGGCTGAGCCGAGACCGACATATAGCCATCGTGCAGTTCCGGGCCGCCCGAAGCGACCGTGAGACTGTGGTACTCATGGAACGCCGACGACTGGAAGTGAAAACCGGAGGGCGTCGAGTGCGCGAGATGGCAAAGGGCGGCCGTCGCAATCTCTGCGCCCCACGAGTCTTCGATGGTGAGCGAAATGCCCATCGTCACCGCGAGATCCCGGAACTGCCTGGCCTTCGTCAGACCGCCTACACGGCTTATCTTGAGATTGACGACATCCATCGCTCGATCCTGACAGCCACGCATCAACAAGCGAATGTCTTCCATGCATTCATCGAGGATCATTGGATGATCCGTATGGTTCCTGACCGTGAGGCACTCCTCATAGCTCGGGCACGGCTGTTCGATGTAGATATCGACATCCCGAATGGCTTTGACAACGCGTAGCGCCTCGTGTTGCCGCCACCCGGTGTTCGCATCTGCCGCCAGGACATTGCCGGGGCGCAGTTCAGCAGACACCTTGCGAATGCGCTCGATATCCGAATCTGCGCCCGCACCGACCTTCATCTGAAACTGTTTGAAGCCCTGGTTTTGATACTCGCGGATTTTTTTTGCCATCGCATCGGGGTCTTGCCGGCTCACCACCTTGAAGAGTCTGACTGCATCCTGCAGACGCCCGCCGAGCAGGTTGTAGACCGGCTGACTGGTCGCCTTGCCCAGGATATCCCAGCAGGCCATATCCAACGCTGACTTCACATACGGATGGCCTTTGAGAAGCTCGTCCATGCGGAAATTGATCCGGCCAATCTGGCAGGGGTCTTCGCCGATCAGACCTTCGGCGATCTTGACGAGGCCCGCGCGAGCGCCCTCGGCATAGGCGGGCAGATAGGACGGTCCGAGAGGGCAAATCTCGCCGACACCGGAGAGTCCAGAGTCCGTTTCGACGACGATCACGGTCGAGTCGAACGACGCAAACGAAAACGTGGACCAGCTATAGGAACCCTCTTTGAGGGGCAGGTCTACCTGGTAGAGAGAAATTTTCGTGATCTTCAAGATGACGCCTCCGTGCCGTTTGCGTGCCGATGTTGAAAACTATAATTGCCCACGTTCTAAAAAAATTGTATGTTTCGGACAATCGGCGGCACGGCAAGGGAGGCGATAAATGCGGGGCGATTACTCTTTTCTGCGGCCGGGCAAGTCTGCGCCGGAGGTGGAGGCGCCGCTCAGAATCGGCATCGCGCCGACGCCGGACTTCACCCTGATGTCGCTTTCGTGCTTCGTCGAGTTTCTGCGACTGTCGGCCGATGAGGCGGATTTCAGCAGGCAAATCTACTGCTCATGGGATCTCCTGTCTCACGAGATGGCGCCCATCCGCTCGAGCTGCGGTTTCCCGATGCTGCCGACCAGACTCTTCGGCGACCCGACTGCCTATGACTACGTTGTGGTGCATGGCGGGTTGCTCCATAGTGCCGCGCCAATCCCCGACGAGCTCTACCGATTCGTACAATCCTGCGTGGAAGCGCGCGTCCCCGTCATCGGGCTATGCACCGGTCAATTCATTCTTGCCGAACTGGGATATCTGGCCGGAAAACGATGTGCTGTTCACTTCTCACTCGCGCATGCGATGCAGAGCAACTTTCCGGATGTCATCGCAGTGACGGACGCGCCTGTCGTCGTGGATGGCGGATTCATCACATGCCCCGGCGGTCTTGCGGCGATCAACCTTGCGATGCACCTGGTGACGACCAGCTGCGGTAATACGCGATCGCACAAGGCGCTTCACTATCTGATGGCCGACCGAGGATTCGAAGAAATTCAGGCCATGAAGGACGACTCGGAGATCGGTCTGCATTGCCCGGACCGGCGGGTCGTGAATGCAGTCGGGCTGATGAGGCAACGAACATTTGAGCCAGGCTCCATTGCCGGCATCGCGCAAGCGATCGGCACGACCGAGCGCGAGCTTACCCGCCTTTTCAGAAAGCATCTGCGTGTCGCCCCCCTTCAGTACTGGAGGGGCATGCGCCTGAACGCAGCGAAATGGATGGTGATAAACAGCGACCGGTCGATTACGCAGATCGCGTACGAGTGCGGCTTTACAGACAGCTCGCATCTCATACATTGGTTCAAACGCGAATTCAACGTCACGCCCTCGAAGCTGAGAAGACTTCAGTCAGACTTTGGCGTCCACTAAGCCGGGTTTGTCGCGCGAGCGCTTGCACATGCATCGGCATGGGCAGTCCTGCTGTTGCTGGCGATCATCGCACACGTCAGCATCCGCAAGGTTGCGTCGTCGGCGTATCGCGCATGGCGCCCAGTGTCCGCGGCAGACACGGAGATGTCCTCACGCATCGACCGGATGTCGGCGAGACTGAGAAAGGCGTCCTCCCGCAGGCAAGCGGTCAATCGTCTGCTGGGGGCGAACTGAGCCAAGAGCGTCAGCCAGATGTCGGCCAGAAGGAGAGCTTTATTTAATGCGTCGCCATGACATTGAACCGGCTGCTCCACTCGCAAGCGGCCACTCGATCGCCCTCAGCCGGCGTCGTGACATTGACCAAAGCAGTCTTCCTGGCTATCCGCTCACAGGGTTTGCTGCAGTCTGACTCAGGCGCTGCTACTTGAAGACGGTCCGTTGGGATACGAGAATAGCGTCGTTGTCTCACGTGATCTCGGGCAAGTCGTTGCTTCGGACTCTGTCCCGATCCCTTCAATCCGGTCGACATAGTCATGGCGCCTCAATTCGAAATCAGCGAAACCCTGGTCGGCGCACTTTCGCTGCGCGCCATCAAGTCATTTCTCGCGGCCGCAAAGTTCAGCAGTTTTACGGGGGCTGCCAATGCACTGAGCGTGACCCCCGCAGCCGTCAGCAAGCAGGTGCGGGAGCTTGAGGACTACCTCGGGACGGCGCTGTTTGTCCGCTCGGGCAGAACCGTCGCACTGACGGCCGATGGCGAGATGTTCAAGGATGCCGCCCAGCTTTCGCTGATCAATATTCATCAGGCAGCCGAACGCCTGCGCAAGAGAATTCCCGCCAGGCAGACCCTGATCGTGTGCTGTTCGCCGGCGTTTTCGGCGCTGTGGCTCCATAGGCGGCTGCCCGAATTCCTTCAGGACGCGCCGGATATCGAACTCACCGTACTGGCCACGCAGAATTTCATCTCGATGGAAGCAGGCGTGCAGCCGGACGTGTACATCGCGAAGCTGGCCAGCTTGCGCGAGGGATACGACAGTGAGCACCTGTTCGACGACGAGGTCTATCCGGTTTGCACTCCGCAGTATCTGCAGCGACATGGCCCGATCTCGGCACCCGAAGGATTGCTCGACATGTCGTTGCTGGATCTCAGCGCCTACGGTCGCTCGCAGATTTCCGAGCATATCGACTGGAAGGTCTGGCTGGCGCTGCATGACGTGGATACCAGCTGGCGCGCCGATATCCCGCGGCAGCTATTCACCAGCAACGACTATCCGGCCATCGTGCAGCTGGCCCTCGCGCATCAGGGCGTGACCCTGGGCTGGCATCATCTCGTCGGGCATCTGGTCGACAGCGGCGACCTCGTGCGTCCGCTGCCGCACAAGACCATCATGAGGAATCGCGGCCATTACCTCTCCGTGCGTAGAGACAAGGCGGACGCCAGCGTGTGCAAGCGATTCTGCCAGTGGATCAGGCAGCAACTCGCCGTGCAATCGTCAACCAGAAGTTGAAGGAATACCGGAGGAAATGTCGCTTAAGTTTGCGGCGAAACCGGCATAGATTTCTCTTTACGCCGCACAGGGGCGGCGGTACGTAAGAGGAAATCGGCATATGGGTTTCAAGCGAAGCATCCATGCGGTGGAGACCCATTCGGGTATTCCCATGCGCGTCGTGACGGGCGGCATCCCGCATATTCCCGGCGACACCGTCCAGGCCAAGATGAAATGGCTGGAGGCCAATGACGACGGACTGCGCAAGCTGCTGCTGCGCGAACCGCGCGGCTACCCGGCCCACTGTTGCAACATCGTCGTGCCGCCCTGTCACCCGGAGGCGGACGCCGGTTACATCATTCTGGAGCAGGTCGAATACCCGATGATGTCGGGCGGCAACACCATCTCCGTGGCCACCGTGCTGCTGGAAATGGGCATGCTGCCGATGCGGGAGCCGGTGACTGAGCTGACGCTGGAAGCGCCGGCCGGCCTTATCCGCATCACTGCCGAGTGCAAGGACGGCAAGGTCAAGAGCGTGAAGTTCAGGAACGTACCGGCGTTTGCCGCGCATCTGGATGCCGTCATCGACGTGCCGCATCTGGGCAAGGTGCGCGTGGATGTCGGCTGGGGCGGCATGTTCTACGCGATTGCCGACGTGCGACAGTTTCCGGGACTCGAACTGAAGCCCGAACATGGCAAGGAGATCGCGCGGGTCTCGGCCATGATCCGGCAGGCCGCCATCGAGCAGTTGCCAGTTGCGCACCCCGATTATCCGGGCGTTGGCATCACGATTTCCCAGCTCTCCGGCCCTACAGACGACCCGCGGGCTGACTGGAAGAACGCGGTCACTATGCCCACCGGTCCGCTCTCGTGGGACGATCCGGCCACCTGGACGGGCGCGATCGATCGTTGCCCCTGCGGTACCGGCACCTGCGCCAAGATGGCCGTGCTGCACGCCAAGGGCGAGCTGCCACTGAACGAGGATTTCCGGCACCAGGGCATCCTGGGTACGGTCTTTACTGGCCGCCTGGAGGAGACGACCCGCATCGGCGAGCAAGCGGCCGTGGTGCCGACGCTGGCCGGCACCAGCTGGATCCATGGTTTTCACACCATCGTGCTGGATCACGATGACCCCTTTCCCGAGGGGTACACCCTTGGGGACATCTGGCCAAAACAGTAGGGGCGGTACGTATGCAGATCATTTCCGCGCAACAGATCCAGTCGGTACTCGACTGGTGCGGCGTTCTCGACGCGTTGCACCGCGGGCACGCGGGTACCCGGCCGAGCGGCGGCGGCTACTTCATCGGGGATTCGACCTTCGGCCTGTTCAGCCGGGGTGTGATCCTGCCGGGCATGGGTGCCGGGGTCAAGATCGCGTCGATCCATCCGGCCAATGGCGCTGCCGTCCCGCCGCTGCCGTCGGAGCAGGCCGCATTTCTGGTCCTGGACGAGCGCACCAAGGGGCTCGTCGCGATGCTGGACGGCCCCGAAATCACGCGATGGAAAACCGCCGCCGATTCCGCGCTAGCGGCCCGCATGCTGTGCAGCGAGCACAGTGAGGTCCTGCTCGTGCTGGGCGCGGGCCCGGTTGCGCGGTCTTTGACGGACGCATATCTGCACATCCGGCCCTCCATCCGAGAGGTGTTGTTATGGAATCGCACACCGTCGAGGCTGGAAGCCGCGCGCTCGGCGCTCGACGCAAGAAACATCCGTGTCAGCATTGTCGAGGACCTCGATGCCGCGGTCGCCCGCGCAGACATCATCACGGCCGCCACCAGCGCATCCACACCCGTGATCCGGGGCGAGTGCATTCGCCCTGGTACCCACGTCGATCTGGTGGGCGGATACCGAGCCGACATGCAGGAGGCCGATTGCGATGTGTTCCGTGGTGCGCGGATCTTCGTGGACGACCGCCAGAATGCCGTTCAGGCCGGGGATATTCAGAACCCGCTAAAAGCGGGCGTGATTCGGGAGAGTGATATCGAAGGCGATCTGTTCGATCTGTGCCGGATGCCGACGTTCCATCGTTCGGCCGGGGACCGCACGGTTTACAAGAACGCAGGCGGTGCGCACCTGGATCTGATCGTCAGCCAGTATGTGGTCGAGCAATTGAAATCACGCTAATCAGCAGGTTCTAGTGTGTTGCATCGACCGGTTGAATCCACAGTCGGCTTCGGTCCGTCGCCGTTCGGATACGGGATAGAGTCCCGGTGGGTGTGGTTGTAGCGCATTGCCTTTTTGTGCGTCGTCGACCAGCATGATACGAAGCGCCTTTTGCACGATTGTCGCTTCAACATGGCGCAGCAGGATCGCCGCGCCGGTCGATCACGAACAGCCGGTCTTCAACCAGATTGCGCTCGTCGACGGCAGGGATGCGCTCGACGAAATCCCAGTAGTGAAACCAGCTGACGCAGAAACGATATCCGGCCATGACGTTTGCGCGCATCAGTGCGAAAACACCCGTACAGATGCCGACAAGCGTCGCGGACGTCAGCAGATCGACAAAGCCCGAGAATGCGGCCAACGTAAAGTTCGGCAAGAGCACGATACCGAAGCGCAGGGGAGGTGAGGAGGACGTGTTGAAATCAGATATGCCGTTCAAGATCGTACTGGCCGCGCGGAGCGCATTGATAGGGATTGCGCGCACTAGCGTATTGATAGTGCGCAACTGCGCACATTCGCGAGAAGGCAACTAATGCGAATATCCGGCCGCTGTTTCCGACAGGTTTTTTCCTTTGGTTTCGAGTCGCCCGATCAATGGCGACTGGAGTGACGCGGCATGAGTCTCTCGCGGATGGGTGCCACGAGAGGTAGACCGTCAAAAGCGCCCACGCTAACGCATCAGCAGTGACATCGAGTTGCTCAACTGCGTCGCCAGCGACTTTTCCCAAGCAGTTGAGGTGTTGGCGCGGCAAAGTTTCTCTTCCCAGGCAAAGGTCGACATGATGGCCTTCGACGTCAGCCAACGGATCGGTTCGGGTTCCCATGAGCGAAGGACCGCTCGCGGCGAAGTCCGATCGAAAACCCATGGCATCTGCGTCCGGTCCGTCTCCTGTCCCAGGATAAGATCGGCGAGCGTCCGCGCGAAAAGATGAGACGGTCCAACACCTTGACCGCCGTATCCGCCGGCCATGCCGATGCCCGCGGACCTGTCGAAGACGACGTGCGGGGCGAAGCCTCGTGCCATGCCGAGCGATCCTCCCCAACCGTGGGTGATCCGTACTCCCTTGAGCATTGGGAAGAGGTCGTGGAGAAGTTCCTCGCGCAACCGGAATTCGGGCGCGCTGAGGTTGAATTCGCTGCGGGGCTTTCCTCCGAACACATAACCGCCACGAGCGCCAAAAATCATCCGGCCATCGCGCGAGCGTTGTCCGTAACTGATCATTTTGCTGCCGTCGCAAAATGCCGGTCGCTTCGCTAGCCCGATCTCGTCCCACTTCTCATCGCTCAGCGGTTCCGTGGCAATGATGAGACTCTGAACGGGGATAACGTACCGTCCAAAGTTGGGAACCGTTGTGGAGTAGCCCTCCATCGCGGGCACGACGAAATTTGCCCTGACCGACCCGGATGCCGTCTTCACCAGACCTGGACTGATCGACGTAACTCTGCTCTGCTCGTAGATCTCCACGCCCTGACGTTCGACAGCGTTTGCGAGACCGCGCACCATTTTCGCGGGATTGATCGTTGCGCAGTGGCGCTTGAAAATGCCGCCATATCCGTCTCTCAGACGAACCATATCGGCAAGAGATTGCTTGTCGAGCCAGTAGCAATCCTCCTCCGTATGACCCGCGGCATACAGCTGCTTGAGGACATCGCGTTGGCGCTGGATCTGCTCGGGGAATCGTGCGGCGCCATAGATGACGCCGCCTTTATGAAAGTCCGCGTCGATCGACTCGTCGGCGAGCACCTGCCCTATACGATCGACGTTATCGAACAGTATTTCGCAACACGCTCGCTTCTCGGCGCGAGGCAACGGGGCGACGTATTTCTCCAGGCCAGTAATGTAACCGGCTACCCATCCGCCATTGCGACCTGACGCGCCGAATCCGGCCGTTTCTGCTTCGACTACAACGACGCGCAGATGTGGAGCCTGCTGTTTCAGGTAGTAAGCCGTCCACAGCCCGGTATAGCCCGCTCCGACAATTGCAACGTCGGCTTCGATATGGCCGTTGAGGGCAGGGCGCGGTTCGATAGCCTGGCCCAGGGTACTGAACCAGAAGCTCGTATCAGAATACTTGCTCATGGCTTGCCTGCTGCTCGTTAGTCGAAGATGCCTGTGCCGGCTGACACTTCGCGATCACGAAGTATTTGCGAACCCGGGTCAAGGACTTCCAGACACCGTCGAAACCCGGCTGAACGATGAAGGCATCACCGGGGCCATACGAAGCAACATTGCCCTCGTTGTCCGAGATCTCTACAGTTCCTTCAAGGATGTAGCAGAACTCCATGCTATCGGGATGCGACTTTTTCTTGCTAAAAGCCTCCGATTCCCAGATCCCGCTGGTGACCACACCGTCGGCAGTCACCAGTGCGGGCCACGTCTTCGTTTCACCGATACCACTGAGCAGGACTGCAGCCGGGGTCGGGCTGACTTGCGGGTCTTTGGCGAGCGCGATGGACAGGGAAGTGATTTGATTAACGGACACAAAAGTACTCCTCAATGAAATGAGTGGGCTTTCGAATGGGGATTTCGTACCGGCAGTGGTCAAGCGACAGTGCTTCCCGCGTCAAGTACGATCGATGCACCATTCATGTGTGCAGAAAGGGGGGAGAGCAGGAACGCCACCGTGTTCGCAACATCTTCTGGCTTCCCATACGGTGCCTGCGTTGCGCGGACAATGCCTTGGCCGGATGGGTCGCGTTTTTTTGCCGACTCATTGATGGCGTCGATCATCGGTGTCTCGATCGGACCCGGCAAAACGGCGTTCACTCGGGTTCCCGTTCCGATACATTCGAGTGCCGCGCAACGGACCAGTCCAAGCACCGCGTGCTTGGCGGCGACGTAAGCGGACAGATTCGCCCGCCCGCGGATTGCTGAAGTGGATGCCGTCGCAACGAAGCTACCGTTCGACTGTGCCCGCAGAGCGGGAAGCGCATGTTTCAGAGCGAGGAACGTACCTCGGGCATTGACGTCCATTACGTGGTCGAACGTATCGTCGGAATACTCGGTGACGGGGGCTACCTCGCCCGCGACACCGGCGTTGCTCACAAAGCCGTCAAGACGCCCAAAACGTTCGATGGCGAACTGGACGAGTTGACTGACGTACTCGGCACGCGTTACGTCGCCGACCAGCATCTCCGCACTTGCGCCTGCTGCGCGGCAACGCTCCAGCACCGCCGCAGCCCTGTCGGAGTGCGAAGCGAGCACTACTGACCATCCTTGCGATGCAAGCGTCAGACAGATCGCCGCGCCGATTCCGCCGCCAGCGCCCGTCACAATCGCGACGTTCGAACTAGATGAGCGCCCGGGGTGGGACGATACGGTAGGCTCAACTGACATCAGACACTCCCTGTGTGGAAGAACAAGAATGGAGGCAGGTTGGCGAGCGGTCAGCCGTAAAGGCGTCGCTTGTTCTGGTCCATGTGCCAGTAGGGCTTGCGGCCGAAGACGCGTCTTACCGCAGGAACAAACGTTTCCAGCGGTTCGTTGTTGTACTTCTCATCGAATGACGACTGATCCCAGCGTTCGCAGAAGTCGACTGCCGACTGGTACAACGGATGGTTGAGGAATCTGTCACGTGCATTGCGATCCCAGCCAAGGTGGTGACCGTAGTAGTAGGTCTGGAAAAGGCCGTGGTTCTCGATAACCCAGCAAACGTCTTCACGCACATAAGGCCGTAGAATCTCGGCCGCCGTGCGGTCATGGTTGCGCGGAGCGATCCCATCGGCGATGTCGTGAAAGAGTGTCGCGACGACCCAATCGTCGTCAGCGCCGTCGCGCAGTGCCCGCGTCGCGCTTTGAAGCGCATGCTCCATCCGTGTGATGCGATATCCCTCCAACGTCTCTTCCTGTTGACGGCGCAGTTCGGCGAGCAACCGATCAGCTGTTCGCTCGCAGAACTCTTCCTCGAGTTGGCCAAGGAAACGGTATTCCTCGGCCGTGCCGTCTTTCATTTGCGTGAAGTTAACCCGTTCCATGGTTGTCCTTTCGGTTGTGCTTTCTGTGAGCAGTGTTGATTGGCTTTAGCAGCTGGCTTGCGTGATACGAGGTCAAAGCTCGGATCAAGAAGATATAAGGGTTTGCCCGGAAATGCCCGGTTGCAAAATTTTGCTGATTCATTGCATGTGAGAAAAATAGCTTGTTATTTTTTTTCTTGCAAGAATTTTGTGCGGTGATTATATTTTCACCAGGAGAGCAAACTGACTGATTGGCGATCCGCCGACGAACGTGCGTCTTTG
Organism: Steroidobacteraceae bacterium; assembly: GCA_035276085.1. GTDB lineage: Bacteria > Pseudomonadota > Gammaproteobacteria > Steroidobacterales > Steroidobacteraceae > DATELY01. The sequence goes on along the minus strand of DATELY010000204.1, from coordinate 266 downwards.
GTGAATGCGCCGTGCACGCCCTCCCGACTACCGTTTTTGCAGGAGGTCAACAGACGCGAGCAAGCTGCCCGCGCAAACTGACGTAGTGATCGTTGGAGGGGGAATCGTCGGGTGCTCGATTGCCTGGCATCAGGCCAAGCTCGGCATCGTCAGCGTTGGCAACTACCTGCGGTACGCCATGGCACGCAGCAGGATTGATCGGTCAACTGCGCAATAACCGCCAGATGACGTGCTGGGCTCGGGGGACGGTTAAAGGACCGCGTTTA
>DATELY010000203.1:0-2769 GCA_035276085.1 Steroidobacteraceae bacterium | reverse complement strand
GTCCCGTGTGAACGCCTCTAGTGCGGTGCGGTTCCCACAGACGTTGCAAAAGCACACAACGAACCACGCTGGCCATGCCGCCAGTTGCGCGCACTGTCGCGCTAATGGAACAGGCACGATTCGTCGCGCGTAAGGAATTCAGCTACGTCGCCTTGGATCGCAAAAATCGCTCGAAAAAACCGGCTGCGGTCGGAACTCTGGCGGCGCGCAGTCGATTTGGTTACGGTGAACGCGCCAAGGGAAGGCGATACTTCACGGCCACCACTCTGCGCACGTAGTTTCTTCAGGGCCACCATAAGGCTCGTAGGTCTTGAGTTGGAAGGACGTGTTCATGGCGGCAGAACCTCAACTTGCCCCGCAGGTGTTCACACCTGCGGAGCGCACATTCACTGCGCGGGCAGAGCCATTCGACACGTACTGGCAAGGCACGCGCAATTTGAATGAGGGATTTCGTTCGTTCGCGACGTACTACCGCGTGAACTATCTGCCGCGCTTACCCGCGGACCGCGCAGCGAAGATCGTGGTCACGAGCTGTGGCCCCGGCTATCTGGTCAATGCGCTCGTGCAAGCGGGTTATCGCAACGTCGTGGGCATCGATGCCGATGCCGAGAAGATCAAACACGCTCGTGAGCGTTCGCTGCCATGCGCAGCCGCGTCTGCATTCCCCTATCTGGAAGCGCATCCGAACAGCTTCGACGTGATCATTCCCGAGCAGGAGCTGAATCACCTCACGCTCGAGGAGACCATCGACTTCCTGGCCGTCTGCAAGAACGCGTTGCGTCCCGGCGGTCAGCTGCTCGCGTATGCGATCAACGGCGCGAATCCGCTCGTGGCGCCCGAGCACATCTCGCACAACGTCGATCACTTCTACAACGTCACCGAATACAGCTTCAGGCAGTTGTTGCAGATCACAGGATTCATGGCGATCCAACCCTTCGCGTGCAAGTTGTACGTCTTCTGGGACAAGCCGCTGAACTACGTCGGCTGGGCCGTCACCCACCTGATGGAAGCCGTCTTGCGCGGGGTGTATCGGCTCTATGGCGAGAACGTGTCCATCCTGTCGAAGCGCATTGCCGTGACCGCTCACAGGCCCGCGTAGTTCGCATGGGCTACCGGCTACGAGGCAGCACTGGCTCTGGCAGTGGCCTGCGGTTCGCGATCGATGACGAACATCGCGCCGCACAGGATGCTGAGTGCGACCATCAGCAGCCGGCGCAATATCGCCACGACCAAAGCTGCGTCGTACTCCACACCGAGTGCGACCGCCATACCGACCAGCGAGCCTTCCATGACGCCAATGCCATTGATGGACACCGGCAATATGGCCGCCACGCCCGCAGCCGCCGTCATCAATGCGCACGCCGCCACCGCGACGGGATAGTCGATGCGGCCGAACAGCCAGTACACGATGCCGATGGACGTGGCTTGAAACGTCAGCGACAGCGCAACGACGTACACCCATTCCGTGCGCGCCTGCTTCAGATAATTGATGTTGTGTTCGATGGCCGAGAAGACGGCCAGGTGACGCACGCGATTGCTCAGGGCCTTCAACCAACCCTTGTAGACGATGAACAGCAACGCAAGCCCCGCGCCTCCGCCGGCGAGACACAGACTCAAATACCAACGCGCAACCGGCGATTCGCTCCACAGCCAGCACGCCGCGACCGCACCCCACGACAACAGCGCCAGCAATCCCGAGACGCGATCGAGCAGCACGGCCGACACCGCACGGGATTTGAAACCATCGCTGGGCATCGTGCGGAACGCGCGATAAGCGTCGCCACCCACCGCCGTGGGGAGGAAGTTGTTGATGAAGTACCCCTTCGTCAACACCTGGAACAGGTAGCCGAAGCGGTACTCGAGGCCATGCATGCGCAAGGTCCACAACCACTTCCAGGCACTGAGCCCCAGCTCCCAGATCATGGCCACGAGCGTGACGGCGAGCGCCGGTATCGATACATGCTTCAGCGTCGCCTGTGCTTGATCCCAATCCACACCGCGCACCAGCAGCGCGAGCAGCACGAGCGCGATCAGGGCTTTGATGCCGCGTTTCAGCATAGTCAGTTCAAATCTCCGCCGAGTGGTTCATGAATACCCAAGTCAAATTCGTTCATTCAGCCGCCACGCGCAAGCTGTCCGCACGACTCGAGCCGTTCGACTCGTACTGGCAGGCACCCGAAGACGTGGACAGCGGTTATCGATCTTTCGCCGCGTACTACCGCGCAAATTATCTGGAGCATCTGCCGCCGGATCGCAGGGCGCGCATCCTGGTCATCAGTTGCGGGCCAGGCTATCTCGTCGATGTGCTGATGAAAGCTGGCTACCAGAACGTCTTAGGAATCGATTCGGATCCCTCGAAGGTCGAACACGCGCAACATCGCTCAGTTGATGCGCCTCGGCGGCTTCACGGACATCGAGCCGTTCGCGCTGAAGCTCTACGTGTTCTGGAGGAATCCACTGAACTACGTCGGCCTCGCCGTGACGACGGTGCTCGAGACGATCCTGCGCGTGATCTTCAAGCTGTACGGCAAGAAGGTGGATATCTTGTCGAAGAAGATCGGCGCGGTGGGATATGTGAGGTAGCAGGCAGGCGACAGGTTACAGGCGACGGCCGGAAAGCCTGCTTACTGCATTCTGGCCGCGGCCCGTCGGCCGTAGCCCGTTAGCCGCCCTCAATTCACCACATCAAAAAAATCCACTTCCCCTGTCTCCAACGAATACTCCGCCCCCACGACCATCAACCCATCGCTCCTTCCCAGCTGCTCGAGG
>DATELY010000202.1:0-7218 GCA_035276085.1 Steroidobacteraceae bacterium | reverse complement strand
TGGACGTCGTCGTGCCACAGGGCTTTCAAGGGATGACGCAGCTCAGAGAGATCCTGCCATTCATCGATGTCTTTGTGCCCAACGAGGACGAGGCCCGCGCATTCACGGGCGCATCCGATCCGTTCGCCCAATTGCGATCGTTGCAGAGCGCGGGCGCGAACACCGTGATCATTACACAGGGCAACAAGGGTGCCGTGGCGGCCAGGGCACGTGAGGCCTGGAGCTGCGGAGCACATGAGCTGGACATCGTCGACCCGTCCGGCTCCGGGGACGCGTTCACATCGGGTGTCATCTTCAGCCTGCTGCGCGGTTGGGATATGCCGCAAACACTCCGGTATGCGAGTGCCATCGGCGCATCGGCCACGCGTGCGACCGGCACGACGGATGCTGTGTTCTCGGCTGCAGAGGCGGAGGCGTTCATCGCGGAGCATTCACTCACGGTCACGGAGCGATCATGGCCGTGGACATAAACATGAAAATGCCGGATCTCGCGACGAACGAGGGCGCAGATGTCGCCGTGGCGCGGTGGCTCATCGCAGTGGGGCAGCTGGTGAAGCGCGGCGAGGTACTCCTCGAAGTGGAAACCGACAAAGCCGTGCAGGAGGTCGAGTGCATTGCCACCGGTGTGCTCAAGGCGATTCACGTGCAGGCGGGTGTAAAGGTTCCTGTCGGCACGATCATCGCGACGCTTCAGGTGAGCTGAAATGCAGGACTACGATCGCCCGTTCTTGCTGACGCTCTATGAGCGAATGGTGTTGATTCGAGAATTCGAGGAGACGGTCAAGTTCCTGTTTCTCGAAGGCGCCATGCCCGGAACGATCCATCAGTGCCAGGGACAGGAGGCGACCGCAGTCGGCGTCTGTGCCGCGCTTAATCCTGATGACTGGATCACTTCGACATTTCGAGGTCACGGTCATGCGCTTGCAAAGGGGATCACACCGCAAGAGCTCATGGACGAGCTCTTCGGTGCTGAGACCGGATGCTGCAGGGGTCGAGGCGGCTCGATGCACGTCGGCAGCATGGAGAAGGGCATGGTGCCGGGGATCGCGATCGTCGCGGGAGGGATTCCGCTCGCGGCGGGAATGGCGTTGGCTTTCAACCTGAGACAGAAGCAGCAAGTCGTCGCGTGCTTCTTCGGTGACGGCGCGGTTGCCGAAGGTGCGTTCCACGAAGGGATCAACATGGCGGCCATCTGGGGGTTGCCCGTAGTCTTCGTCTGTGAGAACAACCTCTATGGTGCGTCAACTCACGTCGAGCGGGTGATGAAGAACGCTCGCATATCAGACCGGGCAGTTTCATATGGCATCCGCGGCGAGGCGGTCGATGGCAATGATGTGCTGGCCGTCTATGAGGCTGCCTGCAAGGCGGTTGCAGAGTGTCGGGACGGCCGTGGGCCGGTTCTGCTCGAGTTGCTGACGTATCGTCGAACGGGGCACTCGCGGCGGGATCCATGCCATTACCAGCCAAGGCATGAACGGGATGCTTGGGCGCAACGCGATCCCATCGAGGCATTTGCGTCGAGACTGGAGCTCAGCGCCAGCGAACGCGACACGATCCACGGGCGAGTGCAAGCGCTGCTTGCCGAGGCAGTCGAGTGTGCAAAACGTGCTCCGCAACCGGACGTGAGCGACATCGACACGCACGTCTTTGCCGCAGCGGAGCCGATGCCGTCCGTGAGCCAGAACCCTACCCTGAAGATCGGCGCCCCAGCACAGCGCCTCGGGATTGCCGAAGCCTTGCGCGAAGGGATTGCGGAGGAGATGGCCACCGATCCGCGCGTGTTCTGTATCGGCGAGGACATCGGCATTCCGGGAGGTTGGGGCGGCGCGTTCACCGTGACCTTGGGTCTCGAGAAGCAGTTTGCTGATCGCCTCATCAACACCCCGATCGCAGAGCTCGGCTTCTTCGGGGTGGCAGTAGGCGCCGCGATGATGGGGATGCGCCCGATCGTCGACGTTCAGTACGGTGATTTTCTGTTTCTTGCGAGCGATCAGATCATCAACAACGCCGCGAAGATGCGCTACATGTCAGGTGGCCAGGTGCGCGTGCCTGTGGTGATGCGCGCACCGGTGGGCGCCACGGGTCGTGGCGCCCAGCATGCGCAGAACATGGAGCGATATTTCATCGGCGTACCCGGGCTCAAGGTGGTTGCGCCATCGAATGCATACGACGCGAAAGGATTGCTCAAGGCGGCAGTGCGCGACGGCAACCCCGTGCTGATATTCGAGCACAAGCTCCTCTACGGTTCGAAAGGTGCCCGTGCGGAACCCGGTGCAGTGGATGCCACGAGCGAGATTCCGCGCGAAGACTATACGGTGCCGCTGGGTAAGGCAGCCGTGCGACGCGAAGGCAAGCGCGTGACCGTGCTCGCGTGGCTGTTGATGGTTCACTACGCAGTGCAGCTTGCTGCAGAGCTCGATGCTGAAGTGATTGATGTGCGGAGCCTCTCACCCATCGACTGGGAGACGATCGGCACGTCGCTGCGAAAGACAGGCCGTGTCGTCATTGTCGAGGAGGGACCCATCACTGGCGGTGTGGGTGCAGAGCTCGCCGCAGGTATCTCAGAGCGATGGCCCGAGGTGCGAATTGTCCGCGTCGCCTCGCCGGATGTACCGGTGCCGTTCACGCCTGTACTGGAGAACGCTTACCGCCCGGATGTGTCGCGCATTACTCGGGGCGTACGACAGTTGCTGGAGGAGTCCCATGGCTGACACAGATGCGGTCCAGGAAGGCAAGAAATTCTACGAAGACATTCCGATGCAGACGCCGGGCTTCTTCCTTAGGGGCGCCGGCTCATTGGATTGGGGCATGAAGAACCGATTAGCCCGGATCTTCAATCCCGAGACCGGCCGTACGGTAATGTTGGCCATCGACCACGGATACTTTCAGGGACCCACCACGGGTCTCGAACGTGTGGACCTCAACATCGTCCCGTTGATGCCCATGGCCGATGCACTGATGCTGACTCGCGGCATCCTGCGTACGACCGTGCCGCCCGCCATCACGAGACCCATCGTCATGCGATGTAGCGGCGGACCGAGCATCCTCAAGGAGCTCTCGAACGAGGAATTGGCCGTCGACATTGAAGATGCGATCCGCATGAACGTGTGTGCGTTGACGTTGCAGGTATTCATCGGCGGTGAGCACGAGACGCGCTCCGTTCACAACATGACGCGGCTGGTCGATGTCGGAATGCGCTACGGCATTCCCACAATGGCGGTGACCGCGGTCGGCAAGGAGCTGACGCGGGATGCCCAGTACCTGCGCCTCGCGTGTCGAATCTGCGCAGAGCTTGGAGCGCAGATCGTGAAGACCTACTACTGCGCGGATGACTTCGAGACGGTGACGGCCTCATGCCCCGTGCCGATCGTCATGGCAGGTGGAAAGAAACTGCCTGAGCTCGATGCGCTGACGATGGCGTATAACGCCGTCACGCGCGGCGCCGCCGGTGTCGACATGGGCCGCAACATCTTTCAGAGCGAGGCGCCGCGCGCAATGATGCAGGCCATTCACGGCGTCGTTCATGGGAGTCTGAAGCCGAAGGCGGCCTACGATCTGTACCTGGATCTCAAGCGCGACGGCAAGACGCATTGACATGCGGCAGTCACCCCTGGTCCAGCAGCTGCGAGCGTCAGCTCCTCAAGTGAGCGTGGGAGTGCTCACCGCGGATTGGATGTCGCTCGGCTCGCAGCTCGGGTGCCTCGAGAGTGCAGGAGTGAATCTCTTGCACTTCGATGTGATGGACGGCTGCTTTTGTCCGGCGCTGACGTTGGGCGCACCGGTTATCGGTGCGTTGAAAACGTCGCTCCTCAAGGATGTGCATCTGATGATCGAGGACCCCCTATCCAAGTTGGAGGGCTTCGTCGCCGCCGGCGCCGATATCATCACCATTCATGCCGAAGCCACACGGCATGCTCATCGTGTGCTTCAGATACTGGGGCAAATGAGGAACGCCAATGATCCGAACCGTGGGATCGTGCGTGGCATCGCATTGAATCCCAGCACGCCGCTGGAGTTGCTCGACCCTCTGCTCGATGAGCTCGACCTCGTCCTGTTGCTGGCGGTGAATCCAGGCTGGAGCGGGCAGCGATTCATCGCATCGACCGGCGAGCGGTTGGCGCGCCTCAAGCGGCAGCTGAACGACCGGGTCCTCGTCGGCGTGGACGGAGGTATTACGCGGGGCAACATCGGGGAGGTGGCGCGCATGGGTGCGGACATCATCGTCACCGGTAGCGCCGTATTCGACGGACGGTCGCCGCTCGAGAACGCGCGCCACATGATCGACGCAGTCCGATGAAGAGTCTCTGGAATGATCAGGAAGCAGCGCTGTTCAGGGGCGATCTCGCTCAGAGGGTGTATTCGTCACGTCTGTTGGGGCAAGACCATTCTCTCGTGCTCCACGGTGGTGGCAACTCGTCGGTCAAGATTCGCGAGACGAATCTGTTCGGAGAAGAGGAAGACGTTCTCTACGTCAAGGGCCGTGGGTGCAATCTCGAGACGATCGATGCCGCTGGATTCTCCGCCTGCCGATTGAAGTCGCTGCGCCGAGTCCTCCAGCTGGAAACGCTTTCCGACGAGCAGATGGAGAACGAGCTCACACTCGCTCTGACCCATATCAACGCCCCAGCGCCATCGGTGGAGACACTGCTGCACGCCGTTTTGCCGTCGAAGTTCGTGGATCATACGCACGCCGATGCGCTGCTTGCGGTGATGAACACTCCGAACGGGTTGGAACGAGTGCAGGAGATCTATGGCGAGCGGGTGGTAGTCGTTCCCTATGTGATGCCCGGCTTCAGATTGGCGCGCGTGTGCAATGAGCGCTTTCCAAAGTATGCGACTGCAAGGACCGTGGGCGTGATCTTGATGCACCACGGCTTGTTCACGTTCGGTGACAGCGCCAAGAGCTCCTATGAGCGGATGATCGACTTGGTCCACCGTGCAGAGGAATATCTCATCGCACATGATGCGTGGCACGTCGAGTGGCCGGCGCAGCGAGGACCCGGTCGTTCGGTACGCAGTGAGCTCGCCGTGCTGCGTCGCGCTGCTTCCGACGCCGCACACGCGCCGTTGATATTGTCGGCTCACGCGGATGGTCAGGCACTTGGGTTCGCACGGCGCAGCGATGTGTTCGAGCTGTCGCAGCGCGGCGGCGCAACGCCCGATCACGTGATCCGCACCAAGCGCGTGCCGCTCGTGGGTCGCGATGTCGCCGCGTTCTGCTCGGCCTATGAGAAGGCCGTACAGGCGCATGCCGACGGAAGAGAGCTGCCGATGCTCGATCACGCGCCTCGTGTGATTCTCGACTCGGAGCTTGGACTGTGCGCGCTCGGTCGCACCGCAGAGGATGCGGCGATTGCAGAAGACGTCTATCGACACACCATCGACACGATCATGCGCGCCGAGCGTCTCGGCGGCTGGCGCGCACTGCCGGCCGGAGACTTTTTCGATGTGGAGTATTGGACGATAGAACGGGCGAAGCTGGCACGCGGGAGCGAGCCAGCATTGCTGGGCGAGATTGCACTGGTGACAGGTGCTGCTTCCGGCATCGGCAAGGCTTGTGTTGCATCCCTTCTGGCGCGCGGTGCCGCAGTTGTGGCGCTGGACGTTGCCCCTGCAGTTGCTCAGCTGCACCAGCGGACCGATTACCTCGGGATCGAATGCGATCTGACGAGCGGAGGGCAGATCGACGCTGCGCTCGAACAGGCTGTGAACGCTTTCGGCGGTCTCGATCTGCTGATCCTGAATGCAGGCGTCTTTCCGCGCAGCGTGCCGATCGCGACGCTGTCCGACGAGTTGTGGCGCAAGGTGATGAGTATCAATCTGGATGCAAATCTGACCTTGATGCGGCAGTGTCATCCGCTGCTGAAGCTTGCTCCTCGTGGCGGCCGAGTCGTGCTCATCGGGTCCAAGAACGTGATGGCACCTGGGCCCGGGGCGGCGGCGTATTCTGCATCGAAGGCCGCGCTGCAGCAGTTGGCCCGCGTTGCTGCGCTCGAGTGGGGGCAGGATCGCATTCGCGTCAACACGCTGCATCCCAATGCCGTGTTCGACACTGGGATCTGGACTTCAGAAGTGCTTGCGGAGCGCGCAAGGTCCTATGACATGAGCATCGAAGAGTACAAGACCAACAACGTGCTCAGGGTCGAAGTGACGAGCGTCGACGTCGCGGAGCTGGCTGCCGAGCTGTGTGGGCCGCTATTTGCCAAGACAACCGGGGCGCAGATACCTGTCGATGGGGGAAACGTGCGAGTTATCTAGCACAAACGACACTGTTCAGACGTCCGCAGCAGCGGGTTATGGAGGGGGCAATGAAGAGATCCGAGATCAACGCGCTGATTGACGATGCGATCGAGCTGCTTCATTCGCATCAGATCAGGCTGCCGCCGTTTGCCTATTGGGCGCCTGCTGAGTGGGACAAGAAGAGCGCTGAGTGCGATGAGATTCGAAAGTGCAAGCTTGGGTGGGATATCACCGACTTTGGCTCCGGCGTGTTCGATCAGGTCGGCCTCGTGGTTTTCACGGTTCGAAACGGACACCATCTGCTCGCGCCGTACACCCGGAAGCTCTACGCGGAGAAGGTTCTCATCGTGCGCGAGAACCAGCACACGCCGATGCATCATCACATCCGAAAGAGCGAGGACATCATCTGCCGCAGTGGCGGCAACTTGTTATGCCAGGTCTATAACAAGGCTGAGGATGGCGGCATCTCCAGCACGGACGTGGAGGTCTCTCTGGATGGAGTGCAGCACCATGTGAAAGCTGGACACATCTTTCGCTTGATGCCGGGTGCTTCGATCACTCTGACGCCGTATCTGTATCACGAGTTCTGGGCTGAGGAGGGCACTGGCACCTCGATCGTCGGTGAGGTCTCGTCGGTGAATGACGATGAGATTGACAATGTTTTCCTTGATCCGGTGGGTCGGTTTCCGTTGGTTGAGGAAGATGTGGGTGCTACGTACAAGCTGTGCACGGAGTATTGAAGGCGTGTTCTTTGGGGTGCAAGTGAACTGCGCCAGCACCGATGGATGAGGTCAGCGCAACAGGGATGCACACTACAGACTTCGAAGAAAATGAAACCGAAGCCGCTTTATCGCTCGCTGTACTTCCAGGTGCTGGTCGCCATTGCGCTCGGTGTCACGATCGGTTACGCCCACCCCGATCTCGGCGCGCAAATGAAACCGCTCGGCGAGGGCTTCATTCGTCTCATCAAAATGATCA
>DATELY010000201.1:0-2001 GCA_035276085.1 Steroidobacteraceae bacterium | reverse complement strand
ACCCAAGCAGATCGCCTGGCTGCGACGAAGCTTTTCTCGTGGATACTCAACTTGCCCGCATTGGGGTAGATGTTCAGACCTTGATGCGCTCACGTTGAATCATTCGCTCACGATAAGCATGTCGGTCTTTTTCTCGGCCGGAACGCAACTCCCGCCAGTGAAGCGGCTCCGGTCGACAAAATCTTTTGCAGCTTGAACATATCAATCTCCGGTGTGTTGCTTCGGTGGTTGCACAGCCTGATGCCGGACGACGCAGCGGTGCTGCGCAGATTGGCTTGGATCTGCTTCAGGCCTGCGAAAGAGAGCAGTGGACGCCGAGCACCCGTTCGGCGTGCAAGTGCTGCACGGTTGCGTCGTGTCTCAAGGAGCCGGACATGTTCGGCATCGCTCCTGTCCCGGCAGTGCGCCTCGCCGTGCAGCGCGCCGGCTGGCAGCTCCAAGACGTCGAGCGTTTCGAGATCAACGAAGCCTATGCCGCCATTGCGATCATCGTGGCGCGTGAGCTTGGCCTGGATCTGGAGCGCGTCAACGTAGAAGGCGGCGCTGTAGCGCATGGCCATCCTATTGGTGCCACGGGCGCCGTTCTCACGACGCGCCTGTTGCATGCGATGCAACGCGAAAAACTACGTCGCGGTGTGGTGACGCTGTGCATTGGCGGCGGGCAGGGCATCGCGCTCGCGCTGGAAGCACTCCCTGGTTAGAAACGTCCGCGTAGGGCGGGAGGAAATCCCAGCATCAGGAGCGTGGAAACAGCTGGGATTGCATCCCAGCCTACGGACTGGAAGCACTCTCTTAACGGGCAATTTCAGCAAAGGCACGGCCGTCATCACGGCGGCGACTGGACGTTCGGTGCAAATCTTTCCGGCCGACTTGGCCAACGCCTTGGAAGTGGCGGAACGGCAGATGTGCAAGACCTCAATATCGACATTGCGGCCGATAGGTGTCATCACCTGCTTGACCATGTCGCCATGATTAGCGGCGTCAACCGGCCGCCGGAATCGATTTTCAGCCCGACTGAAATCTGCAAAATTTGAAGTGCAGCGCTCTAAGAGGGCGCAGCGCGCTCAGCGCAAGCCATCGCGGACTGCGCTATGCATCCGTAATGGGACAAGCCACGGATCACCAAACCACCCGGCGGACAATCTTGTCCGCTCGGTAAAGACACCGGAGAGCACCACACCTAGAGCTTGCCTGTGGCGCGATCGGACACGATTCGAAGGCAGGGGAGCCGGTCATCCCATGAGGTAGGGTCAGCCTCGATGTCGTCGAACGGATCGTGATTTGACGACCCGCCGCGCGCGAGCAGTGTCGATCAAGTGGGCTATTGGCCGGCGTTCGGGTTGTCAATGAGGAAGAGCCACCGGCCATCAGGCTGCCGCTGTGCCACTTCCGATGTCTTGCTGCTCAGCACGACCTGTTGCCCATCCGGCGCGACGCCGTTGAGCTGCGATTGCGCCTGCATCATGGCGATGTCGCCAGCCTGCACCGCGTAGACGGTTGTCACCGTCAGGTGACCCTTGATCGCCAAGGCCGGCTTCAGCGCCTCTCGGATCGCCACGTGGCCGGTCACGATCTGCCCGGGTTCGGACATCAGTCGCGCGTCGGGCACATACAAGGCCAGCAGAGCTTCGAGGTCGCCCGAATTGAACGCTTCCTCGAACTGTAGATGCAGGTCTTCTGGTTTGAATTCAGTCATGCCGGGTTCCTTCAATGGGTTGCTGTGTCGCTGTCGCTGGCTTCAGGTCGAGGCAGCAGGCTATAGCCGTTCAATGGCGCCATCCACGATGGCGTGCCAATGGCCAGGTGTCGTCATCTCGACGGGCGTCGGCCCCTGGCAGGCGCTAGCCAGCACCACGTCGGGGTTGAGTTCGCGCAGCAGGCCCAGACTGGCTCTGAGATCGGATTTGCGCCCTCCATTGAACGGCCAGATCAACGTCCCCCAGGACTGGCCCTTAGGGAAGAGCGAATCACCGGTAAAGAGATAAGTTTTGCCGTGCGGTG
>DATELY010000200.1:0-5135 GCA_035276085.1 Steroidobacteraceae bacterium | reverse complement strand
GTGCGCCGTTGCACCCTTGATCACGGCACCGAGCGCGATCACCGCATCGTACTTGCCGCTGCGGGCGAGCTGACGCACAGCAACCGGCATGTCGAATGCACCCGGCACGCGTACGAGCGTGATCTGCTGTTCTTTGGCGCCATGACGTCGCAGTGTTTCAGTTGCGCCACGCACGAGCTGCTCGACGATGAATTCGTTGAAACGCGCGGCGACGATCGCAAAGCGCAGATCGCGCGCCAGCAGATCGCCCTCGATCACCCGGATGTCACTCATGCCTGTTCACCGTCCACGTATTCGACGACTTCGAGATCGAAACCAGAAATGCCATGCAGTTGTTTCGGCGCCGACAGCACGCGCATGCGCGAGACGCCCAGATCGCGCAGGATCTGCGCGCCAATGCCGTAAGTGCGCACGACCTGCGGCGAGCGTGTCGGTTCATGACCTGAGCCGCGTACGGCCAGGACGGAATCCATGAGGTCGCGCGGGCTCTCATCGGGACGCAGCAGCACGATGACGCCTTGACCTTCGTTGGCAATGCGTTGCATGGCAGCACGCAGCGGCCAGCCGAGCACGTCGTCCTTCACGCCGACGACGTCGCGTAGTGTGTCCTTCAAGTGCACGCGCACGAGCGGCGCCACTTTCGGATCGAGCGTGCCGCGTACGAGCGCGAGATGCACCGTGCGATTGACGTGATCCTCGTAGCACACCATGCGAAAGGCACCGAACTCCGTCTGGATCTCCTGCTCTGCGATGCGATCGACCGAGCGTTCCTTCTCCAGGCGATAGCGGATGAGATCGGCGATCGTGCCGATCTTGAGCTCGTGACGTTGCGCGAACTGCTCCAGATCGGGACGGCGAGCCATCGTGCCGTCTTCGTTCAGGATCTCCACGATCACGGCTGCCGCATCGAAACCCGCAAGCCGCGCGAGATCGCAGCCGGCTTCCGTATGACCTGCACGCGTCAGCACGCCGCCGGCTTGCGCCATCAAGGGAAAGATGTGACCGGGCTGGCGCAGATCCTCGGGTTTCGCATCGCGCCGCACAGCCGTGCGAATCGTGTGTGCACGATCGTGCGCGGAGATGCCCGTCGTCACGCCCTCGGCCGCTTCGATCGATACCGTGAAATTCGTGGCGTGATTCAAGTGCGTGTCGCTGACCATCAGAGGCAGGCGCAGTTGCTGGCAGCGCTCGCGCGTGAGCGTGAGGCAGATGAGTCCGCGTCCGTACTTCGCCATGAAGTTGACGTCTTCGGCGCGCACGCATTCGGCCGCCATGATGAGATCGCCTTCGTTCTCGCGATCCTCGTCATCCATGATCACGACCATCTTGCCTGCGCGCAGATCGACGAGCACTTCTTCGATGGTGTTCAGCTTCATGGTGTCGCTGGCCGGTGTGGGTTCGCCACGCCGCAGCGAATGGACGTTGGGGTGCTTCATGATGTCAGGCTCGTGAGCCGCTCGACATAGCGAGCGATGATGTCGACCTCGATATTGACCTGTTTTCCGGGCTGGCACTGCCCCAGGGTCGTGACTTCCAGGGTATGGGGAATCAGGTTCACGTCAAAGTGTGTATCTCCCACTCCGTTGATCGTGAGACTGACCCCGTCGATGCAGACCGACCCCTTGCGCGCAATGTACCGCGCCAGGCGCTGCGGCACCTCAAAAACCATGCGGGTCGAGCGGGCATCGGCGGTCATCTCGGCAACACGGGCGATGCCATCCACGTGGCCCGTGACATAGTGGCCGCCCAGGGCCTGCCCCGCCGTGAGTGCCTTTTCCAGATTGACCGGAGAGCCTGCCTGGAGCTGGCCCAGCGTCGTCACGTTCAAGGTTTCGCGCGACACGTCGGCCCAGAACCGCGCCCCCTCGCAGCGAGTGACCGTCAGGCAGCAGCCATTGACGGCGATGCTGTCCCCCAGCTGCACGGCAGCGAGGTCCAAGTCGGACGCCGCCACGACGAGTTGCACGTCACCGCCCTGGGCTTCGACTGCGGCGATCGTGCCGACGGCTTGTACGATTCCGGTGAACATCGCTCTCCTCAACCTTTGGACTGATCCGGCGCGAGCCGCAGGCGCAGATCCGGGCCGACGCGCCGGGTCTCGACCCATTGGAATCGACAGGCGTCGTTGAGCTGCGTGAGCTGTGGAAGTTGCGCCAACGGTCGGGCCGCATCGCCCAGCACCAGGGGGGCCAAGTAGAGGATGAGCTCATCCGCCCAGCCGCCGGCCAGCACGCTCCCGGCGAGCGTGGGCCCTGCTTCGATGAGTACCTCATTGCATTCACGCCGCGCAAGCTCGCGCAGCACAGCGTCGATATCGATCGAACGGTCGCGAGTGGGCGCGCGCCATAGCTCGGCTCCCGCCGCGGTCAGCGCGCTGCCGCCGTCATCTCGAGCATGAACGACGAGCGTCTGCCCGGGTTGCTGCAGGAGCTTCGCCTGCGGAGAGAGGCGCAAGCGCGTATCCAGCACGACACGCAACGGTTGGCGGCCCAGCAACTCGATAGTTGCGTCCCGAACGGTGAGACTCGGATCGTCGCTCGACACGGTGCCTATGCCCGTGACGATGGCACAACTCGCCGCCCGCAGGCGCTGGACGTCGGCACGCGCCTCGGGCCCGGTGATCCATTGACTCACGCCATTCGCAAGCGCAGTGCGGCCATCCACACTCGATGCGAGCTTCACTGTCACGAAGGGCAACCCTTGGCGATGTCGTTTGACGAAGCCGCGATTGACTGCCATCGCCGACTGCTCCAGCAAGCCGACATCGACATCGATTCCCGCTGCCCGCAACTGTTCGATACCCGCGCCCGCGACCCGCGGGTGCGGATCCACCATCGCGCACACAACTCGACGCACCCCGGCTTTGATCAGCGCATCCGTGCACGGTGGCGTGCGGCTGTGAAAACAATGCGGTTCCAGTGTCACGTATGCGGTCGCACCGCGCGCTTGCTCACCGGCTGCCGCCAATGCCAGCGGCTCTGCATGCGGTTCGCCCTGCTTGCGATGCCAGCCCTCGCCCACGATCCGCTCGCCCTGGGCGATCACACACCCGACACGCGGATTCGGCTGGGTCGTGTAACGGCCCAGTTCCGCGAGCTCGAGGGCGCGCGTCATGTGTTGATGATCGATCGGTGTGAACATGATTGAACTCGGCTAACGGGAGACGGCTGACGGGCTACTGCCAGAGTTACGCAGTGGCCTCAGCTCTGGCCGTGGCCCGTTTGCTGTTGGCGGACTTCTCCAGCCCTCACCTCTTCTTCCCACCCTCCACACCCGTCCACAACGGCAACTGACCCTCACCCGGATCGCGCCCGCGTCGATTGCGCAGCCGGTCGATCTCTTCGCGAAACGCATCCACGTCCTGGAAGCTGCGATACACGGATGCGAAGCGCACGTACGCCACTTCATCGAGGTGACGCAACTCCTCCATCGCCAGCTCGCCGACACTGCGCGATGGCACTTCCCGCTCGCCGAGCGTGCGTAACTTGTGGCAGACGTGCACGACTGCCGCATCCAGCGCCTCGCTCGACACGGGCCGCTTCTCCAATGCCTTCTGCATGCTGTTACGCAGCTTGCGCTCATCGAACGGCTCGCGGCTCTCGTCGCTCTTGATGATGCGCGGCATGACGAGCTCCGCTGTTTCGAACGTGGTGAAGCGCTCGCCACAGGCCAGGCACTCGCGACGCCGCCGAATCTGCTGCCCCTCTCCCGCGAGGCGGGAGTCGATCACTTTCGTTTCTTCGTGATTGCAGAAGGGGCAATGCATAGGAAGGCGACGGGCTACCGCAAACGGGCTACGGCCAGAAAGACGCGCTCTGGCTGTCGCCCGTAGCCCGTCGCCTGTTGCCCGCGTCAGCGTCCATACACCGGAAAGCGCCGACACAACGCGATGACCTTCTCGCGCACGGTGTTGATCACGCCGTCCTCGCCGGCGCGGTCCAGCACGTCCGCGATCCAGTTCGACAACTCGGTCACTTCTGCTTCCTTCATGCCGCGCGTGGTTACAGCCGGCGTGCCGATGCGCAGGCCGCTCGTCACGAATGGCGGACGCGGGTCGTTCGGCACGGCGTTCTTGTTGACCGTGATGTGAGCGCGGCCGAGCGCGGCGTCGGCGTCTTTACCGGTGATGTTCTTGTCGATGAGATCCAGCAGGAACAGATGATTGTCGGTACCACCGGAGACGATCTTGTAGCCGCGCTTGTCGAGTGCACTCGCCATCGCGCGGGCATTCGCCAGCGTCTGCTTCTGATAGGCAGTGAACTCGGGCTGCAACGCTTCGAGGAAGGCCACGGCCTTGCCCGCGATGACGTGCATCAAGGGTCCGCCCTGCGTTCCGGGAAAGACGATCGAATTGAGCTTCTTTTCGATCTCGGGATTCGAGCGCGCGAGGATCAAGCCACCACGCGGACCGCGCAGTGTCTTGTGTGTCGTCGTCGTCACGACGTCGGCGAGCGGCACGGGATTCGGATAAATACCCGCAGCGATCAAGCCCGCGACGTGCGCCATGTCGACCACGAAGTACGCCCCCACCGCGTCGGCCACCTTGCGGAAACGTGCCCAGTCCACCACACGCGAGTACGCAGAAAAGCCAGCCACGATCAACTTCGGCTTGTGCTCCTGTGCCAGTCGCTCGACCTGCTCGTAATCGATCTCGCCCGTCGCCGGATCGAGGCCGTACTGCACAGCCTTGAAGATCTTGCCGGAGAAATTCACCTTCGCGCCGTGCGTGAGGTGCCCGCCATGGTCGAGGCTCATGCCGAGGATCGTGTCACCGGGGCTGATCAGTGCGAGATACGCCGCGGCGTTCGCCTGCGAACCGGAATGAGGCTGCACGTTCGCGTAGGCCGCACCGAACAGCTTCTTCGCACGATCGATCGCCAGTTGCTCGGCGATGTCGACGTATTCGCATCCGCCGTAGTAACGCTTGCCCGGATAGCCTTCCGCGTACTTGTTCGTCAGCACCGAGCCCTGTGCTTCCAGCACGCGGGGACTGGTGTAGTTCTCGGAGGCGATCAGCTCGATGTGATCTTCCTGCCGACGCAGCTCGTTATCGAGCGCGGCTTTGAGCTCAGGGTCGAATCCGGCGATTTTCAGATCGGCAGGGAACATTCAGGCGCCTCCAGGGTGGGGGCGGG
>DATELY010000199.1:0-7686 GCA_035276085.1 Steroidobacteraceae bacterium | reverse complement strand
GCGTAGGCGGGCTGGTGGAGGTAGGCGATCAGATCGACGCCGTCCATGATCGTGACGGTGGCATCTTCGGTGTCTTCGAGCTCCGACTGTTGCTGCCGTACACCGAGCAGCACGAGGCGCGCCTCGTCCACTGCCTCCTTGAATGCAGGCACCATGGCCTCTGGCAAGGATTCGCTCAGCGACTCAAGCAGATCCAGCATCTGCGGCGCAGCGCAGAACACCGGGGCGTATTCCGGGCGGTATACATGGGCGATGACCTCGTCGCCGTCGACAACCAGAAGCGGCGCTTCGTTCGCGCCGGCCCATTCGTACTGCTGGATCTCGAGCATGGGATGAATCCTCACAAGGATTTCACATGCAACGATCGAGAGGGCGTGTGGGATCCTTCAGGACGTCGGGGAGGGCGTACGACTGCCGCCGCTACGCGACGTTCACCGCTATCCATTTGAACTTATTGCACGCTCCACCAGTTGTACACAGACACGATGCATCGCCTCAGCGGGTGAGGTGCCGCTGTTCGGTATTAGCACCGCATGCGACATCAAGAACGCGCCGGATACCGTGCGATGCCCCAAGAGCAACGATTCGAGACGAGTGAATGGCCGACGTCGTAACCGCAGTCTGGCCGGGTCGACCCTATCCGCAAGGAGCGACCTGGGATGGCGAGGGAGTGAACTTTGCCTTGTTCTCGGAGCACGCCGAGGAGGTGGAGTTGTGCTTGTTCGATGCGCGCGGCCGGCGCGAGCTGCAGCGCATCCGTCTGCGCGAGCAGACGGATCAGGTCTGGCACTGCTACCTGCCGGAGGTGCGTCCGGGTCAACTGTACGGCTATCGAGTGCAGGGGCCGTACAAGCCGGAAGAGGGACATCGTTTCAATGCCAACAAATTGCTGATCGATCCCTACGCGAAGGCACTGGTCGGTCAGATCGCCTGGAGCGATGCGCAGTTCGGCTATCGCATCGGTTCGTTGCGCGAGGACCTGTCTTTCGATCGACGCAATGACGCGCCGGGCATGCCGAAGAGCCAGGTCATCGACCCCGCATTCACTTGGGGCGAAGATCGCCGTCCACGCACACCGTGGTACGACACGGTGATCTACGAGATGCACGTGCGCGGATTCACGATGCAACATCCCAACGTGCCGCCTCAGCTTCGCGGCACGTATGCGGCACTCGCCACGGCGCCGGTGATCGAGCATCTGCAGCGGCTTGGTATCACTGCGGTCGAGCTCATGCCGATTCATGCCTTCGTGCAGGACCGCCACCTGGTGGAGAAACGGCTACGCAACTACTGGGGCTACAACTCCGTCGGATTCTTCGCCCCCGAGCAGTTGTACTCCTCGAGCCAGCAGTCGGAGCGCGAGTTCAAGACGATGGTGCGCGCGCTGCATTCGGCCGGCATCGAAGTGATCCTCGATGTGGTCTACAACCACACGGCGGAGGGTAATCAAATGGGACCGACGCTGTCGTTTCGCGGCATCGACAACGCCGCGTACTACCGCCTCGTGCCCGACAATGCGCGCTATTACATGGATTACACGGGCTGCGGCAACACGCTGAACATGCGTCATCCGCGCGTGCTGCAACTCATCATGGACTCGCTACGTTACTGGATCGAAGAGATGCACGTGGATGGCTTCCGCTTCGATCTCGCCTCGGCACTGGCGCGCGAGCTGCACGAAGTCGATCGGCTCGGTGCGTTCTTCGACATCATTCATCAGGACCCGGTGATCTCGCAGGTGAAGCTGATCGCCGAACCATGGGATCTCGGCGAGGGCGGCTACCAGGTGGGACGCTTCCCGGTCGGCTGGACGGAATGGAACGGCCGCTATCGCGATGTCATGCGCTCGTACTGGAAGGGAGAAGGCGGGCTGATCGGCGACGTCGCCTATCGTCTGTGCGGCTCCAGCGATTTGTACGAGCAGAGCGGCCGTCGACCGTACGCCAGCATCAACTTCGTCACTGCTCACGATGGCTTCACGCTGCGCGATCTCGTCAGCTACAACGAGAAGCACAACGAAGCCAACGTGGACGACAACCGCGATGGCGAGAATCACAATCGCAGCTGGAACTGCGGCGCGGAAGGCGATACGGAGGATCCGGAGATCAATGCGCTGCGCCACAAGCAGATGCGCAATTTCCTCACCACGTTGATGGTGTCGCAAGGTGTGCCGATGTTGCAGGCCGCCGATGAGATCGGACGCACTCAGCGCGGCAACAACAACGCGTACTGCCAGGACAACGAGCTGTCGTGGGTGGATTGGCGGTTGAGCCCGGATCAGGAGGACCTGCTCGCCTTCGTGCAGCAGCTCATTCATTTCCGGCGCGAGCACCGCGTGTTCCGGCGCCGCAATTTCTTCCAGGGTCGAGCGATTCGCGGCTCCGGCGTGAGCGATGTCCTCTGGTTCACGCCGGAAGGCACGGGGATGACGGACGAGCAGTGGGCCGAAAGTTTCGCCCGCAGCATGGCGGTGTTCTTCTCCGGCCGCGCGCTGCACGAACAGACCCGCCGCGGTCAGCGCGTGACGGACAGCGACTTCATGCTGATGTTCAATGCGCATCACGAGCCGCTGACGTTTCGGTTTGCCTCCGTCCCCGAGGAGGCGCGTTGGACGTTGCGGTTGAATACAGCCGTGGTGCCGAGCTTCGTGAACGAGCCGACGCTGCGTCCCAACGACAGCTTCACCGTCGATGCGCGGTCCATCGCCGTCTTCGAATACCCGCAACCCAAGCCCAGACGTGCATGAAGGACCAGGCCGCATGAAGCGCATACACAACGTGCCCTTCGGGGCACAACTCCATCCGGATGGTCGCACCCGCTTCCGCCTGTGGGCGCCGAGCGCACGCAGCGTGGAGTTGCAGCTGGAAGGCCCAAGCGCAACGCCGCGTCGTATCAAGCCCGAGGAGTCGGATGGCTGGTACGAAACCACCATCGACGGACTCGATGTCGGCGACCGGTACCGCTACTGGATCGATCACGACGTGGCCGTTCCCGATCCCGCCTCGCGCTTCAATCCCGATGGCGTGCAGGGAGCGAGCGCCATCGTCGATCCGTGCACGTTCGAATGGAACGACGATGGCTGGAGCGGACGCCCATGGAACGAAGCGGTGATCTACGAGCTGCACGTGGGCACGTTCACGCGCCAAGGCACGTATGCGGCGCTCACGGAACGGCTGCCGGAGCTCGCGAGGATCGGCATCACCGCGCTCGAGTTGCTGCCGCTCGCGTCATTCCCGGGCCAGCGCGGTTGGGGCTACGACGGCGTTCTGCCATACGCGCCGCACCCGGCGTATGGCACGCCCGATGAACTCAAGCAGCTCGTGCAGGCGGCCCATGGGTGCGGGCTCATGGTGCTGCTCGACGTGGTGTACAACCACTTCGGACCCGAAGGGAATTACTTGTCGAAGTACGCGCGGCCGTTCTTCACCGATCGCTACCACACGCCCTGGGGACAGGCGATCAACTTCGATGGCGAACAGTCGCGTCCGGTGCGTGAGTTCTTCATTCACAACGCGCTGTACTGGATCGAGGAGTATCACTTCGACGGCTTGCGTCTGGATGCCGTGCACGCCATGTACGACAACGGCTCGACGCACTTCGTCGATGAGCTCGCGCAGCGGGTACACGACGGCCCCGGTCGTGAGCGGCCCGTGCATCTCGTGCTGGAGAATCATCACAACGAGGCACGGCGACTGACGCGTGGCACGGACGGCAAGACGACGCTCGGCACCGCGCAATGGAATGACGACATCCACCATGCGCTGCACGTGCTGCTGACGGGCGAGCGTGACGGCTACTACGTGGACTTCGCAGAGCAACCCGCGCAGCAGCTTGGCCGCGCGCTCGCCGAGGGGTTCGTCTTCCAAGGCGAGACATCACAGTACGAGCAGGGTCGAAAACGCGGCGAACCCAGTGGACACCTGTCGCCGACCGCATTCATCAGCTTTCTGCAGAATCATGACCAGGTCGGTAATCGGGCTTTCGGCGAGCGCTTGAACACACTGTGCTCGGACGACGCACTGCGGGCGGGGCTCGCGCTGCTGCTGCTCGCGCCCCAGGTGCCGATGGTGTTCATGGGCGAGGAATACGCAGCGCCGCAGCCATTCCTGTATTTCTGCGACTACTCAGGTCCCTTGGCGCAGGCCATCACCGCAGGACGACGTGCCGAATTCGCGCGCTTCGCGGCGTTCCAGGATGAGAAAGCGCGCGCGCGCATTCCCGATCCGAATGACGCGAGCACCTTCGAGCGCAGTCAGCTGAGTTGGCAGGAGCGCGCGCGCTCGCCCAATGCACAGCGGCAGGCGCTGGTCGCCGAGCTGCTGGAGATCAGACGACGCGTCATCGTGCCGCTGCTGGATGAGCTCATCCTGGGCAAGGCGCGCTACGTGTCGCCGTCACCGGCGTGCGTCACTGTGTACTGGCCGGTTCGCAACGAACCCGCGTTGGCACTGGAAGCCAATCTCTCTGCGGAACCCATCACCGTCGAGCCACCAGCACCCCTGCAGGTCGTCGACGAGCTGATCTACTCGAGCACGGGTGCCACCGGTCAACTGCGCACGCGGCTTGCGCCGTGGGAAGTGCGCTGGCTGCGCACCACGGATAGCTCGGCCTCATGAACACTGTGAGTAACGGATCGAGGCGTGATCGTGCGCGCGTCCCGCGCGCCACGTACCGCATCCAGCTCAACAAGGACTTCCGCTTTGCGGACGCCGCGCGCATCGTCCCGTACATCGCCGCCCTGGGCATCAGTCATCTGTACTGCTCCCCCATTGTCGCGGCGCGCCCCGGCAGCATGCATGGCTACGACGTCATCGATCACAGCACGCTGAATCCGGAACTCGGCACGCGCGCGGACTTCGACGCCCTCGTCGCGGCGCTCCATCAGCACGACATGGGCATGATCGTCGACATCGTGCCGAACCATGTCGGTGTGATGGGTGACAACAATGCGTGGTGGCTCGATGTCCTGGAGAACGGACCGGCGGCGCAGTTCGCGCCCTACTTCGATGTCGACTGGCGCCCCAATCGCAGCTCGATGCAGAACCGCATTCTGGTGCCGGTGCTGGGTACACCCTATGGCAGCGTTCTCGAGAATGGCGAGCTGAAGATCTCCTACGACGTTGCCACCGGCAGCTTCTCGCTGCGCTACTACCAGCATCTCTTCCCGGTCGACCCGAAGACCTATCCGCTGATCTTCGTGCCTTCGCGCGAGGAGCTCAGCGCGCAATTGCCCATCGACGATCCCAACCGCCAGGACTTCGAGAGCCTGCTCGATGCGTTCGCGCGTCTGCCGTCGCGGTCTGCCGTGAGTAGCGACGAGCGGGCGATGCGCTATCGCGACAAGGAAGTGCACAAGCGTCGTCTGGTGCGCCTGTGCGAACGCAGTCCCGAGATCGTGCGCCACATCGAGCTGGCGTTGCAGCGCTTGAACGGCACGGTGGGGGAGTCCGCGAGCTTCGACGGGCTCGATGTGTTGATCGACGCGCAGGCCTATCGGCTCGCGTCCTGGCGCGTGGCGGTCGACGAGATCAACTATCGCCGTTTCTTCGACGTGAACGATCTGGCCGCGTTGCGCATGGAGCAGTCGCAGGTGTTCGAAACGACGCACGCCCTGATGTTCGAGCTGATCGAGCAGGGGAGTGTGGATGGCCTGCGCATCGATCATCCCGACGGCTTGTACGATCCGAAACAGTATTTCGAGCGCTTGCAGCAGCGCTTTCGCGCCCGCGCACCGGATCAGGCGAAGCCGCTGTATGTCGTGGTCGAGAAGATCCTGGCCGCTCACGAGCATCTGCAGGAAGACTGGCCTGTGCATGGCACGACGGGTTACGACTTTGCGGGACTGCTCAACAGCTGGTTCGTGGATGCTGCCTCCGAGGTCGCCATGACACGCACGTACCGTGCGTACTTGCGCCGCCAGGAGGACTATGTCGAAGTCGTGTACAACGGCCGCAAGCTCGTGATGCGGATCGCCCTCGCCGCCGAAGTCGGCGTGCTTGCCACGCAGCTCGATCGCATCGCGCAGCTGGATCGGCGCACGTCGGACTTCACACGCGCCGCGCTGCGCGACGCGATCATGGAGGTGATCGCCTGCTTCCCCGTCTATCGCACCTACATCGCGGATGGCGAGCCGACGGAGGAGGATCGCAGAGCGATCTACTGGGCTGTGAACCTCGCGCGCAAGCGCAGCCAGGCTGCGGAGCTCACGGTGTTCGACTTCCTCTCGACTGTGCTCCTGGGCGAAACGATTCAGGGACGGCCCGAAGAGCGCCGCCTCTTGATGCGTGAGTTTGCACGCAAGTTTCAGCAGGTTACCTCGCCGGTGACGGCGAAGGGTGTCGAGGACACCGCGTTCTATCGCTACTACCGCTTGCTGTCGTTGAACGAAGTGGGCGGTGAGCCCAGGCGCTACGGTGCCTCGACTGCCAACCTGCATCAAGCCAATGCAGATCGCGCCAGGAGCTGGCCGATGGCGATGCTGGCCACGTCCACACACGACACGAAGCGCAGCGAAGATGTGCGGGCGCGCATCGCCGTGTTGAGCGAGCTGCCGGATCTGTGGCGCAAACATCTCGCTCGTTGGGATCGGCTCAACCGGCTGCGGCGTCGCGAAGTGGATGGCGCACCGGTGCCGAGCCGCAACGACGAATACATGCTCTATCAAACGCTCGTGGGCGTGTGGCCGATCGACCCCGCGGAACAGCGCGCGCCGGAGTTGGTGGAGCGAGTGCGCGCATACGTGGTCAAAGCGGCGCGTGAAGCGAAGATCGACACCTCGTGGATCAATCCCATCGAAGCGTACGAGCAAGCATTCCAGGACTTCGTCGCCGCGGTGCTCGAGCCCACCGAACACAATGCGTTCCTGAAGGACTTCTCCGCATTCGCAGAGCACATCGCGTACTTCGGCCATCTGAACTCCATCGTGCAGACGGTGCTCAAGCTGACCGCGCCCGGTGTGCCGGATTTCTTCCAGGGCACGGAGCTGCCTGTCTTCAGCCTCGTGGATCCCGACAATCGTCGTCCCGTGGATTTCGAGCGCGCGCGCGAGCTGCTGTCTCGAGTGAAAGCAGATCTGGCACGCGATGCGCCCGCTGCGGTCGCCTCTGCTGCGACGGAGTGGAAGAGCGGGCGTGCCAAGTTGCTCATGACTGCAAAGCTGCTCGAGCTTCGCAGCCAGCATGCGGCGTTGTTCTTGAAAGGCTCGTATGAGCCGCTGCGTGTCGGCGGCGAACATGCCGAGCACGTTGCTGCTTACATACGCCGCTACGAAGGCCAGGTGTTGATCGTCGTCGTCTCCCGTTGGCTGGCGAAGCTCAGCGCTGGTGAGAGCGAACGCCTGCAGCCGCAGATCTGGGCAGACACCCGCGTCGAGTTGCCCGCAAGCGCATTGCCGGAGCAGACGAATACATTGAGTTGTTGCTTGAGCGGCCGGCGCTTCGAGCTCGAACGCGGCGCTGACGACGCACTATCGATTACCGCGAGCCGCGCATTCGCCGACCTGCCAGCGGCAGTGTTCTGCGTTGAAACGCGCTCAGGCTGTAGCTAGTTTTCCATCGCGTCTTCGGCGCGACCCCGAAGGGATGAAAGCGCGGAAGCGCCTCTGACCAACCGCCAACCGCTAACCGCCAACCGCTTCTTTCATATTAGGTTGCTGCTTTTTTCGCTTCCTGCGGCGGCTTCACGCGC
>DATELY010000198.1:0-8086 GCA_035276085.1 Steroidobacteraceae bacterium | reverse complement strand
CCAATGGCGGCGCTGTGTCAGGTCCCCACATTCTGATCGAGTAGTCCGCCTCACCCGCACGACAGCGCACCGTGCGCGAGTGCTTCAGTGGTACGTAAGCGTTGTCATCCGCACCCGCGGTCATTGCCGGTCGGCCACGTGCCAATGATCCTGCATTCGACTATGCAACCTCCTTCAAGCCGACTAGGAGTCGGGTTTTATTAGACCCCAAGGACGCTACTCCGGGCCGTTTGAGATAGTCAAGTAGATGCCGGTATTTGGTCGCTTTGTGCCCAGATTATCGGCATCGCAGGTTGCCGCATTGCACGCTGTCGAGTCGCCGCAGAAAACAGAATATATATCGGAAATAGCGCGCGACCCGGCTACTCTCGGCGAGCAGCAACTGGTAGTCTCACGCTCGCGGTGCAGAACTGTGTCGCTGTCCTTGGGTGCTCAGTTGAAGGAAGTGTCATGGGGCGATTGGCTGGAAAAGTTGCGATAGTGACGGGCGCCGCTCAGGGGATGGGGGAGGCGCACGCACGTCGCTTCGTTACTGAGGGCGCCGATGTCGTATTAACCGACATCAATGAAGATCTTGGCTTGCGTGTGTCGCGGCAACTGGGGGCTAGGGCCCGTTTCATTCGCCATGATGTGGCAAGTGCCGACTCGTGGCGTGCTGTGATCTCAGAGGCGGAGTCCGCGTTCGGCCCAGTGTCGGTGCTGATCAATAACGCCGGGGTATTGGGACCGATCTCCTCCACGGTGGACTTCAGCGAGTCGGACTTTTTGAAAGTCTGCGCCATCAATCAGCTGGGCGTCTTCTTGGGAATGAAATACGTCATTCCTTCCATGCTCAAGGCAGGCTCAGGGTCGATCATCAATGTCTCCTCTGTGGCCGGAATCGTCGCAATCTACGGCACTCCCAATGTGGCGTATGCAGCCAGCAAGTTTGCGGTTCGGGGCCTCACCAAGCATGTCGCCATCGAATACGGAGCACAGAGGATCCGCGCGAATTCCGTGCATCCCGGTTACATCAAGACGCCGATGATGACGGAAGCCTTGGATGCTGCGAGCGCTGCGGCTGCCGCTGCTCTGGTGCCGATCAAACGGATGGCGGACCCCGCAGAAGTCGCCGACCTGATGGTGTTTCTCGCCTCGGACGAGTCTTCTTTCATCACTGGAACGGAGCAAATCATCGATGGCGGGGTTACCGCCCAATGACGCGACGAGCTGACTGGTGCGGCGGTTTCGAACAGCGAAAGTGTCAGTGGTCTTGGCCATGAAGACATCGAAGATCCGAAGCCATGGCAGGAATCAATGCGCTGGCTGGTCAGCAAAGTATTGGCTCGTCTGAACAGCCCGCGGTTGGGGGTACGAACATGGGTAGGCTCTCGGGAAAGGTTGCTGTGATCACCGGCGCATCCCAAGGGATGGGTGCAGAACACGCCCGCGCGTTCGTGAGGGAAGGGGCGAAGGCTGTGCTCACCGACATCAACGCCAAGGCAGGCGCAGCGCTGGCGGAACAACTCGGGTCACAGGCCATGTTTGTTTCGCACGATGTGCGGCGAGAAGACCAATGGCGAGCAGTGCTCAGGCAAGCGGAAGACCGTTTCGGTTCGGTCAATGTGCTGATCAATAACGCGGGTGTCATCGGGCCGGTTGCCGAATTAACCGAATTGAGCGAAGGGCAGTTTCTCGATGTTTGCGCCGTGAATCAGTTGGGTGTGTTTCTGGGCATGCGCGTTTTCTTGCCAGCGATGGTCGCCGGTGGCGGCGGCTCAATCGTGAACGTTTCTTCTATCGCGGGGCTGGTTGGTCTGGATGCGTCGCCTAACTTCGCTTATGTGGCGAGCAAGTTTGCCGTACGCGGCATGACAAAGCTTGCTGCGCGCCGTTATGGGCCGGCGAAAATCCGCGTGAATTCGGTTCATCCCGGCTACATCAGGACACCCATGATGGTCGCTGCTACCGACGATGAAGGTGGCGGAGCCGCCGCTGACATACCGCTGAGGCGCTTCGCCGAGCCTGAGGAAGTCTCCAATCTGATGGTGTTCTTAGCCTCCGATGAATCCTCGTTCATCACCGGTGCGGAACACCTCATCGATGGCGGAATGTTGGCTGGGTAAGCAGAACACGATGCGTGCGATCGTCGCTACCGCCTACGGGCCACCGGAAGTGCTCGAAGCCTGTGACCTGCCCAGACCGATACCTACCCAGAATCAGATGCTCGTCCTGGTTGCGGCCTGCGGTGTTTGCGGACACGACAGGCACGCGCGCCGTGGCGACTTTCCGCTGAGCAAGCCGCCGTTCGTGATGGGTCACGAGATCGCCGGCACCGTCGTGGAAGTCGGCGCCGCGGTGACGAGCTTCCGTGTGGGCGATCGAGTCGCGATGACGCAGAGACTCTCGTGCGGCTCATGCCCGGTCTGTCTAGCAGGACGCGACAATGTATGCGTATCGGGTGTCGGGTTCTATGGCGAAGGCCCTTCGGGCGGCTACGGTGATTTCGTGATTGCTTCGCCGCGCAATGCTGTGCGCGTTCCAGCCGATCTGCCGTTCGACGTTGCCGCGGTGTCGGGCTGTGCGATCGGCACGGGCTTCCACGCCCTGCGTCGCAGTGCCCTCGGCATCGGCGAGACGGTCGTCATCACGGCCGCAGGCGGTGGCGTTGGGATCAACGCACTCGCACTAGCGCAACTCATGGGACTGAACGTGATTGCTGTGACGACGAGTGTCGAGAAGGCGCCGGCGCTCACGGCGGCTGGGGCGGATCACGTGATCGTCGCCAAATCGGGCGAGTTTCACGAACAGGTTCGAGAGCTCACGCACGGTGCCGGTGCGGACGGCGTCATCGAGATCGCAGGCAGCCCGACTTTCAAGTCGAGCGTTCGCAGCATCCGCGCCGGAGGGCGTATGGTGCTGGTGGGAAATGTGCAGCCCGGCGCGGTCCCTTTGAATCCGGCCATCGCCATCCTGAAGGAGATTGATTTCGTCGGCAGCGGCCACGCCACGCGCGCTGATCTCGCCCGCGTGCTGGATCTTGTCGCGGCCGGGAAAATCGCTCCGATTATTAGCGAGCGGTTGCCGCGCGATAGGGCGATGGAAGCGCATCGAATACTTGATGCGCGCGCGAACAAGGGTCGCGTCGTGCTCATTCACGAGGCCGCGTAGGGGGTACGTGTGGAAGCGAAGGTGATTGATCAGTCGGATCGACCGATGCCGCGTCCGGATAATGTTCCCGCGGAACGCGTAATCGACTTCGACATTTATCGTGCTCTTGCGCCAGGGGTCGATCTGCATCGCTGCTGGCGCGCGTTGATGGACGAAAGCCCGTATCCCCTCATGTGGACGCCGCGTAATGGCGGACATTGGATCGTGCTGCGGGGCGAGCTTGCGGATGTTGTGATGTCGGATTCCGAGCGGTTCTCCAACCGCACGATCCTCGTTCCCAAGGACACCGCCGGCGAAGCCTATCGGCTCATCCCGCTGTCGCTCGACCCTCCGGAGCACCGGCCGTTTCGCAATCTCCTGAACGAGAATCTTGGCCCCAAGGGGCTCAAGGGCATCGACGAGAAGATCGCGGCGCTGACGGTCGAGCTAATCGAAGGTTTCCGGCCCAGGGGTCGATGCGACTTCGTGCACGAGTTCGCCGAGCAGCTGCCCGTGCGCATCTTCATGCGGATCGTCGACCTGCCGATCGAGGATCTTCCCAAGTTGAAGCATCTGGCCGATCAGTTCACTCGTCCTGACGGGTCGTTGACCTATCCCGAAGTCTCGCAACTGTTCCGTGAATATATCCGTCCCGTGATCGCGGAGCGCCGTGGCGGCGCGGGGCAGGACATGATTACCCGGATGGTCAGCGGACAGGTGAATGGACGCGACCTGACCGACGAGGAAGCCGAGAATATCTGCATACAGGTTCTTGTCGGCGGGCTCGACACGGTGGTCAACTTCATGGCCTTCACCCTTTCCTATCTCGCCCAGAACAATGATCTGCGCCGCAGACTAGTAGCGGATCCTTCGCTGATCGAGGATGCACTGCTCGAGTTCTTCCGCCGCTTTCCGCTCGTTTCCTCCTCGCGCGAGGTCCGGCGGGACGTCGAATGGGAAGGAGTGCAACTCAGGGCAGGCGACATGGTGATGGCGCCGACAATCGTTGTTGCGCTCGACGACGCCATGAACGCCGATCCCCTCGCTTTCGAGCTTGGCCGGCCGGGACGGCGCCATTCGACGTTCGGCAAGGGCTCCCATACCTGCCCCGGCGCGCATCTTGCGCGAATGGAGATGAAGATCGTTCTTAGGGAATGGCTCGCCCGCATTCCTGAGTTCCGTTTGGCTCCAGAGTCGGAGCTCAGTTTTTCGAACGGAATCGTCGGAACCGTCAATCCGTTCGTGCTCGAATGGGATGTCTGAAGTGTTACCCGACATAGTCGGCGCCGAGGCCGACCTCTGCGAAGTGGCAGGTCGCCTGCTCGATCCGTGGGACGGCATCGGCATAGCGGACTAACTTCTCGCCTCCTCGAGCTTCCATCAGCGCCAGTGATACGGTTGATCCCATCGCCACAGCGATGTACTCACTGCCCGCATGCAGATTGAGCGAAGGATGGGCTGATTTCCGCAGCCGATAAAGCTCACGAAGCGTGCGTCGGCGTGGAATGAGCATGATGTGGACGCGCATCTAAGCGCGCAAACCGAGGCGAACCGCCGCTCTTAATCGGTCGCGTTAAGCACCCGATCGCGATGAAAAATTCAAAGGAGCTTTGCCGGCGAGTTTCGCCGATATAGCGGCGAAACCCGGCTCCTGCCGCGCCTTTTCCTCCCCGGCTCGACACGATCAGCTCAGTCCGATACCATGTAAGTACATCCGTAAGTACATGGATCCTAACTATGACGGCTAACCGCAATGCGCGGGCGCAGCGGTACAGCGGTACCGTGACGCCGGTTGGTAACTCCAAGGGTATTCGGCTCGATGCCGAGTTCTTCAGGGCACATCCAGAGTTCAGCGGCAAGGTAGACGCGACCGTGATCGCCGATGGCCAGGTATTGCTGTCGGCGAAGGGGGGCAAGCAGCACTCTTCCGAAGACGAGATTGATCCTGTGATGCTGGGCTTTCTCGGCTTTTTACAAAAGCAGATGGCGGAGCATCCGGAGATGATCGTGCCCGCGGATCGCGCACAGCTCGCTCGGATCCGCAAGCTAGTGAAAGGCGTGGACGTAGAGTAGTGACGCGATGGTCGCGAACGGCTGGCAGCTCTTCTACTTCAAGCTCTTCAAGGTCGCGTTGGACGAGCTTGAACAGGCGGTCACGAAGCTCGCGAAGCAGAGCCCCGCCGGATACAAGTCACATCCGAAGACACGGCTCCTGGCATCCATCTACAAAGCAATCACGGAGACCGTGCCTGTCGATCCCGGTCATCCGGATTTCCGTCTCGGAAAAGTGCTCGGTGTGGAATACACAAACTGGCGGCGTGTGAAGAAGGGCATGCCCGACCGCTACCGTTTGTTCTTTCGCTTCGCCTCGAAGCCGATCAAGCTGGTCGTTTATGTCTGGTTCAACGACGAAGACACGCTGCGCAAAGCCGGTTCGAAGACGGACGTGTACGAGGTGTTCAAACGTATGTTGAGCCGAGGCCAAGTGCCGAGCGGGATCAAGGAGCTTCTCGCGGAAAGCATCTCGTGAGGGTCTGGCGTCAAGCTGTAATCACCTCGTTTCTTCGAGTCACTCAGAAGTAGGGGTTATGGGTGGCTAAGCCGTGGCGTATCTGTCGGGAGCTGTTGCGGAAGTACATGACAATCTCCGGAAAGAGTGTTGCGCCTGCAGGGCAATCGAAGGTCACACGGTTATGCGCTGGGATGGTTCAGCGTTTCAGGCGTGCTCGTGCCTTCGTCTCTCTGCGACCGTCTCGCCCGCTCGCGGGGAGTATCGACCGAAAAAAAGCGGCGCCCATACGCCAGCGGTAGTCAATGAGACAATAAAAATCTGGGACGCGTGCCCGACAGGCCTGCATCCAAGGTCCGAAGAGTTAACCGCCGAACGTCAACGCAACACCCGATGGCGTCTTTGCTTGATTGATTGCGCAGGGATGCGCATCAGCCACCCATCAGGATCAAGGCAACCGGGGAGCTGCACTCGTTCGCGAGAACCAGTCGCCTCCCCCCTGGTGAGTTACCCCTGGCTCGTATGAGCCCCAGACACGACTCGGTACCCGGCGCCGTCCAGGCGAACAACGATCTGTGGTTCGTCCACAAAGGGGGACCCAGCACGATATAGATTCGGCGCGAGGGGCGCATCGACAACTCGACGTTAGAAACAAAGGCCGGCGGAGACCATGCCAATCAAAACTCGTAGTTCGAGACCACCGCTTTTTAAGACCTTGATCACCGCCGACACCCTGGTGAGCGGCAACGGGGCGTGCTAATCAAATCGATGGATTTCACCAGCACTACTAAATCGACGCCCTCTGTTGTTGCCGCTCAATCGAACGGGACCCGGTCGCGCATCACGTAATAACAAGCACGGGCCAACTTGTGTGAGAGCGCCTTCATGGCGAGGATGGGATTGCGCCGTGCAGCCTTTCTCTCATAGAAGCGCTTGGCCGTGGGTAGATACTGGATCGCAAAGTGCGCGGCCTCGAAGAGGTCCAGGCGAGGTAGGGATTGCCGTTCTTCGTATTGTTCTTACCTTTCTTTTTCTCGTTACTGATCCGTTTGCTGTCCACGCAGCGACAGTAGGAAGAACTTCCTGCAGCAGCAGGCTAAGTTTGACCGCTTCATGCAGTGCTACAACCAGGAGCGTCCGCATCAAGGGCTGAACATGAAATACCCCGCAGAGCTCTACCGAGCCTCTACGCGGCCGTATCAGGGGTCAAGTGATCTGGAGTATCCGTTCCACGATCGCACCATCATCGTCACGAACTGCGGGCGCATCTGGATCGGACGACGCAAGGTGAATCTCAGTCGTGCGTTCGCCGGTCAGAGCGTCGGCATCAAGGAGATCGCCGAGCGAATCTGGTTGGTGAGCTTCATGCAGTACGATCTGGGCTTCTTCGATCACCAGAGCGGGCGCGTGGAGTGCGCACCCAATCCATTCCAGGCACAGGTGTTACCCATGTGCCCGGCCGGAATAAACCGTTACCTATGTGGCCGGAACGGACCCTCACGGACGGATCGGGGTGACAGGATTTGAACCTGCGACTCCTACGTCCCGAAGAGGGCGAGGGTAAGAAAAACAGCGCGCTTACAGATCGCGGAGTTGTTCTCGCCAATTGGTCTCTCCTGACAAAAATTAGCGAGAGCAAGAAAATTATGGCTTCTTCGCGACAACCTTGCCGTTCTCCCACACGTACAGCGGGGTTCGATACATTCGTGCCGTCTTCTCGGCGTCCTTTGCGGCGCGTCGCAGCGCCCGACCTACTCCAGCGGCAAAACTTTCGGTTTTCTTTGCGCGGGTACTCGTCTTCATGGTCCTTTCTCCAATAGCTGTGGCGTTCGTCCGGAGTTCTCATAAACTGCCCATGAGTCAGCCAGAGATCGATAGACACCCTGGAAGTTTTCCCAACTGCGCAGGAATCGCCGCTCTACATCAGCTCGCGGCACACTGTGCCCGCCTTGGCGCACACGAGCAGCAATGCGCCGCAAGGCCAGCCGTGTCGACCTGAGCCGCAGGTAAACGATTTCAATGCGATATCCCGCCTGCTTCCATGACCGCAGTCGTCGTGCGTACATCAGTCCACTCAGTGTCGTTTCAAACGCGAAGTCGGATCGCTCTGTGGCGAGGCGGTCGATCTCTCTTAATACCATGCGAGCCGCAGCGACAGCGGCGAGCTCCGGTTTGAGTGGTGAGAGGCCACTAGCGATGAGATCGGCATTCACGAAGTGAACTACGTTGGCGGGTTCGGGGAGATAGCGACGCGCAAACGTAGTCTTGCCAGCACCATTCGGACCGGCGATCACGATGCAACGTGGCCGTCGCTCCGGCTTACGCGCTTTTGTGTTCTTACGCTTCTTCGACATTGGATGGACAAGTCCGTAGCGGGCTGACTCAAGAACGGTGCGCGCTACGACTTCCGGCGCACGGCGGGAACGCATGCTGGCTCGTATCGTGCAC
>DATELY010000197.1:0-23762 GCA_035276085.1 Steroidobacteraceae bacterium | reverse complement strand
GCCGAATACAGCGAACGCGCGGCCTACGTTGCTCGCGGCCGCGTCCATGTGGGCAGCGATGAGTTCGCGCCGGGTCAGATGATCGTATTCGCTCGCGCGACGACCGCAACCATCACGGCGCTGGAAGCAACGACAGTGATGCTGCTCGGCGGCGAGCCGGTCGGCAAACGTCACATTTGGTGGAACTTCGTTTCATCGAGTGCCGAGCGCATGGAACAGGCCAAGTCGGATTGGCGCGGCGGTCGCTTCAAACTGCCTGTGGGTGACGATCGAGAATTCATTCCGCTGCCGCAGGAGCCGCCGACGTCCTAGTGAGCTGTAACGACTGCTTCGATAGTCGTTCACGCGTCCCTTCCCTTGCGAAGCGGGGGAAGGACAGGATGGGGGTGCATGAGGTCGCGGAAGTAGCATCCTGCTGCCCCCACCCTGTCCCTCTGATGTGCAGGGATGCACGAATGGCGCGGGCGCATGGATGCGCAGGAGCGGCCCCCGCTACGCTTCGCTGCGCAAGGGAGGGGACGCATGACCATGACTTCTTCCGCGATCCCTCTACGTCTTGTGCTTCTCAACCCACCCCGCAAACCGATCCACGTACTTCGTCAGGAACTTCCGCGTCGACTCATCGGTGACGTTGTACTCGGTGTCGATCAATCCCTCCTTGTAAGTCAGGTACAACTCCGGCAATCCCATCACCACCGTGTCCAGGATGACCATCGTGTGACGCAAGGAAGCCTGTGCTAGCGCGGTACCCGTCGCACCCATGCTGGTTCCGGCCAGGGCCACGGGCTTACCGACCCAGGAGCTCTTCCCATAAGGCCGCGAGCCCCAGTCGATTGCATTCTTCAATACGCCCGGGATGCCGCGGTTGTACTCGGGCGAAACGAACCACACTGCGTCGGCCGCCTCAACCGCTTGCTTGAAGCGCGCGATGCCCGGCGGCGGATTCGCCCAGAGATCTTCGTTGTAGAGCGGCAGATCGCCGATCTCCACGAAGCGACAATCGAGCTTGCTCTGCGCGAGTTTGACCAGCGCATGAGCCAATTTCCTGTTGATCGAGTCGCGGCGCAAACTGCCGACGAGAACGGCGACGGAGTTCATGGGAATATCCTGAGCGCGAGTGGACAACGCGAAAAGCGCTTTGGCACCCAATAAGATCCTCGCCTCAATCGATGCACGACCTCGATTCACGGAAATAAGTGCACACCAGCGGTGCGAATCGGCGACAGCGCGAGGCTGGTCTTGCAAGAAAGAAACGTCGCCGAACGGCTGCACACGATTTCCCGGCTTGCGTGCGGTGATTCAGTGCAAGCAGGAAAATGGATGCACCGATCCGGAACATTCAAATTGCTTCAAGCCTTAGGCACGGACGCGGATCAGCAGCGCGCTCTGATGGCCGTACCAACCCAGGACCACCAGGGGGATGAACAGCAGATGGATCAATCACTCAGCGCCGACCGGCGCACGGACGCGACGCACCTGCTATGGACCGGCGGTTGGGATTCGACCTTTCGATTGTTGTCCTTGGCGATGCGCGAGCACAGGCCGGTGCAGCCTTACTACGTGCTCGACGATGTGAAGCTGAGGCCGTCCGTACCCGCAGAGCGTCATGCCATGACGTGCATCCGCGACCGTCTCGAGCGGTCCTCACCCCGCGCTGCTGCGCTGGTTCTTCCTACCGTCGAATGCACGCTGCAGCAGATCGCGCCGAATGAAGACATCACGCAGCAATTCGAGAACTCGCTGCGCTCGGCGTTCATTGGCGGTCAGTACGAGTGGCTCGCGCGGTTCTGTGCCGAGCGCGGGATCGAAGGCCTGGAACTCTCGATCCATCGCGATGACCGGGCCCGTGACCTGTTGCTCGGCCTCGTCGATGCGTCGCGCACGCGCCTCGATCGCCGTCACGCGGGCGACCCGCGCTACGAGTTGTTCAAGTACTTCCGCTTTCCGTTGTTCGACAAGACCAAGCAACAGATGCGCATCGAAGCCATTGCCGCCGGCTTCGAGGATCTGATGAAGCTGACATGGTTTTGTCATCGCCCGGCCCATGGCAAGCCGTGCGGCCGGTGTAATCCTTGTATCTACACGATCGAAGAAGGACTCGCGGATCGCGTGCCTCTGCGGGGACGCATCCGCTATCACCTGCGGGTCCTGCCGCGGCTGAAACATTGGATGGTGAGCCATCCCGAGATTTATCTGGCAATGCGCGCCCCATACAAGCGCATCCGCTCACTCGGCCACAGGCCGAGCCCTTCACATTCCTGAGCTGTTCTTTTCCAAGCGCGCAATCGTTCACTGAACCGCGCGCGTCGTCATGTCATAGTTGGAGTCGGACATCGGACAGGGTGAACCTGATTTCGATGGGGAGAGCACTTCCCTAAACTGCGCCGCGAGCGGAGTGCTGCAACAACAAGACGACTGACGATCGACGATGAAACGTTTCGCTTCTTCTTTGGCCAGCGCCCTTTTGCTGGCGCTGGCAGCAGGATGTGCAAGTGCCCCGCCCACGACGACCGAAGAGGAGATCGTGGCGCAGGCAATAGCGACCCGCGATGCGTCGGCGGCAGCGACCGTACCGCGCGCCACCGAGGCCAAGCCGCTGGATGTCAGCACGGGGCGCCTCGATCCCGAATACACCTCCATCAATGCGCGCGTGCTGAACGACGCCAGCGTGGTCGACTCCAAATTCGCCACCTCGCTCGATCCGCAGGTCGAAACCGTCACGCGCCTCGAATCGAGTTGGACCCAGCGTCGCGAGGACAGCGATGAAGCCTGGCGTGTCGGCGATGCGGTGAGCAGCTCGGGATTGTGGGGCAGCAGTGTGCGCTATGGCGGCGTGCAATTCGGCACACGCATGGAAGTGCGGCGCGATGTCATCGCGTCGTCCAAGCTCGCCAGCAGCGGCATCGCGGTGTTGCCCTCGGTGGCCGATGCTCTGTTTGCTTCCGCAGGTGCAGCGCATCCCGAGCTTCGCGGTCAGAACCTCTCGATCGATGGCGGCGTGAGCCTCGCAGGCGCCAACACGGTGAACTTCGTCGCGCGCGACAGCTTGGGTCGCGAACAGCACATCACTGCGCCGCTCATCGCCGATGCATTCCCCAGCACGCAGGAGCGTGAAGGCTGCGACGACTTCTCCTTCGGCCTGGGCAAAGTGCGGCGCGACTATGCCGTCGCGAGCAACGACTACGGGCCGCTGTTTGCCAACTCGACCATCGTGTGCGGTGCTCCACTCGGCTTCACCATCGAAGGTCACGGCGAATATTTGAGCGAGGAGCTCACGGCGTTCGGCATCGGCGTGACCCGCCGCCTCGGAGTGCTGGGCACCGCCTCGATGGCGCTCGCGTCCAGTCGTGCAGCCGCCGGTTCGGGCTGGCTCGCGCGTTTCAGTTTCGATCACGAAAGCGAGCTGTTCAATCTGGTCGTGCGCACACGCACACAGAGCCGGGAATTTCGTGAAATCGCCACGGCCGCAACGAGCGACCCCGTCATGGAGCGTGGCGTGGCCAGCTTCGGCATGAAGACCGGCGATACGAGCAATCTCGCGGTGACTTACGCGACGCAAACGACATGGGACAGGGAACGGGTCAACCTCATCGGTCTCAGCCAGAGCATGCAAGTCGGCCGCAGCTCGGTGTCGATGACCGCAGGCCGTTCGCTCGTCGCGGCCGACGGCTCCTCGGTCTTCATCTCGTTTACGCGTCCTTTCGGCTTCTTCGCACCGAAGCGCATCTCGCTGGTGGACGATCTCGAGCCGTTGCTCGATCAGTCGCTCAGCCAGCAATAGCTGGCGGGCAACGGTCGACAGCCAACGGCTGACGGGTAACGGCCAGAGGGAATCCGATTCTGGCCGTTGCCCGTCGGCCGTGAGCCGTTACCCGCGCTAGCTAGCGCACGGGCCGATCCAACAGCGAGCGGATCGCTGCGGCGAGCTCGCTCGGCCGGAAGGGCTTGCGCAAGAGCGGTGTTTTGCCGACGGCAGCCTCCAGTGCCGCCGTATCTGCATAGCCACTGACGAACAGAATCGGCAGACGCGGCAACCGCGCCCGGATCGAGCGTGCGACGTCGGCGCCATTGCGACCCGGCATGGCGAAATCGGCGACCAGCACGTCCGGTGTGATCTCACCGAGCATTTTCAACGC
The DNA here is from genome assembly GCA_035276085.1 of Steroidobacteraceae bacterium. GTDB lineage: Bacteria > Pseudomonadota > Gammaproteobacteria > Steroidobacterales > Steroidobacteraceae > DATELY01. Next base: position 19,626 of record DATELY010000197.1, on the reverse strand, counting down.
CTGCTCTCCGCTCTCGACGGCGTAGATGCGATACCCCACTTCGCTCAGGAAATCGCTCATCAAGGTACGGACATCGGCATCGTCATCGATGATCAGCACAGTTTCCGAGCTGGGCTGCGACTGCTCCGGCGCGCGCGCAGCGATGGGCAGCGAAGGTTGATTCGAGCATCGCAGCCGCATGCGCACCGACGTGCCTTTTCCTTGCAGGGTGTCGATGTGTACTGCGCCGCCCGCCTGGCGCGCGATGCCATACACCTGCGAGAGACCGAGGCCCGTCCCCTTGCCCGGCGGTTTCGTCGTGAAAAACGGATCGAACGCATGCGCGAGGACGTCGGGCGACATGCCGCAGCCGTTATCGGTCACGGCCACCTCCACGTAGGAGCCCGGCTGCAACTCTCCCTCGGCGTGACTGAACGTCAACGACGCGGTGGAGATCGTGATCTCACCGCCGCGCTCACCCATCGCATCGCGCGAGTTGATGGCGAGATTGAGAATCGCGAGCTCGAGCTGGTTGATGTCGGCCACGGCCGCCGGCAGGTCCGGTGCGAGATTCATCTGCAGCTGGACGGTCGGCCCGAGCGACTGATGCAGCAGATCGCTGATCCGTTGCAACAAGGCATTCACGTCGACCGCTTCGGTGCTCAGTTGCTGCGTTCGGGAAAAAGCCAGCAGCTGCGCCGTCAAGCGTGAACCTCGTTCCGCCGCCATGTAGGCGTTCTCGGCCATGCGCACGATCCGCGGGTCGCTCGCGCGGGCACGAATGCGATCGATGTTCCCGAGCACCGCGGTCAGCAGATTATTGAAGTCGTGAGCGATGCCGCCCGTGAGGTGGCCAATGGCCTCCATCTTCTGCACCTGCACCAGTGCCGCTTCGGCCTTCTGCCGCTGATTGATCTCTTCCTGCAACTTCGCATTGGCCACCGCGAGCTCGCGCGTGCGCTCCTCGACGCGCTGCTCCAGCGTCTCGTTCAGCCGCCGCAAGCGGCTTTCCGCATCGCGCACGCGCATCAACGCGCGGACCGTTGCCAGCAGCTCGTCAGGCTCTATCGGCTGCGTGAGATAGGCGTCTGCGCCACCTTCGAGACCCGCGATGCGGTCCGCGCCCGTCGTGTACGTGGCAGAGGTCTGCAAGACCAGAACGTGCGGCCAGCGGTTCTTGATGATGCGGCAGACCTCGAGACCATTCATGTCCGGGAGCTTGACGTCCAGCACCGTCAGCGCCGGCTTCAATTCCTCGGCCTTGGCAAGCGCGTCGCGGCCGTTACCCGCTTCGATCACCTCGAAGCCCAAGTGACGCAGGATGCGGGTCTTGGCATAGCGCTGCGCCTCGTCGTCATCGACATTGAGTATCAGCGTCTCGGCCGCGTGCATGGTCATTCTCCCAGCACCTCGCGCAGCACCGTGAGCACGCTGTCGCGAGATAGCGTTGCCTTCGGCAGTATCCGGATCCCTCGCGGCAATTGGCCTATCACCTCACTGGTGAGCGGCATGGAAGTCGACACGACGACCGGCACCGCCGCCAGATTCGGTTGCTGCTGCATCCGCCGCAACACGCCGAAGCCGTCGAGCTCAGGCATTTGCAAATCCAGGATCACAAGATCCGGTATCGATTGCACCATGAGTTGCAAGCCTTTCTCCCCATCGCTCGCCTCGAGCAGCTCATAGCCGTGGTGGACACCCACCATCTGCCGCAAAACGTAGCGCGAAGTCTCATCGTCGTCGACTATCAGGATGCGCTTGGAATCGGTCGGTGCATGCTCTTCGAGCGCCCGGCGGCCGCCAAGGTGGGCGGGAATGACGAGCACGAACGTGGAACCTTTGCCGAGCTCACTTTGCACCTCCACCGAGCCGCCCAGCAACTCGGCCAGCTTGCGCGACAGTGGCAGGCCCAGACCGGTGCCGCGATGTTTGCGCTGCAGCTGGCCTTCGATCTGCGTGAACTCTTCGAAGATGCGTTCCTGGTCGGCGGGCCCGATACCGATCCCCGTATCGCGCACTTCGAAACGGACCTGGTCCTGCGCTTCATCGAACGTGACGCCGACCTGCACCGTGCCTCGTTCCGTGAACTTCAACGCGTTCGAGATGAAGTTACGCAGCACCTGCGCGACTTTCGCCTCGTCGGTGGACAGGCGCAGCGCGCGCGGTCCGGGCAAGAAGATGAGCTCGACAGGCGCATGGGACGACAGCGGCTTGAGCGCGCCGCGCAAGCCGCCGAACAGGTCGGCGACGGTGAACTCGACGGCTTTCACTTCGAGCTTGCCGGCCTCGACCTTGGCCAGGTCGAGCAGATCGTTGACCAGCTCGAGCAGGCTGTCCGCGGACTTGCGGATGTAGCCGATCTGCCGTGCCTGCTCTTCGGTCAGCTCGCCATCGATGCGGTCGAGCAGAATGCGGCACAGCGCGAGGATGGAATTGAGCGGCGTGCGGAACTCATGGCTCATGTTCGACAGGAAGCGCGACTTGAGCTCACTCGCCTGCTTCAGCTGTTCCGCGCGCTCTTCCAGCTCGGCATACAGCGCGACGACGCCTCGATTCGTGTCGCCCAGCTCTTGAGTGAGTTGCTCGGCTTCCTCCTGCCGGCGCTTGAGCTCCTCGAGGCTTTGCAGCAGCTCGTTGTTCTGCTCGTGCATTGCCGCCAGCGGTCCCACTGGATTGGAGCCGCTCAGCCGATTGGAGATGCGAGCGAGGTCGTTGGCTGTGACCTTCGCGCTCGCAGGCAGCCGCTGTCCCAGCTCGACGACCGTGCCGCGCACGCTCGACTCGATGGTGAAGTGATCCATCAACCGGCGCGCGGCGATCAAGCCCATGCCGGCACGGCCCGATTGCGTCGCGCCTGCGTCGAGCACCTGATCGAGATGTTGGATGCCCGGTCCACGATCGCTCACGCGAATCATGAGCATCTGCTCGCGCGTGCCGTTTTCCAGCGCGAACGCCACTTCGCCGCCCCGTGCATAGGCAAAGGCATTGCGCGCGATTTCCGAGACCGCGGTCGCGATGCGCGTCTGGTCCTGTCGGTCGAAACGCAGCAGCTCCGCGAGATGACGCGCGCGTTGGCGCACGGCCACCACGTCCGCTTCGGCATCGATGCGCTCCTGCAGGATGGGTCGCGCCGCGCTCATACCTTCCTCACCAGCACGGTCGCATCGTCACGCCGCCGCGCATGATCGCGATAGAGCACGGCGGCGATGAGCGTCGGATCGCGTTGCTGCAATCCGGGGTATTTCTCGAGCGACCAGCTCGTGCTCAGCCCGTCCGAGTGCAGGATCACGAGACTGCCGGCAGGACAGGCATAGTCGAATGCCTGTATTTTGCGCGCGACGTGACCGAGCGTGCCGTTCATCGAGATCATGTGCCGTGACTGTCCTGCGGTGTGCACGGTGCCCGCGATGTTACCCACACCGCCAAAGCTCACTCGCGCTTGCGCCGTGTCGAAGCGCACGACGGCGGCGGCGGCGCCGCGAGTGGCCCGCATGCCGGCGTGCATGACCTGCAGCAGCTCTGCCAACGACAATCCCACGTGGCGCTGAAACAGGCGCACGGCCTCGAGCGATGCCACCGCCGCCTCCTGTCCATGGCCGAGCCCATCCGCGACCAGCAGCGTGAGACCGATCTGCGTCGGCGCGATGCTGAGGGCATCGCCACAAACTTCCTCGCCGGGCTTCGGAACCGTGATGAACCCTGTCTTCGTCGCGGATTCAGGTTGCTCTTGAAACGCACCAACCGAGACGACGCGACTCAGCACCGCCGTCCCGTGACCCGGTTGCGAAAAAATGTCGAAGAACTCGGACTGGCGCCGCACGGCACCCAGCCCATGGCCTGGGCTGCCCGCCGTGGAGTAACCATCGCGCAGACAGGCTTGCACGTCCTGCATGCCCCTGCCGCGATCGAGCGCGAGCAGTTGCACCCCGCCCGAACCCTCCGCGTCGTATGTCGACAACAGCAGCTCACCGCCGCCACCGTGCTTCAGGAGATTGGTCGCCAGCTCGGTGGCAACGAGCGCGACGCGCCCAGTGCTGGTCGGCGTGCAACCGCACGCGGTCGCGATCGTCGTGGCCACGCGGCGCGCTTCCGCGACCTGGCTTTGATCGCGCACTTCCACGGACACCACGCTCACTTCCACCGCGCGATGGTCACGCGCGTGCCGACGCCCACGGTGGACTCGATGTTGAATTCGTTCGACAGCCGCTTGGCGCCACTGAGCCCCAGTCCCAGGCCGGACCCGGTCGTGTAACCGTCCTTCAGGGCCAGCGCGACGTCGGAAATGCCGGGCCCCTCGTCTTCGAAGATGAGGCGCACGCCGCGTCGCGCGCCGTCGTTGAGTCGCTCGATGCGCACGGTGCCGCCACCGGCGTAATCGAGCGCGTTGCGAGCCAGCTCGCTCGCCGCGGTCACGATCTTGGTCTGATCGACCAGACTGAGACCGGCTTCGACTGCATGCGTGCGCACCTGCTGGCGCACGCGCACGACGTCGTCGCTGGCGCGAATGGCCAACACCTCACTCGCCGCCGGGGACATCGATCACGACCTCGTGCTCATCGTCGCTGTGAATGAGCTCCATGCCGCGTTCGACGTTGAGCGCCGTCTTCACGCCGGCGAGCGTGAGACCCAGCTCCACCAACGTGATCGCCACGGCGGGACGCATGCCGACCACGACGGTCCTGGCGTCCAGGATGCGGGACACGGCAGCGATGTTGTCGAGCATCCGGCCGATGAAGCTGTCGACGATCTCGAGCGATGAGATGTCGATCAGCACACCACGCGCGCCCGCTTGGACGATGCGATTCGTGAGATCTTCTTCGAGTGCCGTCGCCAGGCGGTCGTGCATGTCGACCTGGATGGTGACCAGCAGCGCCTTGCCCAGCTTGAGAATGGGAATACGGTCCATGTAACGTACCTCAGAACTTGGCTTCGGTTGTCGTGACCGGGCTCTTCAAGACAGCCACTGTGCGATTCGTTCGCCGCAGCGCAAGCGCGAAAGCATCCGCCAACGTCGCCTTCGAGATCACGTTGAGCTCCACGCCCAGATGCACCATGGTCTGGGCGATCTGCGGCCGGATGCCGCTGATGATGCAGTCCGCTCCCATGAGACGAGCGGCGGCGATGGTCTTGAGCAGATGCTGCGCCGTGAGCGTGTCGACCGTGGGCACGCCGGTGATGTCGATGATCGCGATCTGCGCCGATTGGTCGACCACCGACTGCAGCAGGTTCTCCATCACGACCTGCGTGCGCTCGCTGTCGAGCGTGCCGATCAATGGCAGCGCCAGCACCCCATCCCAGAGTTTCACGACCGGCGTGGACAATTCCGCGATCTCACGCTGCTGGCGGATGATCACTTCCTCGCGCGTCTTCTGGTACGCCTCCATGGTCGCGAGACCGAGCTCATCGAGCACCAGGGTCGTTTGCCACAAGGAATCTTGCAGATTCGAGCCCTGACCCTGGAGTCGCGACAGGGCATTGAAGATCGGCTGTTTGAGGGAAAGCACGAGCATGGCCGTCTCGCGCGGTGAGAATCCTTGCAATGCGCGGGAACGTGAGATGCCCGTCAGATACTCGCGCGCCGGTGTGTACGCGGGATTCGAGAGATCGAAGCCTGAATTGAGTCCGGCCTTCAGCTTCTGCAGCAGCTCGCGACACTGGGTCTGCAACTCGGTTTCCGCGATGCGCCCGGTCTGCAGGCTGCCTGCCTGGCGCAGCAAGCCGATCCATTCGTTCAGAATGCTGGATTCCTGGTCCGTCACGACCTGAGCCAACGGGCTCGATTTGTTAGCTGCCATTCATCACTCCCGGGAAGGTGTTCTTGAGTAGTAGGCGCAGGCGGGTCTGCAAGACGGCTGGAAACCGTGCAGCCCGCCGCACATCAATGCGCACCGACGGCCTTCAACGCGACTTCGCCGGTTTGCTTTGTGGGGGGCCGCGGCGCTTCGGGGTAGATCGATTCGAGGGCCGACAGCAGTTCTTGAATGGTGCTGACGACGACGTCCGCGCCCGCATCGCGAAGTCTCTGCGCGTCGCGACTCAGATCGCCGCTCAGCAACAACGGCTGGAGCACGAACAGTTTTGTATTGCCGAGCCGCGCACGCAATCGGCGGCAGTAACTGCGCAGATCGGCGACGCCTTGCGATGTCACACCGGTCATCAGGATCATGGCCGGGGACACTTGCGCCGCAAGCGCTTCGATTTCCTCCACGCCGAGATCCGGCGAGATCAGCTCGACGGGCGGTGCCGGCGCTTCGATGGCGTGCGCGAGCACATCCAGCAGTGACTGATCGATATCGTTGCTCGAAGCGAGACCCAGCCAACGTGCATCGCGCTCACGAGGCGCATCGCTGCCCGGCAGCTCGCGCACGATCTCGTGCGTGACTTCGAGCACGAACTGCGCGTCATCGGCGGTGATCTCCTCGGCAGTGAAGTGCTGCTCCGTGAGCACGAGCGCGGGGATCATGATTTCATCGCACACGCCCGTGCGGCCGAGCTCGGCCGTCTGCCGCTGAACCATGTCGCGTGCTTCGGCTTCATCGCGCGCGAGCAGACGCTGGAAATAGCGCACGTGCGGTGACAGCGCAGGCTCATCGGCGAGCAGCACGGCAAGAAAGCGCAAGGAGCGCACATGCCGGCCCAGCACACCGATGCACACCGTGAGCGGCGTCGCCAACAGCAATCCCACCGGACCCCACACCCAGATCCAGAACAAGGCCGAGACGAGCAAGGCAAACGACGAGATTCCCGTGCGCTGACCCAGCACGATGGGCTCGACGAAGTAGCCCGCCAACAGATCGAGCAAGGCGAAGAGCGCCAGCGTTTGCAGCACCTCCACCCAGCCCGGGAATACTGCGAATGCCAGCGCCGCTGGCATCAACGCAGACAGCGTCGTGCCTACGTACGGCACGAAGCGCAGCACGGCGGTCAGCCCGCCCCAGAGCATGGCGTACGGCACACCGATCCAATACAGGCCCGCGCTCACGAGCAGGCCGACGCCGATATTGATGAGCGTCTGCGCGATGAGGAACTGGCTGACGCGTTGACCCGCCTCGTCGATCAGCCGCGTCGTCAGCGTGATGCTGTCCGAGCCGATGAGTCGAATGATGCGGTCGCGCAGGTCTTCACGCTGACTGAGCATGAAGGCCACGAGGGCGAGCACGATGATGGCACTGGCGACGGGCTGGAAGAATGAACCGGCGGCTTCGCGCAGGCGCTCTACGGGCGTCATGCTTTCAGGGATCACGCGGACGGGCTGCGCGCGCCGCAGAGCGGCCGCATTCTCGTCGAGTTGTTCCGTGATCTTGTCGACCGTCCGCGAGAGACCGCCCCAGCCGCCGACGCCGTGCTGGCGCAGATCGCGCATCTTCTCGCGAATGGATGAGTTGTAGCGCGTGGCCTGCTCGGACAGCTCGGTGACCTGCGATCCCAGCACATACGCCACCCCTCCGACGATGCTCAGCGACAGGATGAGGCACAACGCGACACCCACTGGCCGCGGTAAATGCAAGCGATCGAACACCCGCACGACCGGCGTCAATGCGAACGCCAGGATGACCCCCAACGCCACGGGCACCAGGATGCTCTTGGCGGTGATGAGAATCGCCACCACGAGGCAGACGGTGAGCAGAGAGGCCCACGTGGGTTGGGACTTCGTGGTTCGGAGTGCGGGCATCGCGTCGATCGACAGAACGCAATGCCTTTCCGATGGACTTTGGGCTTGGGGATGATCCGAGCTTGCAGGCGCTCGCCGGCTGCATTGCGGAGCCTTCAACGCGCGCTCTCTTAACTCAATCCGGCGTGCTCCGGTTCCGAAAAGTGTGAGCGAAGTCCCGACAGTGTCCAGCTTTGGCACGGCGTGCGGTTTTCCACGACCCGTTGGCCGGGGCGTCTGCGCTAACGTGCCGGCCTATTGCGCAGCAATACTGCGTGTCGCCGCTCACGGAAAACGATTAGCAAGGTGTTGCAGAACTACCGGCGCTCCCCGTCGCATCGTGTTTCCCGGCCGTTGCCGCGGCTTCTTCAAGCTATCGCGTGGCTCCTCATCGGCTTCCACGTGCACAGCTCGGCGCAGCCGGTCGCGACTCACGAGTATCAGCTCAAGGCCGCTTTTCTCTTCAACTTCCTGCAATTCGTGGACTGGCCGGCGAGCGCTTTTGCAGGGCCGGAAGACGCACTGTCGATCTGCGTCCTGGGTCCCGATCCGTTCGGGACGGACCTGGATGCGGTCATCGCCGACGAACACGTCGCCGGCCGCCGCATCAGCGTGCAGCGAGTCGCAGGCGTCGACGCGGTCGCGGGCTGCCATCTGCTGTTCGTGAACCTGCGTTCGCAACAGCAACTGCGCAACGCGCTCGAGCGCTTGAAAGGCCAGCCCATTCTCACCGTGAGCGACGCCACGCCGTTCGCGAACATGGGCGGGATGATCGAGTTCGTGACTCAGAACGATCGCATCCGCCTGCGCGTGAACCTGCGCGCGGCAGCCGAGGCACAGCTGCGCCTGAGCTCCAAGCTGCTGCGCCGTTCCGAAATCGTGGGCGCGGCATAGGGCTCGCCATGAAGGGTTCGATGCAAACCTTCCGCCGCCGTCTCATGCGCAGCATGCTGCTCACGAGCGTCGCGGGCATCGTGCTCACGTGTGCCGCCCTGCTGCTGCTGCAGTTCTCCAACTCGCGCGCGCAGGCGCGAGAGCAAGTGGCGACGTTGGCCCGCATCATCTCCACCAACAGCACGGCAGCGCTTGCGTTCGGCGACCGGGCAGACGCCGAACAGGTGCTCGCATCGCTGCATACGGAACCGAGCATCGTCGGCGCGGCGCTCTACGATGCCCGCGGCCGGCTCTTCGCTTTCTATCCGCACGATCGCCGCACCGCAGACATTCCCGCCACGGCGGCCGCTGCGAGTCAGATTTTCCGCGGCAGGTATCTCGAACAGTTCGCCACCGTGCGCGAGCAGCGCGACCGTAACCTCGGCTTTCTCTACCTGCGCTTCGATCTGCAGGCGGTCTACGACCGACTGTGGCTGTACCTGGCGATCACGGCGGGGATCATTGCGGGATCGCTGCTCTTCACGTACCTGCTCGCGCGGATCCTGCAACAGCGCATCTCACAGCCCCTGAACAGCATCATCGGCACGGCGAGCGCGGTCTCCGATCGAGGCGACTTCAGCGTGCGTGCGGCAATTCCTCAGGAAAGAGAGTTCCGCCTGCTCACCGACGCATTCAACAAGATGCTCGATCAGATCGGCACGCAACGCTCCGCGCTGCTCGAAAGCGAAGCACGGCTGCGCGCGGCATTGGACTCGGCGTTGTCCGCCGTGGTGGTCATGGACGCCGCCGGTTCGATCGTCGACTGGAATCCGCAGGCCGAACGCATCTTCGGCTGGTCGCGCAGCGAAGCCATCGGTCGGCTGCTGGCCGATACGATCATCCCGGAACGGGCCCGTGCCGCACATGGCCGCGGACTCGAGGAATACCTCAGGACGGGTCATGGACCGCTGTTGAACCGCACGATCGAGGTCACCGCCATGCGCCGCAATGGCGGCGAGTTTCCAGCGGAAGTGGCGATCACGGCGTTACGCGGCAATGGACCGCTGTCGTTCTGCGGCTTCATCACCGACATCACCGAGCGCAAACAGGCCCGCAGTCGGTTGCAAACGCAATTGGCCCGTCTCGATCTCCTGCAGCGAACGACGCGCGCGATCGGCGAGCGGCAGGATCTGCAGAGCATCTTCCAGGTCATCCTGCGGAACCTCGAGGACAACATGCCGGTCGAGTTCGGCTGCGTGTGCCTCTATGACGCCAGCGAGGCAAAGTTCGCGGTCAACGCCGTGGGCAGCCAGAGCAGCGTGTTGGCGCAGCGCGCCGGCATCGTAGCCGGAGCGCCGTTGCCGACCCCTGCGAGCAGCTTGCAGCCCTGCCTCGAAGGAGTGTTGGTCTACGAGCCCGACATCGCGGCCATCAGCAACGGGCTGTTGCAGCAACTGGCGCAGGCGGGACTGCGGTCGCTGGTGGCCGCACCGATGATGGTGGAGAAAAAGGTTTTCGGTGTATTGCTGATCGCGCGTGCGCAAGCCGCTGCGTTCAGCAGCACGGACTGCGAGTTCCTGCGTCAGCTCAGCGAGCACGTTGCCCTGGCCGCGCATCAGATCCGGCTCTACACCGACCTGCAACAGGCGTACGACGACCTGCGCCTGAGCCAGCACACGGTCATGCAGCAGGAGCGCTTGCGGGCGCTGGGACAGATGGCGAGCGGCGTGGCTCACGACATCAACAATGCCATCTCGCCCATCACGCTCTATACGGAATCCCTGCTCGAGCGCGAGCCCAACCTGAGCGAGCGCACCCGCGAATACCTGCGCATCATCCAGCGCGCCATCACGGATGTCGGTCAGACGGTGGCGCGCATGCGCGAGTTCTATCGCCAGAGCGATCAGCAGGTCGACCTGCTGCCGGTGGAGATCAACGTGCTGATCCAGCAAGCGCTCACGCTGACGCGCGCGCGCTGGAACGACATGCCGCAGGAACGCGGCATCGTGATCGCCGTGCGCACGGACCTGGATGCCAATCTGCCGCAAGTACTGGGCACCGAAAGCGATCTGCGCGATGCGCTCACGAACCTGATCTTCAACGCGGTGGACGCCATGCCCGACGGCGGCACACTCATGATTCGAACTCGTACCGCCCAACGCGCAGGGGACAGCGGTGCCGCCGTGGAACTCGAAGTGATCGATACGGGCATTGGCATGGATGAGGCCACACGCCGGCGCTGTCTCGAACCATTCTTCACGACCAAGGGCGAACGCGGCAGCGGCCTCGGACTCGCCATGGTGTACGGCATGGCCCAGCGCCACAAAGCGCAGTTGGAAATCGACAGCACGCTCGGTACCGGCACCACGATGCGCCTGCGCTTTGCGGCCGCGAGTAGTGAGACCCCTGCCGAGACGTACTCGCCACGTTCATTCGCCACGACCAAGCGCTTGCGCCTGCTCGTGGTCGACGACGATCCGCTGTTGAGCGAGGCGCTGTTACGCATCCTGGAAGGCGAGGGCCACGAGGTCACGGTGGCGGCAGGTGGCCGCGAAGGCATCGACGCGTTCCTGCAGGCGCAGCGCTCGGCGCGGCGGTTCGATCTCGTCATGACGGATCTGGGCATGCCCTATGTCGATGGACGTGCGGTCGCCACTGCGGTGAAACAAGCTGCGCCGCGAACGCCGGTCGTCTTGCTCACCGGCTGGGGTCAACGACTGAACACCGAACAGAGCATTCCGCAACACGTGGACGTGCTGCTCGGCAAGCCGCCGCGTATCGCGGAGCTGCGGCAGGTTCTCGCCGAGCTGACCGACTCCGCCCCGGCGGTCACGGACCACTGACATGAGTACTCCCAATCGCCCTCGCCTGCTCGTGGTCGATGACGATCCAGCGCAGATGCGCGCGTTGTGCAGCACGCTGGATATGGAGGGCTATCCCACGACCGGTTTCACGTCCGCCGCGCAGGCACTTGCCGCGTTTCGGCAGCAGACGTTCGATCTCGTCTTGACCGATCTGACGATGCCCTCGATGGACGGCATCGAGTTCCTGCGCGCCGCGCGCGAGCTGGACCCGCAGGTCGTGGGCATCGTCATCACGGGCCACGGCTCGATCGATACGGCCGTTGCCGCCATGAAAGGGGGCGCGCTCGATTACATCCTCAAGCCGTTCACGCTGACGATGATCGTGCCGGTACTGGAGCGCGCGTGGACCGTGCGCCAGTTGCGCCGCGAGAACTCGCAGCTGCGCGAGACGGAGGAGCTCGTGCGCAAGATCAACGCGGACCTGGAGCGTAGCGTGCAGGACCGCACACGCCAGCTCATGGAAACCAATCGCGAGCTCGAAGCGTTTTCGCACTCCGTCTCGCACGACCTGCGCGCACCCTTGCGTACCATCGACGGCTACGCGCGCATGCTGTGCGACGCATGCGGCGGCGAGTTCGACGACCAGGCCCGCGGCTATGTGCAGCGGGTGCTGGGTGCCGTACGGCGCATGGAAGACTTGATCGAGGACTTCATGCAGCTGTCGCGCGCCACCGCGGCCGATCTGCATCGCACCGACGTCGATCTCTCCGTGATGGCACACTCGATCGTGGACGAGCTGCGACAGCGCGAACCCGAGCGACAGGTCGAGGTGCGCATCGCCGACGGATTGCGCTGTCAGGGCGATTCGAGCCTGCTGCGCATCGCGCTCGAGAACCTGATCGGCAACGCCTGGAAGTTCACTCGCAATGCGAGCGCCGCGCGCATCGAGATCGGCAGCTTGAAAGATGAAGCGGAAAGCTATTTCGTACGCGACAACGGCGCGGGCTTTCCCAGCGAACGCATCGAAGAAATGTTCGCGCCCTTCCGGCGCCTGCATTCCGAACGCGAGTTCCCGGGGACGGGGGTGGGTCTTTCGATCGTGAAGCGCATCGTGCGTCGACACGGCGGCAGAATTTGGGCCGAAGGAGCCATAGATCATGGTGCAACGTTCTACTTCACTCTTCCCAGCAACGCCGATGCCGGCGAGTGGGTGGCGACAGGCACGCGCTGACTTCCCGGCAGGCATGTGCGCTCGGCGGGCACTGCAGGTGTTGCTGCACGCGGGTGTCGCGAGCCTTTGTCTGTTCGATCGGCCCGTCGCAGCGCAAACCCTGGCTTCAGCCCGGGACCTGAAGCATTTGAGCTTCGAAGAGCTGCTCGATGTCGAAGTGACCTCCGTTTCCCGCAAGCAAGAGCAGTTGCGCGCTGCCCCCGCCGCGATCGCCGTGCTCACGAGCGAAGATATCCAGCGTTCCGGCGCGACCACATTGCCCGAGACCTTGCGCGGCGTTCCGGGACTGCATGTGGCGCAGATCAATGCCAATGAATGGGCCATCAGCTCGCGCGGCTTCAGCAGCGTGAACTCGGAGAAGCTGCTGGTGCTGACGGACAGCCGCAGCGTCTACACGCCCCTCTATTCGGGCGTGTTCTGGGATGCGCAGGACTACCTGCTGGCCGACATCGAGCGCATCGAAGTGATTCGCGGCCCCGGCGCCACGCAATGGGGATCGAACGCCGTCAATGGCGTCATCAACATCCAGACGAAAAACGCCAGGGACACGCAGGGCCCTTACGTCGAGGCTGCGGCGGGCGATGAACTGCAAACGCTCGTCGGCGCGCGCTACGGTGCTCAGTTCGCCGAAGACGGGTATTTCCGCGTCTTCGGCAAGTACGTCGATCAAGATGGCACGATCAATCCGGCGGCGCAGAGCGATGACGATTGGCACACCTCGCGCTTCGGCCTGCGGGCGGACTGGCAGTTGAACGAACGCGACAGCGTGACGCTGCAAGGTGACATCTACCGCGGCGAGGTCGGACATCACGCGCCATCGATCAACGTCCTCGGCCGCCCCGGACCCACGGGCGACCTCGAGGCCGATCTTCGCGGCGGCAATATTCTGGGACGGTGGCAACGCCTCCTCGGTGACGGATCCGATCTGCAATTGCGCGTGTACTACGATCACACGCGCCGCGAGGATCCCAGCTACGACGATCGCCTGGATACGATCGACGTCGACTTCCAGCATCATTTCCCGCTCGCGGCGCGACACGACATCGTGTGGGGCGTGAACTATCGCACGATGGACAATCGCAACGTGGGCAAGGGCATCTTCGCACTCGAGCCGCGCGGCGCCACGGACGATCTGATCAGCGGCTTCGTGCAGGATGAGATCGCGCTCAGCGAGGCGCTGCACGTCACCTTCGGCAGCAAGCTCGAACACAACGACTTCAGCGGCTTCGAGATCCAGCCGAGCATCCGCGCGGCATGGCACCTGGCCGCCACTCACATGCTGTGGGCTGCCGTTTCGCGCGCCGTGCGTGTGCCCACGCGTATCGAGCGCGACATCGCAGTGGACGTCACCGATCCGTCCGGGAATCCCGTGGCCCGATTGTTGGGTAACGATGACTTCGATGCGGAAGAGCTGCTCGCCTACGAGCTCGGCTATCGCTGGCAGGCACGCGATGATCTGTTCATCGACACGGCCGCGTTCTACAACAGCTACGACAAGCTGGCGACGTTGGAGTTTGATGCGCCGTTTGCGGAACCCTCCGGCCGCGTCGTCGTGCCACTCAGGAACGAGAATCGAATGGATGGCTTCGCACGGGGACTGGAGACGCTGTTGACGTACGCGCCTCTGTCTTCGCTGCGCCTGACGGCCAGTTACACGTACGTGGATCTGGATCTGGACCCGTCGGGTCTCGATCTGAATCGAGCCGCCTTTCTCGAAGGCTCAACACCCAAGCATCAATTCGCCCTGCGCTCGCTCTGGACCCTGCCCGCGGGTTGGCAGCTGGATGCTCAGTGGCGTCATTCGAGCGACATCGAGCGCATACCGCAGATCGTCGACGGCAGCGGCATCGACGGCTACTCCGAGCTGGATGTCCGCGTAGCGTGGCGAGCGCTGGAACGGCTCGAGTTCGCGCTGGTCGGCCGCAATCTCCTGCACGACCGCCACACTGAATTCGGCGAGCCAGCGGATCGCGGCGAGATCGAGCGCAGCGCGTACGCGAAGGTGACGTGGACGTTTTAGGGGCTTGCTGGTCGGCTAGTCGGGTGGCTTGCTGGCCAGAAGGCTTTGCAACTTCTGGCCAGCAGACCAGCAAGCCAGCCGACCAACCCGCTGCTCGCCCTCACAACCTACTCGGCAACACCAGCTCTGGCCGCGCCGCATGCCCAGCAACCCGCCTCTCGCGCCCATACATCTGCAAGAAACGTCGTTTGAAGTCGCGTTCGAGCACCATCGGAATGCCGCCTTCCCAATCGTCGTTGCCTTCGATCACGACCGGGCCATCCTGACAGATGGCGACATCCCAGCCGATCGAGTGGATGCCACGGAGCTGCTCATGCAGCCGCGTGACGAGTTGCACGGCCGCCTGGAAATGCGGAATCGCATAGCCGCTGAAACGAATGCCGCTATCGGGATGCCGGGCCACTCGCCCGCCGTAGCCGGGCTTGAAGAAACCCTCCCCGCGCAGCGTGCCCGACTTCAGATCGATACCGACGATCAGACCGCCCGCCGCCCAGTTGTCGACGCTGTGACCGGCCGTGCCGATGCGCAACGCGCCCGAGAACACCGTCGAGCGACCTTCATTGCAGAACGTAATCAGCCGCACGGTATTGACCGAGCTGGCATTCAACGCGGCCAGCGCAGGATGTTGCTCGATGCGCTGTTGCAGTAAGTAGCGCCCGCGCAGACGCGCTCGCAACTGCTCATACGCGATCTCTTCACCGCGGACCCACGCCCTGCCCTC
Organism: Steroidobacteraceae bacterium; assembly: GCA_035276085.1. Classification (GTDB taxonomy): domain Bacteria; phylum Pseudomonadota; class Gammaproteobacteria; order Steroidobacterales; family Steroidobacteraceae; genus DATELY01. Next base: position 4,347 of record DATELY010000197.1, on the reverse strand, counting down.
CGCCAGGCGCAAAGGAAATGCACCTTCGCCTTGGATACCGTCGAGGGGTTTGCAGAAACCGGTCAACGTCGGTGTCGCGGACGAGAACACGGTGGCCAGCGGCAGGGTTTCGTTGCGATCGAGCCAGGTCACGCTGTTGGCATCCAGCAATGCGAAGGGTTTCGGTGTCGCCAATCCCAAGCTGGACACGAGTTGCGCGAACAGGAATTTGTCGCGCAACACGCAGACGTAGTTATAGGCGCGGCCGGTTCTGAGGTTCCGTGAGTTGCGGATCTTGCGAAAGACGCGGTACGGCAGGATGTCCTGACGACCATGCCGTTTACGATCGAGGCCATACACGTAGTAGTAGTGGTTCACTTCGCCATGGCGCGCGAACCACCACAGCAACTCACCGCCGATGCGCATTCGACTCTTGCGGGGCTCCGTCGGCCAGTAGGGCCGCGTCAATTTGCGACCGAAGGTGAGCGCCGTTACCTGGCGGGCCGCTTTGACCCCGAGTTCGAGTGCGCGTCGCGCCTTCGCCTTGCCCCGCATTTGACTCCCCTTACCCGAGAAAAGGACGACACCGCCTGCTGTGTGCTCAGCGGCGGTGTTCGTATCGTGCGGTCAACGACGCGCGCGTTGTGCGTCCGGTTCCGTGTCGCTGGATGGAGTCGCTGCTCAGTCCTTCCCTTGCAGTCGCTCCGTCCCCTCCCCTGCGGCAGCGGGGGAGGGTTAGGGTGGGGGCGTTTGAGAGAGCGATGCGCTCGAAGAGTCGTGGGCTCAGTCCCCTCCCCTGCGGCAGCGGGGGAGGGATAGGGTGGGGGGCGTTTGAGAGAGCGATGCGCTCGATGAGCAGCCCCCATCCTGTCCTTCCCCCGCTTCGCAAGGGAAGGGACGCAAATTTCAATTTTCGGCAATCAACTTCTACTTTTCCAGCAAGCTCCGCAGCATCCAGGCGGTCTTCTCATGCAATTGGATGCGCTGCGTCAACAAATCCGCCGTTGCTTCATCGCTGGCCTTCTCGACGACCGGAAACAAAGAGCGCGCCGTGCGTACTACTGCTTCCTGTCCTTCGACGAGCAAGCGAATCATTTCATCGGCCTTCGGCACACCGCTCGTTTCCTTGATCGAGCTCAAGCGCGCGAACTCCGCGTACGTGCCGGGTGCGGGCGCGCCCAACGAGCGGATGCGTTCAGCGATGGCGTCGACGGCCAGTGCCAGCTCGTTGTACTGCGTCTCGAACATGAGATGGAGCGTCTGGAACATCGGCCCCGTGACATTCCAATGAAAGTTGTGTGTCTTCAAATAGAGCGTGTACGTGTCGGCCAGCAATTTCCCCAGGCCGGAGGCGATCTCGATGCGGTCTTTCTCACTGATGCCAATGTCGATGTTCATGCAGTTCTCCCGATGTCACTGCGCACAGGATTGCGCGTTCGATGGCGGGCATGCAAGTGCCGCTGCGTCGCGGGCTAACCGCCCGCTCGTGCCGCCGTGAGCGAACGCAACTCCGTCGCGAGCGCGTCCGGCGCACGATCGAATCCAGATGCTTCTCGAGACGGTGCGCACACGCGTGCGACGGTCCTGAGGGTCGGGACTCGAGGGATACCTCGAATGTGCGCATCCAGCAGGCGTTGCAACTCCGCAAGCATGCGCTGCGCACCCGCCGCGCTGAGATGCTCGTCCGTGTAACAGGCCACATCGAAACGCATGGCCATATAGTCGGGGGTGGTCATGTCGACGACCACATCCGTGCGGGGATCGAACAGCGCTCGCATGTCGGCCTGATAACGCTGCCACATGCCGTTGGCCGCCGCCTGGCGAATACGCCAGTGATCGTACGGATAGAAGTACGCCAGCACCTTCACACCCCGCGCATGCGCGGTCGCTACGATGGCTCTCAGATCGTCATACGCAACCGGATCCACCTGCGGCAGCAGCGGATCGTTCAGTTGCATCTGGATGTAGTCGTCCCACGGGATCGCGATGTGGTGCGACAGCGGCTGGGAGGCGCCCCACTCCGTGCCGACATAGCGGTCTGCCTCAGGATGACGACGAGCCTCCCACTTTGCGCGCAGAATTTCGATCGGCAACCACGAAAACAAGCTTCCCCAGTACTCCTTCGCGTTGATCTGCGGACCCTTCATGCCATGGTCTTTGGTGAGATAGGAGGAGAGACAAATAACGATGAAGCGCATGTGCCCGCGCTCCATCGCGTTGACCGCGGCGGCCCTCAGCTCCGTGGCGTTGCCGCCTTCCATCGACAGGTTGTAGATGCGATAGCCGTCGAGCTGCTTCGTGTTCACGAAGCCGTCCGAATACGACGGGCCGATCAAGAGGCCCTCGAAGTGCTCGGGAATGTAGCGATAGGACAGCAGATACTTCGTCGTTTTCTCGAGCGTCCAGATGCGCTTGTCCTGCCGCGACCAGAACAAGCCGAAGTCGTCCTGCGCCAGGTTGAACAGCGTAAAGGAGCCCGCGACGCTCACGACGAGCGCTAGGACCAGCGCCAGGTACCGCTTAGAAGTCAAAGTACAGGAACTCCTGTGCGAGGTTCGACTGGACGTACAGGAGACAGGTGATCACGACGATGCCGATCGCCAGCGCGCTGCGCAGGTCGTATTGGAAGCGCAGCCAGGGCAATGTCGGTGCGGAGACATCGTCGTCCAGCACGATCCGCTGTCTGGCAAAGATCTGCTGCACATTCGGCAGCAACCAACACGCCGCCAGCAACGCGACGATCCAGACCAGTGGCTCGGAGGACCGCAGGCTGCCATACGGCTGCTTGGCGAAGCTCGCCCAGCCGTCCAGCAGTCCATGCAACGGCTGCTGTAGCGCTTGCGGCAGAACGATGCCATTCATGCCGACCATCGCCTGCAGAATGCGTAGCGCATCGTCGATGGACTCCGCTCGGAAGAACACCCAACCCACTACGACGGCGAGGAAGGTCAACGCCACGCTCACCGTCTGCGTCCACAGCGAACGTACCGGCTGCCAGCGCCAGCGCTGCCGCAACGCGCGCCAACCATGATTGGCGATGAGGTACGTCCCGTGCAGTGCGCCCCAGATGACGAAGGTCCATCCCGCGCCGTGCCAGATGCCTCCCAGCAGCATCGTGAGAAAGAGATTCACGTAGCGACGCGCGTCGCCTCTGCGATTTCCCCCCAGTGCGATATACAGATAGTCGCGCAGGAAGCGGCCCAACGTCATGTGCCAGCGCCGCCAGAATTCGATGATGCTCGCCGACTTGTAGGGTGAATCGAAGTTGGCGGGCAGCTTGAAGCCGAACAGGCGTGCGGCGCCGATGGCCATGTCGCAATAACCGCTGAAGTCGAAGTACAGCTGCAACGTGTAGCCGAGCACGCCACCCCACGCTTCGAGGAACGTCAATGACTGGCCGGCCGCGACGGCTTTGAACACCGGTGCGACCGCGTAGGCCGACAGCGGATCGGCGAGCACCGCCTTCTTGAACAAGCCCATGAAGAACACGCTCACGCCGATGGCGATGTCATCGGCGTTCACTCGCCGCTCATGCGCGCGCTTGAACTGCGGCACCATCTCGGCGTGGTGCACGATGGGACCGGCGATCAGCTGCGGGAAGAAAGACACGAACAGACCGAAGTCCAGCAGCGTGACGCGCCCGACGCGGCCGCGGTAGGTATCCACCAGGAAGGCGATCTTCTGGAACGTAAAGAAGGAGATGCCGAGCGGCAGCACGATCGCACCGAGCGACCAGTGCGTGCCCAGCGCCGCGTTGAGGTTACCGAGCAGAAAGCCGGTGTACTTGTAGTACCCGAGCGTGCCCAGGTTCATGACCAGACCGCCGGTCAACAGCGTTTTGCGCAGCCGCGGTTGTGCTGTGGCCTGGATGCGTCGCGCCAACGCGAAGTTCGCAAGAATCAGACCGACGATGAGCCAGAGATACCTGGGATTCCACCAGCCATAGAAGAACAGCGATGCGGCGATGAGCCACACCATCGCAGCGCCCTGGGAGAGATGCCGCTGCAACAGCACATAGCCGAGCGCCACACACGGCAGGAAGCAGAAGATGAATTCCGGCGAGCTGAACAGCATGCGATGCGCACTAGTGGCGTGTAATAGCTGATTCGATACCGAGGCTTGCGCGTGCTGGCTTGCTGGTCGGCTGGCCGGAAGCCCTGGCAAAACCTTCTGGCCAACAAGCCAGCTCGCCAGCCGGCCGCTCACTCAGACAGTCCACAATCAGTTGTTACAGTTTCACTAGCTCAAGCTGAAGGGATGAACTCCTCGTCGTCCTGCTGCATCCGCTCGAATTTCAGAAAACTGTAATACCCGCACGTGTTCGCATACGGATATTTGCGGCACACATTCGGCCGTGCCGCGTACACC
>DATELY010000196.1:0-6339 GCA_035276085.1 Steroidobacteraceae bacterium | reverse complement strand
GTGCTGGCGACGTTGGGTCGACGGATCACGGCTCTGATCGGCGGTCCGTTCAATCACGTGGCCGTGGCTGCGCTCATCGGTGGCCTCATCGTCCTGGGCCTGTATCTCGTTCCCGTGCTCGGCTTCATCGTCTTCAACGCGTTCGCCATGCTGGCCATCGGCGTCGTGCTGTACACGTTGTTGCTCGCGCTGAAGACGAAGCACGAAGTGCACACCGCAGCCGTCGATCCCGCTGTCGTAGCAGAGCCTGTGTCTGCCGAACCTGTGAGTACTTCACAGCCGACAGCGCCCGGCGCCAGCGCGAGTCTTCCGCGCGCCCACTTCTGGATCCGCATGGCGGCCTTGTTCATCGATGTCGTGCTCGTCGGTGTGATCGCGAGCGTGGTCGATCACGGCTCCGACGTGACGCTGATCCTGCTCGCCGTGTATGGCGCGGCCATGTGGAAACTGCGTGGCACCACCATCGGCGGCATCCTGTGCAACCTGCAAGTCGTACGCACGGATGGACGCGAGCTGGATTGGGCCACCTGCATCGTGCGCGCACTGAGTTGCTTCCTGTCGCTGGCCGTCGCCGGTCTCGGTTTTCTCTGGATCGCGTTCAACGATGAGCGGCAGGCGTGGCACGACAAGATTGCAGGAACGATCGTCGTGCGCCTGCCCAAGGCCGTTTCGCTCGTTTAGTCCCGTGTGGCTGCCCGTTAACGCACTACACAACCTCCCGTCGTCACGCGCGAGGGTGGAATTGAAACCGTCTTGTGACCGCATCCCGACTGACACCGATACCGCTGCGAGCCCATTCTCTCGCCCCATCGAGAACTGGTTTGGAGGTCATCGAATGGCAACCCTCTCGCTCGCACGTCGTGATGTGTGTTTCGACGCCAAGTTGGCAACTGCCGCTTCGTTGTTCGATTGGCTCGATGGCCGCTGGGGACTCGTGTTCTCACATCCCGACGATTTCGCGACCTTCGATCTGGAGGCGGACCGTTGGCTCGCGCTCGTCAAGGAAGCGTTCGCGAACGCGAACGTACGAGCGCTGGCCGTGGCGAGCTCGCGTCCGCGCTTCGCCACCTGGATCGAGTTGCTCGATGGCGCGGATCCCCTCCTGGTGCTGGAGCCGACCAAGAGCGCCGGTATCGAAGAGTCGGTGGCCAATGTCGGCGCGCTGCGCAGTGCACTGGCGCGTGCCACGTCGCGCTTCGTCATGATCGTCGATGAGTCGCTGAATCTGCGACGCACCTTCACGTATACGCTGTCCGATCGGCTGCCCTCGCTGCTGGATTTCGCGGCGATGGTTGCAAGAGTCCGCGCCGAGCCGCACCGTCAGCCCGAGCGCGACAGCGCGCCGGTGCTGGCTCGAGTGCTGCAGATGCCGATCCGCGCCCGAGCGGCGGCTGCGCGCCTGTAAGAAGTATCGATGGATTTGAGACTCCTGCTCGCCCCGGTGTATGGTCGTTGTGCCACGCACTTCACTGGCGGCCGACCATGGCCGAACAGGAGCAGGAATGACGTCTTCGACCTGTGCCCACATCCAGGCACTCGCTGCGATCAAGGGGCCGCTGCGCCGCGAGTGCGCGGAGTGCATCAAAACAGGTGATCCGTGGGTGCACTTGCGCACGTGTCAGATCTGCGGCATCACCTTGTGTTGCGACAGTTCTCCCAACCGCCACGCCTCCGCGCACGCCCGGGCGAGCGCTCATCCCGTCATTGCATCCGCCGAGCCACGCGAGCGGTGGGTGTACTGCTATCAGGACGATGCATACGCGGAGTATTGATCGACACGGTGAGAGATCGTCGTGACCCGTGCATTCGCGGTGTTGATGTGGGCGTTCGGCTGAAAAAAATATCTTGACCACGCAGGACCGTCCCTGCGATTCGCAGCTCGAATCAGCGCTCAGCCACGGTTTTCATGTTGGCAAGCCCCGCTTCGAAATCCTTGCCGACCATCTTGTCCACGTCGAAGAACAGGCTCATTACCTTGCCCAGGAAGGTGTTGCGGCCGTTCATGACCCAGGTCACGCGCGTACCGTCGGCCTGCGGCTGCAAATTGAAGTCGGCCATGTTGTGTGCCTTGATGGGTTTGATGAAATCGAGCTGGATGCCCACGTGGGTGGATGGCTCTGCCGCGACGATTTCCATGCGGCCTTGTCCGGCCTTGCTGTTGCCCGACCACTCGTACACCGCGCCTTTGCCGCTCGCGGGGCCGCTGATGGTGCGCTTCATCGCCGGGTCCAGCTTCTCGTAAGGCGACCACGCCGGCCAGCGGTGGAAGTCTTCGATCAGCGGGTAGATCTTCTCGGGCGGTGCTTCGATCGTGGCCATGCGTTCCACGCGGAAGTGATCGGGCCTCGTTGCCGCGGTAATCAACAGCGCGAGGATCAGGACTGCGATGACGATGCCGATGAGCTTGAGCATGACGTGTTCCCCCACTGTTGTTTGCTCGACGTTTCCAGAGGACGTATGACGCGCGACGCAACCGACACTCGTCGCCTGTGCATCGCGTGCAACAACCAACGAAGCCTGCGCCTCCATTCCCTCCCTTGCGATAGCGACCCCCGCTTCGCAAGGGAAGGGACGCAACTTGCGGCACGGAAGCGTTGATCCAGTAATTACCGCACGCTCGTGCAACGCTTGCCGGCCGCTTCGCTCATCGTGGCGGCAGCCTGTGGTCCATCCGTGGCGCGACATCGTTGCGGTCCGGCGGTGGCGGCGCAGGACAGCGTCACGTCCTGCATCGCGAGATCGCCTTCCTGCATGCAACGCACGGCATACGATGTGGCCCCGTCAGTCTGTCGCTTGGGCGGAGTGCGCAGATACCAATGAGGCCCGGATGCCGGTGCCGTCTGCTGCACACGGGCGCGACATTCCTTCGTCGCGCCGTCGCGGCAATAACGTTCCTCGCAAGCAGCCAACTGGCCACCGTCGCATGCCTCTTCCAGCCTGCGCTCGTTTGCCCGCAGCGACGCGGGGCCGCCGCTGCGAGTCCATTCGTTGCAGGCCTGGGTATCGCCACGGTCGCATTGGACGCTCAACATCTGCAGCTCCAGATCCGATTTCGGTGTCGCTTTTGACGTGCCCGGCGCGGGTTTTGCTGCCGCCGGACGCTTCTTGCTCGTCTCGAATCCCTTCACGACTTTCGCATCGGGGCCGCAGCGCTCATCCGAAAACACGCGCGTGCCATCCGGTGCCGTGCACGTATAGATCTGAGCTCGAACCACGGCCGGCAGGCCTAAGGCCAACGCGAGGACACAGGTGAGCAGATGGATGTGCATTGGCCTGATCCTAGCAGCCTGCCGGACTGAGGTGATCGTAGCGAGGACGGTGGCAGATCGAAGAAATGGACCCAGTTGCTGCCACCGCAGTAGATCGATCCCCAGTTCGACAGGCTGCTGGCTGCGGACCTGGCCGGCTCGAAAGACTCACGTCTCGATCCCGCACCCGGAACGCGGCCGGCGGCTCGTACGTAGATCTAGGAATCTCCTGCAGGCGCTGCTAACGTCGGTTGCGCGAAACTTGAATCTGCTCGAGGTTTTGAAGTCATATCGATCGGAGGGGGTCGAGGATGCAGACCACGGATCAAGCTTCATCGTCCGGGCGCCGGGTCGCGCCCGAGACCAGCGCCACGTACGCGGCGCTGCACGATTCGTCGCCGGCAAGCGATGTCCGGCCCAGTGCCGGTGCACGCCTCATCCGGAAGTTGATGAGCGCCTTCGGTAATCCACGCGTGCAGTTCGTATTGTGGAATGGCGAGCGCGTGAACCCCGTCGGTGTGACGCCGGTTGCCAGCATCCGCGTGCACGATCGCGCAACGCTCCTGCGTCTGTGCAGCGATCCGGACGTGCAGTTCGGCGAGCTCTACAGCGCCGGCCGCATCGAGGTCGAGGGCGATCTGGAACAGTTCATCACCGACATCTATCGCGGTGTTGCCGTCGACAATAATGCGATCGCCGTGGTCCGTCGGATCGCGCACCGGTTGCACCGCCGACCCGCCAATTCGCTGGAAGGCTCCAAGCACAACATCCATCGTCACTATGACATCGGCAACGAGTTCTACGCGCTGTGGCTCGGCCGGACGATGGCGTATACGTGCGCCTACTTCCCCACGCCGGCGGCGACGCTCGATGAAGCGCAAGTCGCGAAGATGGATCACGTGTGCCGAAAGTTGCGGCTGCAACCAGGGGAGCAGATCGCCGAAGCGGGTTGCGGCTGGGGTGGGCTCGCGCTGCACATGGCGCAGCACTATGGCGTGAAAGTGCGCGCCTTCAACATCTCGCACGAGCAGATTCTCTATGCCCGCGAACGGGCGCAGGCCGAGGGCCTGGCGCAGCAGATCGAGTTCGTCGAGGACGATTACCGGAACATCAGCGGTCGCTACGACGCCTTCGTTTCGGTCGGCATGCTCGAGCACGTCGGCGTCGAGAACTACCGGGAACTGGGCCGCGTCATCCATCGCTCGCTGAAGCCCAATGCCGGTCGAGGCCTGATCCACTCGATCGGCCGCAACTGGTGGAAGCCCATGCATCGCTGGATCGACCGGCGCATCTTTCCGGGTGCCGATCCGCCGTCGCTGCGGCAGATGATGGACATCTTCGAAGAGAGCGACTTCTCCGTTCTCGATGTCGAGAATCTGCGTCTGCACTACGCCCGTACGCTGCAGCTGTGGCATCAGCTCTTCGAACAGAACACGGAGCGCGTTGGGCAGATGTTCGATGAGCGCTTCGTGCGCATGTGGCGGCTCTATCTGCTCGGCTCGCGCGCCGCGTTCCTGAGCGGCGAGATGCAGCTGTTCCAGGTGCTGTTCGCTCGCGGCACGAACAACGATGTGCCGTGGACGCGTGAGCACCTATATCGGTAAACGGCTAACGGGCGACGGTCAACGGCCAGAAATGAGTTCAGAGCTCTGGCCGTCGTCTGTAGCTCGTTGCCCATCTGCCTTCACGAGGTTTTCGCGTGCAGCGCTGTGAAGTTCTCATCGTCGGAGGCGGTCCCGCCGGGTCGACGTGTGCACGCCGGTTGCGGCGTGCGGGATTCGACGTCGCGATCCTCGACAAGGCGCGGTTTCCCCGCGACAAAGTCTGTGCCGGATGGATCACGCCGCAGGTGGTCGAGGAAGTCGAGCTCGATATCGCGGACTATCGCCGCGATCGTGTGCTGCAGCCCATCACCTCGTTCATCGCCGGTTTGGGTGCGTACCCGGCGCAGCGCGTGCGCTACGACCGGGAAGTGAGCTATGGCATCCGCCGCTGCGAGTTCGACAACTATCTGCTGCAGCGAAGTGGCGCGCGCCTGATGCTGGGAGAAGCTTTCGACAGCATGGAGCGGCTGGACGAGAAGTGGCTCGTCAACGGCCACATCGAAACCGATGTCGTGATCGGCGCCGGCGGACATTTCTGCCCCGTTGCACGCACGCTCGGCGCCAGCCTTGGCAAGGACGAGCAGGCGATCTACGCGCAGGAAATCGAATTCGAGCTCGATGACGCGCAGGCCGCCGTGTGCGCCGTGTTACCCGAGCAGCCCGAGCTCTACTTCAGCGAAGACTTGAAGGGCTACGGGTGGTGCTTCCGCAAGGGCAACTATCTGAACGTCGGTCTCGGTCGCGAAGGCAATCATCAGCTCGCGCAGCAGGTGCACGCGTTCGCACAGTGGCTCAGTTCGATCGGCCGCATCCCGTCCGACATGCCGTCGCGCTTCAAGGGTCATGCGTATCTGCTGTACTCGCATGCCAAGCGGCCGGTGATCGACGATGGCGTCCTGGTCATCGGCGATGCCGCTGGCCTCGCGTACACACAAAGCGGCGAGGGCATCCGCCCTGCCATTGAATCAGGCTTGATGGCAGCCAACGTGCTGCGCCAGACCCGCGGTGACTACCGCCGCGAACGTCTGGCCGACTACGAGCAGCGATTGCGGAGCCGCTTCGGCGCCCGCGACCCGGCATCGGCCGGGTCGAGCGTCATACCGTCCGGCCTGCGCAGCGCGATCGCTCGATCGCTCATGCGGACACAGTGGTTCACGCGCCGCTTCGTGCTGGACAAGTGGTTCCTGCACGCGGATCAGCCGGCACTGGCGCCGTGATCAATCCCCTCCGCTGCGAAGCGGGGCGCGGTTGCGGATGCACATTCATACAGCCCCCATCCTGTCCTTCCCCCGCTGTCGCAGGGGAAGGGACGCGTGAACGACTATCGAAGCAATCGTTACGGTTCACTAGTGTGGTGAGTTAGAAATTCGCGTACGTTCGTCAGCCCGCAAATGGCGTGAGGGCGTCATGGCGAGATGGCGTCAAGCGCGTGATTTCTGACGCCATTACGCCGTTTCGCCATTTCCTCTCGCCGAATTGACGTTCAC
>DATELY010000195.1:0-2954 GCA_035276085.1 Steroidobacteraceae bacterium | reverse complement strand
ACTCCTCCCTCGAGTACATCAAGTACACAGCGGTCGTCGCGCCTCGCCCTGAGCCGCCCTGGACTCGTCGCGAGGCCGTCTAGGGTTAATCAGAGGTTCCTTAGATCGGCAACCGATCGTGGACCGTTTCTTCGGCGCGATCGGCACGATCCGGGTTACGGCGGCGCTCGCCGCCGCTCAGCGCAATTCCCAGACCCGCGACGAACGGCAACACGCGTTCGAGAAAATCTCCCGGCGCATCGGGCATCGCGTGAAACACGCACACGAGCATGAACCCCGCGCTCATCGCGCCGATGATCGAGCCGCCACGCACACGCTTACCGCTCAACCGCACGAGCAGCAACGGAGCCAGCGCCGCACCGAGCGCCGTCCAGCAGAACATCACATCCGCGAGTGCAAACGTGCGCGCGAAATGGAGCAGCAGGAGCCCGCAGACGACCATCACCACCGTCCAGACGCGCGACCACTCCGGGTGCAACTGCGTCTTGCGCGGACGCAGATCGTTGACGAACAACGCGCTCAACGTTCCGAACTGCGCGACGACATTGGCGAGGATCGCGCCGACCAGGATCATCGCGACGGTCGCAGAGATGGCGGAATGCAACGAGCGGCGAACCATCTCGAGCAACGCCAGCTCCGGCTGCTGCAATCCGGAATACAGCACGCGGGCCAGCCATCCGATCGCCAGCAACGCGGGCAGCATCGACGTGAGCCATAGCATGTGCAGGATGGCGCTCGTGCGTACCGTGTGTGCATCCCGTGCTGCAATCGCACGATTGCAAAGACCCGGCTGCCCCAACGGCAAACCCGCGAGGCTCAACCAGCCGCCCACGAACGCAATGGCCACGATGAGTTTTCTGCCGCCGTCCCATTGGCTGAACTCAGGCTCCAATGCGCGCGTGGCGAGCTCGATCTCGTGCCAACCGCCGAGCGCGACGTACGCCAGTAATGCGGTCAACCCGGCAATCAACAGCATCAGGAGGGCATGCATTGCTTCCAACGCAGCGTTCGCCCACCAACCTGCCGTGCCCACGCACATGAGAAATGCGCCGAGGAGCGTGAGACCGAACAGATCCGTCATTCGTATGGGCGCGAGGATCGTGTCGACCAGTTGCAGCTGAATGACGATCATCACGAGCGTCGCGAGCCCGATGAGAAAGCTCGCGCTGCGCACGATCACCTTCTGCATGCGATCGCCGCTCTCGCAACTCAACATCTGCGTGAGCGTGTAACTGTGCTGACCCGCAGCCAGCTGGCGCGCGCGCGGAGCAACGAACACGCTCTGTATGAGGCCGGCCACCCATAGCGCGCCTGCAGCCCAGGCCGCCGACAAACCCCACGTGAAGGCACTCGCACTCAAGAGCAACATGAGCCACACCGGCAGCAGGTTGAAGGCCTGGCCGAGCCCGACCAGAAATGCACCGCCGCGGCGTCCGGCGACCAGGTAGTCGTTCGGGTGATGTGTGCGCCGATGGCCCCACACCGCGATCACGACGACCACGGCCGCGTACATCAACGCAAGCATGCCAAGCATCTGCGCGCGGCTCATGAGGCACCGATCTGCGCGAGCCGACGGCGCGCGTCCTCGAGCGTTTCGCACAATGCGCGCATGCCCACCGGCATCCGCGCATTCGCCTGCGTGAGATTGTCCGCACGCAAGGTGTACAGCGCTCCCGCATGCACTGCAGGCAAGTTCTTCCACTGTGCCCACTGAGTGACGATGTCGGGTGGCTGCTGATCGGTTGAGATGATGGCCTGCGGTTGCCGCGCAAGCACGGCTTCCACACTGACGATCGGCGCAAGCTGAGTCAGATCATCGAAGATGTTCTTGCCGCCGCACACCTGCAGCACTTCGCTCATGATCTGCCGGCCGTTCACGGTGTACAGCGGTCGATTGTTGACCTGCAGGAACACGTTGACCGTGGGACGCGATGCGTACTGCGCGCGCAGCGCGGCCACTTGATTCGTGAACTGACTGGCAGCCGCAGCGGCAACTGCATGCGTTTGTGCCACCTCGCCGAGCCGCACGATCGTGCGCGGCACATCCGCCAGCACACGCGTCGAGAACACTTCGACCGGCAGCTGCAAACGCCGCACTTGCTCGATCGTGGCCTGCGGCGTGCCGCCTTCCCATACGAGCACGAGCGTCGGATGCAGCGCGAGCAGTCGCTCGAGATCGACGCGGAACGCGTCGCCGATGCGCGGCAGCTCGCGCGCGGCAGCTGGATGATCGCTGTAGAGAACGGTACCGACCATCTGATCGCCGGCGCCCGCTGCGAACGCCAGCTCGGTGAGGTGAGGCGCGAGGCTCACGATGCGATGGGCTTGCGCGGCAGGAACGGCGCAGAGCATCGCGCCGAACAACACCATCCACACTTTGATCGATTGCTTCGCCATTGCAGCAGCGCAATGTGCAAGTCTTACACGCCGGCTGATGCCGGCGGCGCCAATGCATTCAACAATGCGCGCAGCCGCGGCCAGTCGAAGGCCGGACCCGGATCCGTCTTGCGACCCGGGGCAATGTCGCTATGACCGACGAGCCGCGACGTCGAGAGCGTCTCATACGTGCCGCAGGCATCGAGGATGAGCTGAGCCAGCGCACGGTACTGGGCCGGCTCATAGGGAACGGTATCGCTGCCCTCCAACTCGATGCCGATCGAGAAATCGTTGCAGCGTTCTCGGCCGTCGTAGCAGGACGCGCCGGCGTGCCAGGCGCGCAGATGCAGCGGCACGTATTGCACGCATTCACCACTGCGGCGAATCAGGATGTGAGAGGACACACGCAGGCCGTCTATCTGCTGGAAGTAGGGATGCGTATCGGCAGGCAGCGTGTTGGTGAAGAGCCGGTCGATCCACGGCCCGCCGTATTCGTCGGGCGGCAGACTGATGCCATGCACGACGATGAGATCCGGCTGCACGCCGGGTGGCCGCTCATCGAAGTTGGGTGAAGGCAC
>DATELY010000194.1:0-22894 GCA_035276085.1 Steroidobacteraceae bacterium | reverse complement strand
CGAAGCGGGGGAGGGCTGGGGTGGGGGCAAGAGCGCAGCGATCTTCAAGAGACAGAGCAAGAAACGCTTCGCGTGCCCCCACCCTAACCCTCCCCCGCTCCGCAAGGGAGGGGACACTGGTGATCAAGCTTTGCTGGATTGTCCGCCTCCTCCATCTTCTACCTGGTGCTCCGTGTTTTCCTTTTCTTCGCCTTTCCCATTATCTCCTGCACCCATTTGCTCGGCCGCGCCTCCAACTCCAGCTGCTCGAACGTGCATTGCTTCGGCGCCTTGTCAGGGCGCCAACGCAGCAGTCGCGTGCCGTGGCGGAAGCGATTGCCGCTCACATGGTCGTAGCACACTTCTGCGACGAGCTTCGTCTTCAGCGGCTGCCACTCGGTGGACCGCTCCGTGCTCCAGCGACTCGGACCGCCGGGCGCATTGCCGGTGAAGCCGGGAGGTCCGATCAGCGCTTCCAACTTCTTGGTGAGCGCCGGTCGCTCGCTCTGCGGCAATGACGACGTGAAGCCGACGTGATCGAGCTTCCCCGCGTCGTTGTACAACCCCAGCAGCAGCGAACCCACGAGGTTACTGTCGGTGCCATAACGAAAGCCGCCCACGACACAGTCCGCCGTGCGCATGCGCTTCACTTTGAACATCGCGCGCTCACCGGACAGGTAGCGCCCTTCGAGCGGCTTCGCGACCACGCCATCCAGCGAGCCGCCGGCACGTTCCAGCCAACGCTGCGCTTCAGTGCGCTCGCGCGTGTATGGGCTCAGGCGCAAGGAAGGCGCGCCGTCGAACTGGTCGAACAATGCTTCGAGGGCCGCGCGGCGTTCGATCAGAGGCCGATCGACGAGACTGTCGCCGTTGGCAGTGACGAGGCAATCGAACAGGATGAATATCGCCGGCGTTTCGCGTGCCAGCTTGCGGATGCGACTTTCTGCCGGGTGCAGGCGCAATTGCAAGCCATCGAAAGTCAGCACCTCTCCTGCTGGAATGGCGAGCTCGCCATCGATGACGAAGCGCGCGACCGGCAGCGCGCGCAGGAACTCCACCACTTCCGGGAAGTAGCGCGACAGCGTCTTGCCCGACTTGGCACGCAGCTCGACTTCCTCACCTGAGCGGAAGGCGAGGCAACGGAAACCATCCCACTTCGGTTCGAACTGCCAGCGCGTGCCACCCGGCAATGCGTCAACGAGCTTCGCTTCCATCGGCGCAAAGCTCAGCGGCAACGGCAAGTCGCCGAGCGATTCGGACTGCCGTGCTCGGCGCGACGACCCGGGTGCCGTTTCATGGACGCGCATGCGTCACCGGCGAACGGCGGGTCGTATCGCGTGCGCCGCGCGTGCCTGGCACCGACATCGTCCTCTTGCCGGTGAGTTGCTTGATCGCCGGCGCGAGCGGCCGCAGCGAATCGCAGTACTCCTGCCAGGCGCTGCTCTTCGCGAGCACAGCAGGCACGGTGCGCAGATTGAAACGCAGGGGATCCAGTCCCGCGCGCACTTGCGACCATTGGATCGGCATCGAGACCGGAGCACCGTCACGCGCCCGTGGCGAGAGCGGTGCGACAGCCGTCGACATGCGATCGTTGCGCAGATAGTCGAGGAAGATCTTGCCACCGCGCAGCTTCTTGGACATGTTGACCAGGTACTTCGCGGGTTCGTCCTCTGACATCTGCGCGCACACGGCCTGTGCGAACGCTTTCGCGGCCGGCCAATCGATCGGCTTCCTGCTCTGCTGCAGCGGCGTCACCACATGCAGCCCTTTGCCTCCTGTCGTCTTGCAGAACGCCACGAGCCCCAGCGCTTCGAGCCGCTCACGCATCTGCCTGGCCGCTTCGATCACGTCCTGGAAATCGACATCGGGCGCCGGATCGAGATCGAACACCAAGCGTCCCGGCACGTGCGGCTGACCGGGTTCGTTGTTCCAGGGATGCAGCTCTACGCCGCCGGTTTGCGCAACAGCGACGATGGCTTCGACACGATCGAGCTGGAGATACGGTTTACGATCGCCCTCGAAATGCGTGAGCGTGATGAGACTCGATGTGCCGGGCATTGCATGGCGTTGAAAGAAGCGCTCGCCGTTGATGCCGTCGGGTGCGCGAATCACGGAGCACGGTCGCCCTTTGATGTGACTCAGCATCCATTCGCCCACCGCTTCGTAGTAGCGCGCGAGCTCGAGCTTCGTGATGGGCCTCGCGTCGTCCTGGCCGTGGGGCCAGAGCGGTTTGTCGGGATTGGAGATGGGGACGTTGAGAACGACATTGCTTGCTGCAGAGGCTTGCGCTCCGCGTGCCCCCACCCCAACCCTCCCCCGCTGCGCAGGGGAGGGAGATGAAACTCTCGCATTGTCTGCCGGTGCTACCTTCTTCCGCCCCATCCCCCGCTGCGCAGGGGAGGGAGATGAAACCCTCGCATTGTCTGCCGGTGCTGTCTTCTTCCGCCCCCTCCCCTGCGCAGCGGGGGAGGGTTGGGGTGGGGGCAGGGAGCCACGCGACTTCTTCACAGGCTGCTTCACATCGACCTCCTCCGCAGGTGCCGGCGTCTCCGCTTCCACCTCGCGCGCAGGCTTGTCCTCACGCAGGCCTTTGAACGCGGCCTGCCGAATGTTTCCCGCACCCGTCCATCCGGCGAACTCGATCTCCGCCACGAGTTCGGGTTTCAGCCATCGCACGTCCCTCTGCTGCTTCGGCGCATTGTCGCCGACGAACGGAGTGCGATCGGTCGTCAGCGCTTTGAGCCGCGGAGCGAGCTTCTGCATCACGCCTCTGCCGAAACCTGTGCCGATGCGGCCGACGTAGACGAGGTGATTCCCGCGGTAGACACCGGCGAGCAGCGAGCGCGGTCGTCCGCCTGCATGCGTCCACCCACCGAGCACCACCTCATGACCCGCGCGGCACTTGGCCTTGGTCCAATTGCCACTGCGACCCGAGCGGTAAGGCGCGTCGAGTCGCTTCGAGATGATTCCTTCCAGTGACATACGGCACGCGGACTTCAGCACCGCATCGCCCGCCATCTCGAAGTGATCGACATAGCGGATGTGCGTATCGGCGCGATCACGCGCATCGAGAACTTGCTTCAGAGCCGCCTTGCGTTCGACGAGCGATCGTTGGCGCAAATCCTCGCCTGCGAGAAAGAGACAATCGAAAACGAAGAAGATGACGTTCTTCGTGTCGCGTTCGGAGAGGGCGGCTTGCAAGCCGGCAAAGTCGGGCGCGCCGCTCTCATCCAGTGCAACCGCCTCGCCATCGATGATGCAGTCGGGCAGATCGCCGGCCGCGGACGCGATCTCCGGAAATTTCTGCGTCCAGTCGAGCCCTTTGCGCGTCTTCAAGGAGACCTCGCCGCGCGCGACGCGTAACTGCAGGCGATAGCCATCGAGCTTGACTTCGTGTCCCCACCCATCACCCGCCGGTGGACGATCGACCGATTTGCACAGCTCGGGCTCGATAAAGGTCGGTGGCGGCCGCGTGGCAGTGTCCTTGCGATTCGATCGCGTGACCGTGGCCGTGCGCGCGGCAGGACGAGCCTCGTTCGCTTCCGGCTCGCCGCGATTCGATTGCCAGACCGCGTTTGGCTTTGCGACTTTTCTGGTGTCGAGCATGAAGGGCTTCGGCCCTTTGCCCTTGCCGCTGGCGATCTGCGTCATGGATCGACCGGAGGCGACCGAGCGATCTTCCGCCATCATCGCGTCCGTCTCACTGTCGCTCGCATATTCATCGCGATGCTTGATGAGCAGCCAGTTGTTGCGCTTCTCGCCTTCGCGACGCTGCAAGCGTACGAGCACCCACCCTCCTTGCAGGCGTTCGCCTTCGAGCTTGAACTTGAGCTCGCCTTTCTTCAGCTGCGCCTCCGGCGACAGCGGGCCTTCGGGTTGCCAGCCGCCGCGATCCCAAAGCTGGACCGTACCTCCGCCGTATTGACCGTGCGGGATGGTTCCTTCGAAATCGCCGTAGTCGAGTGGATGATCCTCCACCTCGACGGCGAGACGCTTGTCCTTCGGGTTCAGCGATGGGCCGCGCGTCACTGCCCAGGACTTGAATACGCCCTCGAGCTCCAGGCGCAGATCGAAATGCAGGCGACGCGCCGCGTGCTTTTGAATGACGAAGCGCAAGCGCGAAGCCCGCTTGACCGGCCGCTTGCCGCTCGGCTCCGCCGTCTTGGAGAAGTCGCGTTTCGCCCGATACACCGCTAACTTGCCGACCATCTCTCCTCTTGCCTTTGCGCCGCCTTCCGAAGGCAACGTCCGCATGCGGAACCTCGTTCCTCACGGCCTCCTCTTGGAATGCCCACAGAACCAGTACGGGAACGTCAGGCCTCGTCGCATCGTTTCTCCGCAGTGAATCGTCTATGAGTAGGCGGCGCGCTACACTCGGGTCGAAAGTTGCTGGACAGGAGCACGACGTGACACATCAGGGCAGTTGTCATTGCGGCCGCATTGCCTTCGAAGTGGACGGTGACATCGGTGAGGTGAACGAGTGCAACTGCAGTCATTGCAGTCGCAAGGGCTATCTCCTGTGGTTCGCGCCGCGCGAGCGTTTGCGGCTGAAAACCGCCGCGTCCGATATGACGACCTACACTTTCAACAAGCACGTCATCCAGCATCATTTCTGTCCCACGTGCGGCTGCGCACCATTTGCGTCGGGTACTGATCCGAAGGGCAATGCGATCGCAGCAGTCAACGTCCGCTGCCTGCCGGATCTCGATCGCTCGCAGCTCAAAATCAAACCAGTCGACGGGCGCAGCTTTTGAATCTCCAGCGACAACTCAAGCTGCGACTCGCCTCACGGATTGCACGGTGTGCAGGGGTATGGTTCATCGCCATGCAGGCGCACGCTGCACCACTGCTCGACATCTACGCTGAACGAGCCGCTCGTGAGCTCGATCCGCGCGCGCAGACTGCGCTTGCGCAAATGCCGCAGGGCGAACGACGACTGCTCGCCATGCGCGGTTACCTGAAGAGCGGCGTGCAGTTCGGCGATCGCTGGAGCTGGACCGAAGCACAGATCGAGCAATATCGGCACTCGCGCGAGCGCGCGCTGGCCCTGGCGGACCTCGATCGAATCCGCGCCCGTTTCGCCGAGATGAATCCGGGCTACACCCTGCAGGTGAATACGGAGGTTCGCAGCCTCGACGTTCAGATCGAGCGCTGGAACACGAATCCCGGCGTGGGCACGACAGCTGCGGCGTTGGCACACGCCGCGGCACGCGAGCTGAATTCCCCGGACTATTCCGCCAAGCCGGACGCTGCCAGCGTCGAGCGCTTCAGACATTTCTTACAGGCATGGCAGCCAATCCCTGCAGCCCCGCTCGCGGTGCCCGGTCTTTCGCGCCATGGTCAGGCACGCGCATTCGACTTTCACATCCAGCGCGGCGATCGCATCGTGGTGAGCACGGACATGAGCATCGTGAAATCCGTCTGGGAGCGGGAGGGATGGACTGGGAAGCTCAAAGCTGCGGTTGCAGCGGGTAGCGATCGGTTTCGAGGACCGCTCGCTGCGCCCTACGAGCCGTGGCACTACGAGTATTCGAACGAGGCGACGCTCGCGGATTCTCATCAAGATCAACGTGAGCGCGCACCGGCGCGGGAGAGTGGAAGTTGAAGCCGATCTCCGTGCACACAATTGCCGGCACGCGCTACACGCTGGGTCAACTGGGCCAGCTCGCTGCCGCGTGGTGGCGCTCGAGCCAAAAAAGCAAAGCCCGCAACCTCGCGCTCGGCTTGGGCGCGCTGACGCTGGCTCAAGTGGGTCTCGCGATCTGGCTGAACTATTGGAACCGCGCGTTGTTCGATGCGCTGGACGCGCGCCTGATGTCGGAGCTGTTACGGCAAGTGGGCGTGTTCGCGCTCCTTTTCGCGCTGACCATGGTGATCACCGGCTTGCATCTGCATGTGAAACGACGGCTGCAGGTGGGCTGGCGCCAATGGCTGACGCAGGAGCTGATCGGCAACTGGATGACCAAAGGTCAGCACTACCGGCTGCTCTACACGCCCGGTGAGCACGACAATCCCGACGGCCGTATCGCGGAGGATATCCGCATCGCCACCGAAACGGCCGTGGCACTTGGACATACGCTGCTGTTCTCGGTCGTCATCCTCGGTACGTTCGTCGACATCCTGTGGGAAGTGTCCGGCTCTGCGACCATGCCCGGTACCGCGGTGACTGTACCCGGCTATCTCGTCGTGCTGGCGTTCTTGTATGCCGGCATAGGCGCCGTGCTCGGCGGCCTGCTCGGTCGCCCGCTGATCAAGTCGACGAATCGATTGCAGACCGCCGAGGCCAACTTTCGCTTCGGGCTTGCGAAAGCGCGTGAGAACTCCGAAGGCATCGCACTGCTGCGCGGTGAGCAAAGCGAACGGCGTCACTCGGGACGGCAGTTGGAGGACGTGGCGCTGGGATGGAACCGGCAAACGGTCGCCTATCTCTGGATCGTTTCGTTCTCGACCGGCTATGGCACGTTGCTGCCGCTGTTTCCGATCCTCGTTGCAGCACCCCAGTACATCTCAGGTGCCATGACGCTGGGCATTTTGATGCAGGCGGCACAAGCCTTTCAGAGGCTCACGGGCGCTTTGTCGTGGCCGATCGACAGCCTGGGCGATATCGCGAAGTGCCGCGCATCGGCCGATCGTGTGCTGTCGCTGTATCTGGATCTGAAGCGGTTGGAAACGAGTGCAGCCACGCCCGACGAGCATCGCATCGACGTCACGCAATCCAAGACGCCAGCCATTTCGATTCGAGATCTCGCCATCGCGAGTCCCGATGGCAAGTTGCTCCTGCAACATTTCAACGCGGAAATCCATCGCGGCGAGCGCGTGCTCATCACCGGGGATTCGACGCTCGCAAATGCGCTGTTCAAGATATTCGCGGGGCTGTGGCCCTGGGGCCGCGGAGAAGTGGCGTTACCGCCGACGGAGCGCATGGAGTTCCTGTCTCAGCGGCCTTTCCTGCCCGCAGGTACGCTGCGCGACGCGCTGAGCTACCCACGAATGTCCGATGAGTTCAAGCCACGCGAGTTCCATGCCGCACTCGAGCGCGCCGGCGCCGGCGCACTCGTGCCGCGTCTCGATGAAACCGGGGCGTGGGATCGCCTCCTGACCGTGCGCATGCTCCAGCGCGCGGCGTTCGCGCGCATGTTCCTGCATCGGCCGGAATGGGTCTTCATCGAGGAAGCGCCCGACGTTCTCAACAAGGAAGAGGAAGGCGCGTTCATGGACGCCCTGCGTAGCGAGCTGCCACACGCCACGGTCGTGACCGTCTGCGTCCATTCGGAAGTGGAACGGCACCACACGCGCAAGCTCGTGCTCACCCGGATCACGACCGAGCCGCAGTTGCTGGAAGCGAATCGGTGACGGTGGCGTGAGGCTTGAGACCTGGGGCCTGGGGTCCGTCCTCACGCCTCAGGTCTCACGCCTCAGGTCTCGCAAGCGTTAGCGCGTCGACCTTGGCCGCTCACTGAAATCCGCCGGCATCCATCCGCGCTCGACACACTCACGGAAGCACCACGCCGGCGTGGTATCGGTCCGGTAGCTCCAGAAGAACCAGCCGAGATATTTCTCGAACGTGGCGAGCTGCGCCGCTCCGTAACCGCGAAACGCAACGTTCTCCTGCAACGCGTCCATGTTCTCGAGGGCATGATTGAACGGCCCTTCGGCCCACAGCGATACGACTTTCCAATCGAGGCCGAGGCTCCATTCGCCCGTGTACACCGGCAGACGCAGCTCGGTGATGATGGCATCCGCTTCCGCTTTCCAGTCGCCCGCCGCCTTGATCATGTGGCCGTAGATGTCCATGTCGATGTCGTGCCGCTCGAAGCATTGATAGCGGTGGATGTCGAACACGACGTTCTTGAACTCGGGCGGCTGCATGAAGCCCACGAATTCACGGAATGAGCGGAAGCCGTCGTGAATCACGACGGCAATGTGCTCGCCGCAGTGTCGGCGGATGCGCTCGTAAGCGAGGGTGTAGAAGTTCTTGAGATAGTCGGTGGGCACGTCCCAGCGCGGCTCGTTGAGCACTTCGATCGCGTGCAGCTGCGGATTCTGCTGGTAGCGCTCCGCGAGTCGCTCCAGGACCTGGAGCGTGTATTCGAGATACTCGGGGCGTGTGTGCCACTCGCAGACATCCTTGATGCCGCCGTTGTCGAAGCCGTTCTGGCAGCCCGGCGCCGCGTGCAGATCGAGCACCACGCGCAAGCCGAATTCTTCGGCCCAGGCGAACGCCCGATCGAGGATCTCGAGGCCGCCCACGACGAAGGGTTGCCGATTGCTGCCGTACTTGGGGTGGTATGGATAGCCGGGGCCGAAGATCCAATGACCGACGGGAATGCGGACCGCGTTGATCCCCACCTTTGCCAGCCACGCGAAGTCATCGCGAGTGATGAATGTATTCCAGTGTTGACGCAACCGGGACTCGGCACGGTCGCCGAGCTCGGCGACCCAGGTCGTCTCGTCCGTCGCTTCCAAGCCCTCGAACACGCTGGGTGACATCCACTTTTCCAACACCAGCCATCCGCCCAGGTTCACACCACGCAACTTCATCGAGCTCATGTCGTCTCCAGTGGTTGCTGCGACTAATTTTTCGGTGACTCGACTCTGACGAGCGTCCGCAAGTAGTCGAGTCGCGGCACGGGATCCTGCATTTCCAGACAGCGCTGCTTGTCATCCAGCGACAACGGCAGAATTTCCACGCAGCGGTTGCTCACCCACGAAGCATCGTCGAGCTGCAGCTCGATGCCGTCGTACAGCGGCGTGAGTTGCGGCAATGCATGCTCTACGAGGATGGCGAGGTATTGAGCGTCTGCCGGTACCGCGTGCTTGGGCTCTGCAGGCAGCCACTCGATGTCCGCGATATTCAGCCCATCGGGTTGTTGACGCGTCGCTTCGATGCGGAAGGAACGCTCACCCACGGCGCTGATGCCCAGCAGGCCATCCTCGAGCTGTTCGAAGTCGACGATGCGGGCCGTCGTGCCGATGCTCGCCGTTTGCGCGGAACCCCCGACTTCGGAACCCGACAGGATGCGAGCGACGCCGAAGATCGTCCCTTCGCGCATGCAACGGCCGATCATGTCGAGATAGCGGGCCTCGAAGATGCGCAGCTTCAACGGCCCGCCGGGGAAGAGCACGAGCTGCAGCGGAAATAGCGGAATGGTCTCGGGCATGGCGCGATAGTAGAGGGCGGCTACGCCAATGCAAAGCTGCTGCCCACGGGAGTCACGTGCGGGTGAACTCGCGAATGCGGCTGGTTGCAGCGTCCAGCGTTGCATCCTGCTTGGCGAAGCAGAAGCGTAGCCACGTGCTGTGAGGCGGCTGCGCATAGAACGGCGAGATCGGGATGGCTGCAACGCCGGCCTCGCGGATGAGCCTGTCGGCGAGCTCATTGTCGGGCAGCGAGCTGATCGCGCCGAAGTCGACGAGCTGAAAGTACGTGCCTTGCGACGGTCGAATGCGCAATGGCGTTCCGTGCAACGCGCGGATGAAGCGGTCGCGCTTGGCCTGGTAATAGGTTGCCAGCTCCGAGTAGTGCTCAGGTACACGCGCCAGGAACTCTGCGATCGCGAGCTGTAACGGCGTGGAGATCGTGAAGGTATTGAACTGATGAACGCGGCGCAGCTCGCGCGTCAATTCGGCGTTGGCGATTGCATAGCCGACACGCCAGCCCGTTGCATGAAAGGGCTTGCCGAACGAGAACACGCTGATCGTTCGATCGCGCAGTGCCGGTCGCGAACACAGACTCGTGTGCCTGCCGCCGTCGAACACCATGTGCTCGTACACCTCATCGGCCAGAACGAGCATGTCCGTGTGCTCGACCAGGCCTTCGAGCGATTCGAGGTCGCGGGCGGTGAACACGCGCCCCAATGGATTGTGCGGCGTGTTGACGATGAGCAGTCGCGTCCGCGCGCCGAGCTTCGAGCGTACCTGATCCCAATCGATGTGGAACTCGGGCGGCACGAGCGGTATATGCACCGGCCTGCCTCCCGCGAGCAGCACAGCCGGCGCGTAGGAGTCATAGCTGGGGTCGAAGAGGATGACTTCGTCATCACGATGCACGAGTGCCAGGATGGCCGAAAACAGCGCTTCGGTCGCGCCCAAGGTAATCGTGATCTCGTCGGCCGGATCGAACCGCGTCGCGTATTGCTGCTCGAACAACGCGGCAATCCGTTCGCGCAGCGCGGGGACACCGGGCATCGGGGCGTATTGGTGGCTGCCGCGAGCCGCCTGGTGCGCGAGCAGTTCCTTCAGCAACTCGGGCGGATCGTAGTCGGGAAAGCCCTGTGCGAGATTGATCGCACCCAGCTCCTGAGCACGCTGAGTAATGACCGTGAAAATGGTCGTTCCAACATGCGGCAGCTTCGAAGTGACGCGAGGCATGGGAGGCGATCTTAGCGGAAGTGCCTGCGCCGGAGGGTGCCACTGCGGTTATGCTGCGCGCCCCGAACAGACGGAGACTCGACAATGCGACGATTGATCCCGATCGCGCTTGCAAGCGTATTGACTACTCACGTCGCACTCGGCGCGGAGCTCAAGACAGAGGAACAGAAAACCCTCTATGCCATGGGTCTCGCCCTGAGCCAGAACCTGACGGGCTTCGAGCTCACGCCTGCGGAGCTGGCACTGGTCCAGCAAGGTCTCGCGGATGGCGCCCTGGAAAAACAGCCACAAGTCGATGTGCAGAAATACCTGCCGAGCATTCAGCAACTGCAGAAGACGCGCTCGCAATCGGCCGGCGTCCGTGAGAAGCAGGCCGGCGATGCGTATTTGGCGAAAGCGGCTCAAGTCAAAGGCGCGACCACGACCGCTTCAGGCCTGATCATTCAGACCATCAAACCGGGCACCGGCCCCTCACCCAAGGCCACCGACCAGGTGAAGGTGCATTACCACGGCACGCTGATCAACGGCACAGTGTTCGACAGCTCCGTACAACGCAACGAGCCCGCAACGTTTCCCCTCAACGGCGTGATTCCCTGCTGGACCGAAGGTCTGCAGCTGATGAAGGTCGGCGGGAAGAGCCGTTTGATCTGCCCGGCGAAGCTTGCGTATGGCGATCAGGGACAGCCGCCGATCAAGCCGGGGTCGACGTTGATATTCGAGGTGGAGTTGTTGGAGATCGTGAAGTAACTGTTGAGGTCGTACCGTGGTTTTGCCCCCACCCCTGCCCTCCCCCGCTTCGCAGGGGAGGGGGTAAGAAGGTGCATCACTGCTTGATACCGCGTCCCTTCCCTTGCGAAGCGGGGGAAGGACAGGATGGGGGCACCAGCACCCGGTAGATCGCTTCGAGCACCGCCTCCGTCCTCAGCAACACATCATTGTTCCAGAACCGCAGTACGCGCCAACCCTCCGACTCCAACCACGCATCGCGCTCACGATCTCGTTCGCTGTCAGCGTGCTGTGATCCATCGATCTCGACGACGCACCATGCTTCGATGCAGGCGAAGTCGACGATGAACTTTCCAATCGTGACTTGTCGACGGAAGCGCAAGCCCGCGAGCTGACGCATGCGGAGGTGACGCCAGATGCGACGCTCGGCGTCGGTCATGGTTGTGCGAAGGTTGCGTGCGTGATTGATAGATCTCTGGTTTCTCATCGCTCTTCCTTGAGCTGTGTGCCATTCGTCCCTGCCCCCACCCCAACCCTCCCCCGCTTCGCAAGGGAGGGGGCCGGAGTCATGAACTAGCGCGCGCAGCCTGATGATGCGTCCCTTCCCTTGCGGAGCGGGGGAAGGACAGGATGGGGGCAAGGCCACCACCCTCTCACCCTCCCGCCACCGCCATCTGCGCATCTCTCTGCTTGCGCCGTTCCTGCCGCGTCATCGTCACACCGGCGATGATGACGAACAGCGTCACGATCGCGACCATGATCGTGGCGAGTGCGTTGATCTGTGGAGTGATGCCGCGACGGACGGTGGAGAAGATCAACATCGGCAGCGTGTTGGTGGTGGGGCCCGAGGTGAAGCTCGCGATGACGAGATCATCCAGCGACAGGGTGAAGGCGAGCAGCCAGCCGGAGATCATGGCTGGCGCGATGATCGGCAGCGTCACGGTCATGAAGACTTTGGCGGGACGTGCGCCCAGGTCCATCGCTGCTTCTTCCAACGCATCGTCCATGCTCGACAGACGCGACTGCACGACGACCGTGACGTAAGACAGCGTCAAGGTGATGTGTGCGATCGTGATCGTGGTGAAACCGCGGTTGTCCGGTACGAGGGGCAATGGCGCCAAGGCAACGAACAGCAGCAGCAGCGACAAGCCGGTGATGACCTCGGGCATGACGAGCGGTGCCGTCACCATGCCCGAGAACAGCGTTCGCGTGCGGAACTTGCCGAAGCGAGCCAGCACCAGACCTGCGAGCGTGCCAATGATCACGGCACCCGTGGCGGTGACAGCCGCAATGCGCAGGCTGAGCCAGGCGGCATCCAGCATCGCGTGGTTGTTCAGCAGGACTCCATACCATTTCACCGAGAACCCGCCCCACACGGTGACGAGGCGCGACTCGTTGAAGGAGAAGATGATCATCGACAGGATCGGGATGTAGAGGAAGGCAAAGCCGAACACGAGCGCCGTCAGAACGAAGAACGAGCGATTCTTCATCGTCGCGCCATCCCTGCCGTTTCCTGGGCCTGATAGCGCTGGAAGACCATGATGGGCGCGACCAGCACGATGAGCAGTGCGATGGCCACCGCGCTCGCGACCGGCCAATTGCGATTGAGGAAGTACTCATCCCACAGCACGCGGCCAATCATCAAGGAGTCCGTGCCGCCGAGCAGGCGCGGTATGACGAACTCACCGACCGCAGGAATGAAGACGAGCATCGAACCCGCAATGACTCCAGGGATGGACAAGGGCAACGTGATATTCAGGAACGCCTTATACGGTTTGCTCCCCAGATCCACGGCCGCTTCGATCAATGTCTGGTCGTGTTTTTCCAGGTTGGAATACAGCGGCAGGATCATGAAGGGCAGGTACGAATACACGATGCCCACGTACATCGCGAAATCCGTCTGCAACATGACGATGGGCTCATCGATGATGCCCAGCGCCATGAGCACGTTGTTGATCACACCTTGATTGCCGAGTAATCCGATCCACGCGTACACGCGCAGCAGAAACGACGTCCAGAACGGCAGGATGATCAGCAGCAGGAGGATGTTGCGCCAGCTCGTATCGGCACGCGCGATGCCGTACGCCATCGGGTATCCGAGCAGCAGACACAGCACGGTCGAGATGCTGGCAACCTTCAACGAGCTCAGGAAGGCATCGACGTAGAGCGCGTCGTTCAGCAGAAACAGATAGTTGCCGAGATTGATCTTGATCTGCAGGAACTGGCCGTTGACCCATTCCATCAGCTCCGAGTACGGCGGCGATCCGAGCCACCGCGTTTCCGCCAGGCTGATCTTCAACACGATGACGAACGGCACGAGGAAGAACAGCAGTAGCCAGATCCAGGGTGCGGCTATGACGAGGGTTCTGCCCGTCAGACCTGCTCGCCTGAGTACGCCGCTGGACCAACGATACGGCGTCGACTTGAGTACGGTGGCCAGGAGGTGGTCGAGGCCGCTCATGATGCGATCGCCCAGGGTGAGATAGCTCGGCTGGGGCATAGGGTCCAAATCAACTTGCTATTCGGTCACCACGACCGCGCTTTCGGCAATCCAGCTGATCCACACGCGTTCGTCCCACGTCATCCGGTCGTTCGCATGCCGTTGAGTGTTCGGTTGCGTGATGCGTACCGTCTTACCGGAGTCGAGCTGCACGAGATAGATCGACATGTCTCCCATGTAGGCAATCTCTTTGATGACGCCCTGGGCCTTGTTGTACTCGGACTGCGGCTCCTCGCGCGTGAGGATCATCTTCTCGGGCCGCACTGCCGCCCACACGAGCGCGTTGGGCGCAGCGCTCACGCCATGCCCGATGTAGATGCGACCGCCGAGCTCCCGGGAATCGATCATCACGTACGCGGGCTCATCTTCGACGATGAGTCCCTCGAACGTATTCACGTTGCCGATGAACTCAGCGACGAAGCGGTTATTGGGAAATTCGTAGATCTCGTGCGGCGTACCCACCTGCACGATGCGACCCTGGTTCATCACGCCGATGCGCGACGCCAGAGTCATCGCCTCTTCCTGATCGTGCGTCACGACGATGAACGTCACGCCCAGCCGCTCCTGAATGCCGACCAGCTCGAATTGCGTGTGTTCGCGCAGCTTCTTGTCGAGTGCGCCCAGCGGCTCATCGAGCAGCAGCAACTTGGGACGCTTGACCAGCGAACGCGCCAGCGCCACGCGTTGGCGCTGACCACCTGAAAGCTGGTGGGGCTTGCGGCGCTCGAAGCCTTGCAACCTCACGATGCCGATCATCTCGGCCACGCGGGCGGCGATCTCCTCCTTCGGCAAGCCTTCCTGTTTCAGACCGTACGCGACGTTCTGCTCCACCGTCATGTGAGGAAAGAGTGCGTACGACTGGAACATCATGTTCACGGGGCGCTCGTACGGCGGTACCCCGTGCATGTCGACGCCGTCGAGATAGATGTGGCCCGAACTGGACTGCTCGAAGCCGGCGAGCATGCGCAGGAGCGTCGTCTTGCCGCAGCCCGAACCGCCGAGCAGGCAGAAGATCTCGCCTTGATAGATGCTGAGGGAGACGTCGCTGACCGCGACGAATTCACCGAACTTCTTGGTCACCCCTTCGATGCGCAGATAGGGCTTGGCATGTGGCTCCTTCCATGGAGCCTTGCGTTCTTCCGGTCGCGCGGACATGCGACGGGTCTACTTACCCGTCATGAAGCGTGTCCACATCCGGGTCATGAGGCGCGTCGTCTCCTCCGTGTCGGTCATGTCGGGGGCGAGTTTGGCCTTCACCTCAGGCGGTGGATACACGCCAGGATCGCTCTTCACCGATGCATTCACGAGTTGATCGGCCGCCGCATTGCCGTTGGCGTAATTGGTGAAGTTGCTCACCGCGGCGATGACTTCGGGCCGCAGCATGTAATTGATGAACGCGTGCGCATTCTTCGGATGCGGCGCGTCTTTCGGGATCAGGTAGCTGTCGTACCAGCTGATCGTGCCTTCCTTCGGAATGACGTACACGATGTTCTGGTGGGTGTTGTTCTCTTCAGCGCGATCGCGCGCCTGGAGAATGTCGCCGCTATAACCGACGGCCAGACAGATATCGCCATTCGCCAGATCGGTGATCATGCGCTGCGTGTCGATGTAGCGTACAAAGGGCCTTAGCTTCATCAACGCGGCGCCAGCCGCTTCCAGATCTGCCGGGTTCTGGCTGTTCGGATCCTTACCCACCGCGGCGAGCGTCATGCTGAACATTTCCGTCGCCGAATCCAGCACCGCGATACCGCACTTCTGGAAGTTCTTCGCGATCTCCGGATCGAACACCATCCGCCAGCTGTCGAGCGGTGCGTTCGGCAACGCGGCTTTGATCTTCGCCTCGCTGTAGCCGATGCCCGTCGTGCCCCACATGTGGAGCACGGCATGCTCGTTGTTCGGATCCTGGAGGGCCAGCCGTTCCTGGATGCTGGGGTCCATGTTCTTCAGGTTGGGCAGCAGGGACTTGTCCAGCTTCTGGTAGTAGCCCGCCTTGATCTGGCGCTCATACGTCGAGGCCGAAGGCACCACGACGTCATACCCGGAATTGCCCGGCGCCAGCTTGCTGTCGAGCTCTTCGTTGCTGCCGAAGTTGGCGACCGACACCTTGATGCCGGTTTCCTTCTCGAAGTTGGGGATCGTGTCCTCGGCCAGGTAGTCGTTCCAGATATAGAGATTCAGGACCTTCTCTTCGGCGGGCGCCCCAGCCTTGGCTGCGTCGCCAGCGGGTGCTTCCTTCTTGCCGCAACCGGCCATTGCCAGGGCCACCACCGTGCAGCTCAAGGCAAGTCGGAGTGTTGGTTTCATAAGGGAGGATCTCCTTAGGAATGAGGATGAACGCGAGGACGTGCGCGGGAGCGTAACGCAGCAATGTGGCGCTGGGTAGCGCGGCGCACGTGTGATTTTTTATTGGCGTGATCGGCCTGCCCCCACCCCAACCCTCCCCCGCTGCGCAGGGGAGGGAGCAGACGAGCTCGATCTGAGAGCAAGAAGATGGCGATGCTGCAATTTGAAGGCTGGTGAGTTCGCGTTGTTATCTCCCTCCCCTGCGCAGCGGGGGAGGGCTGGGGTGGGGGTGCGGCGTCCGCCACCCCATCAAACATTCAACAACAGGTACTCCCTCTCCCAGGAACTGATCACCTGCAGGAACGTCTCGTATTCGCTCTCTTTGACGGCCGAGTACGCCAGCACGAAGCGCTCGCCGAGCAGATCGATCAACGGGCGGCACTCTCTCAATAGGCGGAGCGAATCTTCGATATTGCGTGGAAGCGAGAATGGCAGCTCGTGCGCGCTGCCGGTAACCGGCTCGCTGGGCTTCAAGCCTTCCACCATTCCCAGGTATCCACACGCGAGCGACGCCGCGATGGCGATATATGGGTTGGCATCCGCGCCGCCGACACGATTCTCGACCCGGCGCGACTCCGCACTGGATACCGGCACACGCAGGCCCGCCGTGCGGTTGTCGTAGCCCCATTGCGTGTTGATCGGCGCGGAATGGAAACGGGTGATGCGGCGATAGGAGTTCACGTTCGGCGCGAAGAGCGACATCGCCGCCGGCAGGTACTTCTGCAAGCCGGCGATATGCGAGAAGAACAGCTGCGAGGGCTTGCCGTCCGCTTCGCTGAAGATGTTCTTGCCGGTGCGGCGGTCGAGGATGCTCTGATGAATGTGCATGGCGCTGCCAGGCTCGCGCGCCATCGGCTTCGCCATGAACGTTGCATACATCTTGTGGCGGAGCGCCGCCTCGCGGGCCGTGCGCTTGAAGAGGAATACCTGGTCCGCCAACGACAGGGCGTTGCCATGCAGGAGGTTGATCTCCATCTGCGCGGCACCGTCTTCGTGGATCAGCGTATCGATCTCGATGTCTTCGGCCTCGCAGAAGGCATAGACGTCGTCGAACAGTGGATCGAACTCGTTCACCGCTGCGATCGAATACGACTGGCGCCCGATCTCAGGGCGACCGGAGCGTCCCACGGGCGGCTTGAGTGGATAGTCTGCGTCGATGTTGGGCTCGACGAGGAAGAATTCGAGCTCGGGTGCGACCACGGGCTCCCACCCGTGCTGGGAATACAGCTCGAGGATGTGCTGCAACACATACCTTGGAGCCATCGTCACCGGCCGGCCATCCGAATAGAAGCTGTCATGAATCACTTGGGCGGTCGGCTCTGCAGCCCACGGCACGACGCGAACGGTGTTCGGATCGGCCTTCAGCACGATGTCGATCTCGGAGGGGCTGATCGCACGTTCGTCGTCGGGGTAGTCGCCCGTCACCGTCTGCAGGAAGATGCTCTCGGGCAAGCGCATGCCCTCCTCTTCCGCAAACTTGGCCGCGGGCATGATCTTGCCGCGCGGAATGCCGGCCATGTCCGGGATGAGGGCCTCGACTTCCGAGATACCGTGTTCTTTGAAGAACTGCTGAATAACGCTCATGTCCGCCTCGATGCGCGCGCCCGCGCCGCCTCACCAAAGGCAGCGAACAGAGCTCGCGATAATGGGTTGTCCTGAAATTTCCACTCCGGATGCCACTGCACGGCGAGCGCGAAGCTCGCGGCATCCTGCGCACGAAAGGCCTCGATGACGCCGTCCGGCGCACGCGCCTCGACGACGAGGCCGGGCGCAAGCAGTTGCACACCCTGCGAGTGCAACGAGTTCACTTTGACGCGGCTGGCGCCCGCAAAGCGGTGCAACCATCCGCCTGGCGTCAGCTCGATGTCGTGCGCCGGGCCGTACTGAACATCGAGCTCGGCCTCAAGATCTTCGCGATGATCCGCGTGCCCCTCGACCTCATGGATCTTCTGCCAGAGGGTGCCGCCGAACGCGACATTCATCTCTTGAAAGCCGCGGCAGATGGCGAGCAGTGGAATGCGCTCGCGCACGACACGCCGGATCAATGGCAGGCTGGTCGCATCGCGCGCGGGATCGTGCAACGTGCCCGGATCGCTGGCCGGTCCTTCATAGTGGTGCGGCTCCACATTCGATCTGCTTCCGGTCAGCAGCAATCCATCCAGCAGTTGCAGCAACTGATCCGTCGCAAGAGCTTCGCCCAGCGACGGGATCAACAACGGCACCGCATCCGCTCCTTGGGCAACGGCGTTGATGTACTTCTCGCCGACGCAGTGAAACGGGTGATGACCCAGCATGCGACGGTCCGCCACGATGCCGATGAAGGGTTTGGGGCTAGACATGCGATAGATTGGAAGCGAACGGGGGCGCCGTTCACGCCCGACATTTAACCACACCGCCCCCCTTGGCCGCCCGCCGCGACTTACCGACAGGCGACGGAACTGCCTGCGAAACAATGACTTACAACCAAGCCGGAGTTGCCCATCGGGTGTTCTGTCTCCTATGCTGCAGTCGAACCGTCGGATTTTGAGCTTCAGCATGATCCCTCCCACCAGCACGTCCTACTACGAGGCGACGAGCCAGCCGCGCCCGCCGTTGCCGACTCTCGAGGGTGAGATCGAGGTTGACGTCTGCGTCGTGGGCGCCGGCATCGCGGGCTGCTCTGTCGCGCTGGAGCTGGCATCGCAGGGGTATCGGGTGGTCGTTCTCGAAGCGCAGCGTGTCGGTCACGGCGCCTCGGGACGTAATGGCGGGCAGGCGCTGGTCGGATACGCCTGCGGACAACATGCGCTGGAAGCCGAGGCGGGATTCGAAGCAGCCCGACACATGTGGGATCTATCGGTCGAAGCCGTTGCGCTGCTGCGTGAGCGAATCGAGCGGTATGCCATCCAGTGCGATTTGCAATGGGGACATGTGCAAGTCGCGATCAAGGAGCGTCAGCGCGTCGAACTGCTCGCCGAGCAAGAAGAGCTGCAGGGCCGCTACGGATACCGGCAACTCGAGTTCATCGGCCAAAGCGACATCCGTGAGCTCTTGGCCACCGAGCGCTACGTGGCTGGATTGCTGGATCGCGGCAGTGCGCACCTGCACCCACTGAACTACACACTCGGACTGGCTCGAGCAGCGCTGGGCACCGGCGCGCAGATGTACGAGCACTCGGCGGTCACGCGTATCGATTACGCGGATCCTGCTCGAGTCTTCACGAAGTCAGGGAGCGTGCGTGCCCGGTTCGTCGTGCTCTGCGGCAACACGTACCTGAATGGCCTGGTACCCGCGTTGCGCTCCCGCATCATGCCAGTAGGCACATACATCGTCGCGACTGCGCAATTGGGCGCACAGCGCGCGACTGAATTGATCCGCCGCAATTACGCGATCGCCGATGTGAATTTCGTGCTCGACTACTACCGTCGCTCCGCCGATCACCGGCTGTTGTTCGGTGGACGCGTGAGCTATTCCGGTCGGGATGTGTTCGACACCGCACGGGCCACGCGCCGTCGCATGCTGCACGTGTTTGCGCAATTGGCGGATGTTGAGATCGAGTATGCCTGGGGCGGATACGTCGACATCAGCCTGTCCCGGGCGCCCGATTTCGGTCGGCTGCGCCCGAACATCTACTACCTACAAGGATTCTCCGGTCATGGATTGGCGCTGTCCGGTATGGCCGGCAAGCTCGCGGCCGAAGCGATCGCTCAGCAATCGCAGCGCTTCGATGTGTATTCCAAATTGAAGCATCGCGACTTCCCGGGTGGACGCTGGCTGCGCATGCCCAGCCTCGTGCTGGCGATGCTCTGGTACCGGATGCGGGACCTGATTTAGCGGTTAGCTGGCCTGCTGGCTAGCTGGCCAATCCGCTGTCTGGGGCCAGCCGACTAGCAAGCCAGCAAGCCGATGCCACAGTGCTAACCCTCGTAGATGCAGCCGCTCGTACACGTCTCACGAATGATGATGCGTGACAACTGCGGCAGTTGCGGCTTCAACGCGCGCCAGATCCAGCGCGCCAGGTTTTCGCTGGTGGGATTTTCCAGCCCTTCGATGTCGTTCAAATAGCGATGGTCGAGCTGGTCGTGGATGGGCTGAAAGGCTGTGCGCAGATCGGCAAAGTCCATGACCCATCCGCTGTGCTCATCCACTTCGCCGCGCAGCTGAATCTCGATGCGAAACGAATGACCATGGAGGCGCGCGCACTTGTGCCCTGCCGGCACATGCGGCAATCGATGGGCCGCTTCGATGGTGAATTCGCGGTAGAGGTCCAAACGGGGCTGCCAAATCAGAGTGGCTGGGGCCTCAACTCAAGGTCCGCGCCCAACCCCGACTGGCGGAGGACGCGCGACAAGCGTCAGGCGGCTTTGCGGCGGCGGGAGCTCGAGGCGCAGCTGCAGGTGCCGCACGTGCAACGAATGCTGGAACAGTCGCCGCACACGGTGAAATCCACGGAGCCGAAATGGCGACGGCACTGCTCGCAATACGGCTTGCGCCGATTCGCACGCGCGCTGCGATAACTGGTGACGGCTGCTTCGCTGGCGGCAGCAACGTCCACGCTGCAAGGAGCCAAATCTTTGCTGACGATGGCACGCATGAACGTGCTGGCACCCATTGCGCCGAGCTTGAACAAACGCATCTGTTCGCGCGCGAGTCCCATCTGCGCAACGGGGTCATAAATGACAACGCCCAACTTGGGATGCGAGAAGACTTGGAATGCGTCAGCGGCCATGGCGGGAGACCTGCAATCAATCGGCAAGACGAATTTCAAAACCTCGTAATTCTGCTGCAACGCAGGGGCAATGGCAATCGGGGATAGCGAGATTCAGGCGTGCTTTTGCAGTCACGACTCGTTGATGCGCAGCAAAGTGGAGTTTACGTCAAACATTTTTCGACAAGGGCTCCGCGCTTCACCGCTGGTGCAACAAGAAGGCGTGA
This sequence comes from Steroidobacteraceae bacterium, assembly GCA_035276085.1. Classification (GTDB taxonomy): domain Bacteria; phylum Pseudomonadota; class Gammaproteobacteria; order Steroidobacterales; family Steroidobacteraceae; genus DATELY01. Next base: position 2,061 of record DATELY010000194.1, on the reverse strand, counting down.
TGAATGCGCTGATTGCGAGCGAAGTCCTTCGGAATCGTTGCAGCAGAAAAATCTTCGATGTCGAACGCGGCCGATAGCGCCCCGGCATCCATGCGAAAACGCGTGTAATTGTTCGAAAACACGATCTTGCCATCGGCGGCCAGGAGACTCCGCGCGAGTTGCAGCAGACGCACATGATCGCGCTGCACGTCGAAGTCATCTTCCATCCGCTTCGAGCGCGAATGCGTGGGCGGATCGATGAAGATCAAATCGTAAGGTTTGCGTCGCTGCTGCTGTTGTTCGGTAAGCCATGCCATGCAATCCGCCTGCACGAAACCGTGCTCAGGTCCTGCAAACGCGTTCAACAACATGTTGCGCTTGGCCCACTCCAGATAGGTGCGCGACATGTCGACAGTGGTCGTTCCGACCGCGCCGCCACCGGCTGCGTACACGGTGGCGGTGCCGGTGTACGCGAATAGATTGAGGAAACGCTTGCCTGACGACATCTGCGCAATGCGAGCACGCGTCAGGCGGTGATCCAGAAACAAACCCGTATCCAGATAGTCGCGGAAGTTGACCCAGAAGCGGTGTGGGCCTTCGATGACCTGATGAAACTCACGTGCGCCTTCCAGCTTTTCGTACTGCGACAAGCCGGCTTGCTGTTGCCGTACTCGCCGATGAATGCGGTCGCTCGGCAGCTGCAGCACTTCCGGTATCACGCTCAATGCCTGCTGCCGCCGGCTGCGCGCTCCCTGCGGATCGATCGAAGCGGGCGGTGCGTACTCCTGCACGTAGGCCCACTGCTCCGACTCGTTGCCGTAAAGATCGACAGCGAAGGCGTATTCAGGCATGTCGGCGTCGTACACCCGATAGCAGTGAATGCCCTCGCGTTCCGCCCAGCTCTTGAGCTGTTTGAGGTTCTTGCGCAATCGATTGGCAAACATCTGCGCGCCGGGCGTCTCGCGCAGCGCTTGTTGCCGCTCCTCCGGCGATGGCAGCGTTCGCAGACGATTGTTCTCCAGCCCCAGATCGAACCGCAGCAGGCGGCATTCGATCTTGCCGTTGAACAGCGTGTGACTGCGCCGCGCGTTGATCCCGAGCTCACGCGCGATCGGTGGATTGCCCGTGAGGATGGCAGCCTGCCAGCCGTCGAACTGCTCGCGCAGCTTTTCACCCAGCGAGCGATACAACCCACGCAGTTGATCGAGATCACCGATGCGCTCGCCATACGGTGGGTTGACCACGACCAGGCCCGTACCCCCGGTCTCTCCGGCCAGCTGCTCGAGGTCGCGCCGTTCGATGTGTATGCGACCCCGTAATTGAGCGCGCTCCACATTCTCCAATGCTGCGCGCACAGCCTGCGGATCACGATCGTAGCCGCGGATCTCCAGTCGACGTTGCAGGCCGACTTCACGCCGCTCACGCACTTCGCGCAGCAAGTCGGTCCACACCCGTGCCTCGTGTTTACGCCAGCCGAGGAAGCCGAAGTAATCGCGTAGTGATCCTGGCGCGATGTCGTACGCGATGAGCGCCGCTTCGATCGGCAAGGTTCCCGAACCGCACATCGGATCGACGAGAGCACCGCCATCTGCCGCGATCTGTGGCCAGCCGCTGCGGATGAGAACGCTCGCGGCGAGATTCTCCTTGAGCGGCGCAGCAACACCGCGAGCGCGATAACCGCGACGATGGAGACTCTCGCCGGACAGATCGATGCTGACCGTCGCGCGACCGCGATCGAGCCTCACATCGACGCGCACGTTCGGCCGTTCGAGCTCGATGGAAGGTCGCTCGCCGCTGCGCTGGCGAATGCTGTCGACGATTGCGTCCTTCGTTCGAAGTGCACCGAAGTGCGTGTGCGTAATGCCATGCGAGCTACCCGCAAAGTCCACGGCCAGCGTGCCGCCGGGTGCAATGTGTTCCCACCAGGGAATCGCACTCACTCCTTCGTACAACTCGACTGCGGAATCAGCCTGGAATGTCGCAAGCGGCATCAGCACCCGGCTCGCGATACGCGACCATAGACAGGCTCGATAGGCATGCGCGACATCGGTGTCGAAGCTCACACCCAGGCGCGCCTCACGC
>DATELY010000193.1:0-6521 GCA_035276085.1 Steroidobacteraceae bacterium | reverse complement strand
GGTCAAATGGGGTGACAAAGTCGGGATCGCCGACTTTGAGACCACCAACAACGCGATGCGCGGTGGCTACCGCCCTTACGTCGCCATCAATGCGATCGAGCCGAACGGGCTGCATCCCGTCGGACGCTGACACCCTGGCTGGGCCGCCGGCCGCCAAGGTCAGGCCCAAAGCGTAGTTTTCGCCGCTATAATCCGCGCCCCCTCGGCCGCCCCCGGTTCAGTCGGCGGCCCTGTAGGGCTCTGTAAGCACGCGCCGTGGCTCACCGATGCGAAAGTGGCGGAACTGGTAGACGCGCTGGATTTAGGTTCCAGTGGGTAACCCCGTGAGGGTTCGAGTCCCTCCTTTCGCACCAGTGCCGCGCTTCACGGCGCGCGTTCGACCATCATTTCGAGGACTAGGCAATGCAGGTTTCGATAGAGACGACGGGCGCGCTCGAGCGGCGTATGGAAGTCCAGGTTCCGGCCGACGACGTCGAAAAGGCTATCGAACAGCGGCTGCAATCCATGAGCCGCACCGTTCGCCTCAAGGGTTTCCGCCCCGGCAAGGTCCCGGTGAAAGTGGTGCGGCAGCAGTTCGGGACGCAGGTGCGGCAGGAAGTGCTGGGCGACGTCATGCAGTCGTCCTTCGCCGAAGCGGTGGCCGAGCAGAAATTGCAGCCGGTGGATCGTCCGAAGATCGAGCCGATCAGCCTCGAGCAGGGGCAGGATCTGAAGTACCGCGCCGTGTTCGAGGTATTCCCGCAGGTCGAGCTGAAAGGGCTCGAAGAGATCGAGGTCAAGCGACCGGCGGCCAGCGTCACGACCGCCGATGTGGATTCCATGATCGAACACCTGCGCGGCCAGCGTGCCACTTACGGCGCCGTCGAGCGCGAAGCCCGGGACACTGATCGCGTTACCGTGGATTTCGAAGGCACCATCGATGGGCAGCCGTTTGAAGGTGGCAAGGGCGAGAACGTGCAGATCATCCTGGGGGCCGGGCGCATGCTGCCGGAGTTCGAAGCGGGGCTGCCTGGTGCCAAGGCGGGCGAGAGCAAGACGATCGAGCTGAATTTCCCGGCGAACTATGCGGCACAGAATCTGGCCGGCAAAAAGGCTCAGTTTGCGGTGCAGGTGAAGAGCGTCGAGGAGCGTCAGCTGCCGGAGCTCAACGACGAGTTCACCCGCGCGTTCGGCGTGGAGAGCGGTGGCATCGATCAGCTGCGCCGTGAAGTCGAAGAGAACATGCAGCGCGAGTTGGCGCAGACGATTCAGAACCGAGTGAAGCAGCAGTTGCTCGACAAGCTCGTGGACGCCAATCCGGTGGAATTGCCCAAGGCATTGGTCGATTCGCAAACGCGCGAGCTGCAGATCGATGCAGGTCGGCGCATGGGCGCGCGCGAAGCGTCGCAATTGCCGCCGGCCGAGAATTTCACCGCGGCTGCGAAGCGGCGTGTGGCGCTGGGTCTGTTGATGAACGAAGTCATCAAGCAGGGCAACATCGAGGTGGATCGCGCGCGCGTGCAGCGCAAGCTCGAGGAACTGGTGCAGCAGTTCCCAAATCCGGAAGCGGCGCTCAAAACCTATCGGGAAGACCGCCAGATGCAGCGCCAGATCGAGTCGCTGGTGCTGGAAGATCAGGCCGTGGATTGGCTGCTCGAGCGCGCCCGTGTTGCAGACGAGCCGGCCACCTTTCGCGAGTTGATGAATTTCGGCGCGTAAGGCCTCTGTACGAGGCTGCGTGCCGGTCAATCCGCCCTTCGTGTGAGTGCCTCACGGCTTCGCGTGCGCGAAGCTTTGGGGCACACTCACCTCCACAGAATCCAAGGCGTACGAGACATCCATGACAGCCATCGATACCCGTGCAATGAACCTGGTCCCCATGGTCGTCGAGCAGACGGCTCGGGGCGAGCGTGCGTACGACATCTATTCCCGTCTGCTGAAGGAGCGCGTCATTTTCATCGTCGGTCCGGTTGAGGACTACATGGCGAACCTGATCGTGGCTCAGTTGCTGTTCCTCGAATCGGAGAATCCCGAGAAGGACATCGGCCTGTACATCAACTCGCCCGGCGGCTCCGTTTCAGCCGGACTGGCGATCTACGACACCATGCAGTTCATCAAGCCGGACGTCAGCACGATGTGCATCGGTCAGGCGGCCAGCATGGGCGCGGTGCTGCTTGCCGGCGGAACCAAGGGCAAGCGTTATGCCCTGCCGCACTCCCGCATCATGATTCACCAGCCGTTGGGTGGGTTCCAGGGACAGGCATCCGACATCGAACTGCACGCCCGCGAGATCCTGGAAGTCCGCGATCGGCTGAATCGCATCCTTGCCCGGCATACCGGTCAGAGCATCGAGCGGATCCGCCAGGACACCGACCGGGACAACTTCATGAGTGGGGAAGCCGCTGTGGCCTACGGCATCGTGGACAAGGTGCTGGAACGCCGGGCCGAAGCCCCGCCAGTCGCGGCTAAGTAGCGATTTTTGTTGGTAGTTATGCCAAGTAGGCGGACGCTGTTCCCACTAGCCACAGAGCCTCTTTGCAGGCTACTGGGAACGCGTGCTATATAGCCCTGGACCCACCGCAAACGGCCGTGGTTCTCCACCCGAAATCAAGGTGATGCATGTCTGACGAGTCCCGCGGCAAACACGATGACGGCAAGCTGCTCTACTGCTCCTTCTGCGGTAAGAGCCAGCATGAAGTCCGTAAGCTCATCGCCGGGCCTTCCGTGTTCGTTTGCGATGAATGTGTAGAGCTGTGCAACGACATCATTCGCGAGGAGCTCGAGGAGCGTGCCGAGCGCACGCGTGACAAGCTCCCCCGTCCGCATGAGATCAAGAAAGTGCTCGATGAGTACGTCATCGGGCAGCAGCGCGCGAAGAAGGTGCTGTCGGTCGCTGTGTACAACCACTACAAGCGTCTGCAGACCAAGGGTTCCGAGCAGCGTGCGAAAGATGAAGTCGAGCTGGCCAAGAGCAACATCCTGCTGATCGGCCCGACCGGCTGCGGCAAGACGCTGCTGGCTGAGACGCTCGCGCGCCTGTTGAACGTGCCCTTCACGATTGCCGATGCCACGACGCTCACCGAAGCCGGCTACGTCGGCGAGGATGTCGAGAACATCATTCAGAAGCTGCTGCAGAAGTGCGACTACGACGTCGAGAAGGCGCAGACGGGCATCGTGTACATCGATGAGATCGACAAGATCTCCCGCAAGTCCGACAACCCGTCGATCACGCGTGACGTTTCCGGCGAAGGCGTGCAGCAGGCATTGCTGAAGCTGATTGAAGGCACGATTGCCTCGGTACCGCCGCAGGGTGGCCGTAAGCATCCGCAGCAGGAATTCCTGCAGGTCGACACCAGCAACATTCTTTTCATCTGCGGTGGCGCATTCGCGGGTCTCGAAAAGATCATCCAGAACCGCACGCAGAAGACGGGCATCGGCTTCACGGCCGATGTGCGTCAGCAGAGCGATCGTCCGCACGGTAACGACGTATTCCACGACGTCGAGCCCGAGGATCTGATCAAGTACGGTTTGATCCCAGAGTTCGTGGGCCGCTTGCCGGTGGTCGCGACCTTGGATGAGCTCGATGAAGCCGCCTTGGTTTCCATCCTGCTCGAGCCCAAGAACGCGCTCAGCAAGCAGTACCGCAAGCTGTTCGACATGGAAGGCGTCGAACTGGAATTCCGTACCGATGCCCTGCGTGCTGTGGCGAACAAGGCCATGCAGCGTAAGACCGGTGCTCGCGGCTTGCGCACCATCCTGGAAAACGTGCTGCTGGAGATCATGTACGAGCTGCCGTCCATGCGGAACGTGCAGAAAGTCGTGGTCGACGAATCGGTCATCCAGGGCGAGAGCAAGCCATACGTGTTGTACGCCACGGAAGAAGGACGACGTCCAGCCGATGAACGTCGTCCGACCGGCAGCGATACGCATCACTAGTTGCTCGTCTGGCGCAGGCATTGCCTGCGCCAGCGACTCGACGCAAGCGCCGCTTCATGCGGCGCTTTTAGTTTCCACTGTCTGCAATCAGACAAACCCTGCATTCGTGGTCAATCCGACGCACCTCGCCGCCGCGCTGCGTTCCACCCACTGGGGTGTGCGTCAGCATCTGCTAGCGGCCCCGATTGCGTTCCGGTATTTTGCAATTGAACATCTGGCGGCGCGCGTCGCGCTGCACTTTCCAAAGGACAGGTACACCCGTGAGTACTGAGAATCCGATCAACGAAGAAGCTGCCACGACCACCGCCGTTGCCGTGCTACCGCTGCGCGATGTGGTGGTTTATCCGCACATGGTGATTCCGCTGTTCGTCGGTCGTGAGAAGTCGATTCTGGCGCTCGATCAGGCGATGCGCGCCGGCAAGCAGATCGTGCTCATCGCGCAGAAGCAGGCCGACGTCGACGATCCTGCTGCGCAGGATCTGTATCGCCTGGGCACGCTCGCGACGATTCTGCAGCTGCTGAAGCTGCCCGACGGTACGGTGAAGGTGCTCGTCGAAGGATCCGAGCGCGCCAAGATCGATCGACTGATCGCGGGTCAGCATTTTTCTGCCGAGATCACCCTCGTCAAGGATGTCGAGCAGTACGAAGACCGCGAGATGGATGTGCTGACGCGCTCCGTCATCTCGCAATTCGAACAGTACGTAAAGCTGAACCGCAAAGTGCCGCCGGAGATTCTCACTTCGCTCGCGGGCATCGAGCAGCCAGGCCGTCTCGCGGATACGGTTGCAGCGCACATGTCACTGAAGCTCGACGCCAAACAGAAGGTGCTCGAGATTCATGACGTAAGGAAGCGCCTCGAGCACATCCTTGCGTTGATCGAAGGCGAGATGGACGTGCTGCAGATCGAAAAGCGCATCCGCGGCCGCGTGAAGCAGCAGATGGAGAAGAGCCAGCGCGAGTACTACTTGAATGAGCAGATGAAGGCCATTCAGAAGGAGCTCGGTGAGATCGAAGACGCGCCGAACGAGCTCGCGGAGCTCGAGCAGCGCATTCAGAAGGCAGGCATGCCGAAAGAAGCGCGCGACAAGGCGATGTCGGAGCTCAACAAGCTGAAGCTGATGTCACCGATGTCCGCGGAAGCGACCGTCGTGCGCAACTACGTCGACTGGCTCGTCAAGTGCCCGTGGAAGAAGCGCACCAAAGTTCACACCGACGTCGTGCTCGCCGAGAAGGTGCTCGACGAAGATCACTACGGGCTCGAGAAGGTGAAGGAGCGCATCGTCGAGTATCTCGCCGTGCAGCAGCGCGTGAAGACGCTCAAAGGTCCGATCCTGTGCCTCGTGGGACCGCCGGGTGTCGGTAAGACGTCGCTGGGTCAGTCCATCGCACGTTCGACCAATCGCAAGTTCGTCCGTATGTCCTTGGGCGGCGTGCGCGATGAAGCTGAGATTCGCGGCCACCGCCGCACGTATATCGGCTCGATGCCCGGCAAGATCGTTCAGAACATGGTTCGCACGGGTGTGCACAACCCGCTGTTCCTGCTCGACGAGATCGACAAGATGGCGATGGATTTCCGCGGCGATCCGTCCTCGGCACTGCTGGAAGTGCTCGATCCGGAGCAGAACTCGACGTTCAACGATCACTATCTCGAAGTCGACTTCGATCTGTCCGAAGTCATGTTCGTCTGTACGGCGAACAGCCTGAACATTCCGGGTCCATTGCTCGACCGCATGGAAGTGATCCGTTTGCCTGGCTATACCGAAGACGAGAAGAGCGCGATTGCACGGCGCTACCTGTTGCCCAAGCAGATCAAGCAGAACGGCCTGAGGGACGACGAGATCAAGGTGTCCGACCCCAGTCTGATGGACATCATTCGCTACTACACGCGCGAAGCCGGTGTCCGCAATCTCGAGCGCGAGATTTCGAAGATCTGCCGCAAGTCGGTGAAACAGCTGCTCGTCGATCCGAAGTCGAAGCCGATTCAGGTGACGCCGAAGAATCTCGGTAAGTTCCTCGGCGTGCGTCGCTTCCGCTATGGACGTGCGGAAGAGCAGGATCAGATCGGTCAAGTCACCGGCCTTGCCTGGACGGAAGTCGGTGGCGAGTTGTTGACCATCGAGTCGGCGATCGTGGCGGGCAAGGGCAGACTCACGCACACGGGCCAATTGGGCGAAGTGATGCAGGAGTCCATCCAGGCGGCGATGACGGTCGTACGCAGCCGTGCTGCGGTGCTCGGGCTCGATCCGGATTTCTATCAGAAGAACGACGTGCACATTCACGTGCCCGAAGGTGCGACGCCCAAGGACGGTCCGAGCGCGGGTATCGGCATGTGCACGGCGTTGGTGTCGGCGCTCACGCGAGTCCCCGTGCGCTCGGATGTCGCAATGACGGGAGAGATCACGCTGCGCGGACAAGTGCTTCCCATCGGCGGCCTCAAGGAGAAGCTGCTGGCGGCACATCGCGGAGGGATCCGCACGGTCCTCATTCCGGATGACAACACCAAGGATCTGGCCGAGATCCCGCAGAACATCAAGGACCATCTCGAGATCCGGCCCGTGAAATGGATCGATGAAGTCCTCGAGATCGCGTTGAAGCACATGCCTGCG
>DATELY010000192.1:0-4492 GCA_035276085.1 Steroidobacteraceae bacterium | reverse complement strand
AAATTCAGTAATCGCGCCCATACCGACCGAATGATGATTGCGACCGCTGAGGAGCGCGGCGCGCGTCGGTGAGCACAGCGCGGTGGTATGAAAGCGCGTGTACTTCAGTCCCTTGGCCGCGAGCCTCTCGAACGTCGGCGTGCGGCATGGCCCGCCGAACGCCGAGGTCGCGCCGAAGCCGACATCGTCGAGCAGCACGATGAGTACATTCGGAGCGCCTGCAGGCGGGCGCAATTGGCGGATCGGCGGGTACTTCGTGTCTGGGTCCTTCGCGTCGAAGGTCGTGAGTCCGACCGGTGTGACGTCGGGAATGGGCAGCACACTGCGTTGAACCTCAACGTGTTCCATTGCTCGGGCGCCGGTTTTGTCAGTCTTGCTCGGACGTATCTTGGGCATGGATCCACTCCTGATGCGTGCCGACGTCTATTGCCTAGCCATCAATGCATCGAAGCGTCGCTCGGCACTGATGAGATGTTCGACATTCTCGGCGGCGTCATCGACATCTATGCGCACCCAGTTCACGTGACCGCTGAATTCGTTCTCGCGAGGCCCGTAGTCTTCTGAGACGGGCTCACCGACATCGCACGCCACTTCCAACGATTCATCCATCGAGAAGAACAGGGCATGCGTGCGATCGACGTGCCCTTCGCCGACCTTCTTGCCATCGACGAACAGCGCGACACCTGCGCCTTTGCCGATGCCACCCCCACCGTACGAAAACTCCATGCGAGCCTGATGCGTGCCGGCGGGCAGCGCCGATGTCGCGGTCACGTCAAAGTGACGCAGGCCTAGGAAGTTGTAGTAGTACTTGAGCTTGCCGTTGTGTGCGTAGAGGCTCCAGCCTCCCATGCCGCCGCCCTGAGCGACGATCACACCCTTCGCGCCTGTCCGAGGCACTTCGATCTCTGCCGTCACGGAATGCGACTTATTTTTCGTGTTGATGACCGAGTTCTCTTGAACACGGCGCATTCCCGTAAAGAACAGTTGCGAGTTGCCGCGCACGACGGCGGGGCGACCGGCGAGGTCGGGGTTCGCGCGCTCGGCTTTGCGGTCATCGAGCGGGAATACGTTGTACTTCGTCGCTTCGATCTCGAACAACCGCTTGAGCGCGGCGAGTTTCTCCGGCATTTGCCTGGCGAGGTCCTCCGATTGCGACCAGTCTTTGGTGGTGTCGTAGAGTTCCCACACATCATCGTCGAGCGACGGCTGTGCTCCGGTGACGATCCAGGGAAGGCTTCCGTGTCGCGTAACTGCAGTCCAGCCTTTGTGATAGATGCCCCGGTTGCACAGCATCTCGAAATACTGCGTCTCGTGCCGCTCCGCCGCGTTCGCAGCATTGAAGGTATACATCATGCTGACGCCGTGGAAGGGTTCCTGCATGACACCATTCACCATCGTCGGGTGAGGCAGTTTCGCTGCTTCCAGCACAGTGGGCGCTACATCGATTACATGATGAAATTGCGAGCGGATTTCTCCCCTCGCTTTGATTCCTCGCGGCCAGTGAACGATCGTGCCGTTGCGCGTGCCGCCGAAGTGTGAGGCGACTTGTTTGGTCCATTGATACGGCGTGTCCATCGCATGTGCCCAGCCGACTGCGTAGTGGTTGTTCGCGCGCGGCGTGCCCAAGTCATCGATGTGCTCGATCAAGAGCTCCGGCGTGTTCAGCTGCGGTCCTTCGCCGCCGGTTTTGTCGTTGAAGGCGCCGATCAAAGAGCCCTCCGCTGAGGCGCCGTTGTCACCGATGATGTAGTAAATGAGTGTGTCGTCGAGAATTCCCAGCTCACTCACTGCGTCGATCACGCGGCCGACATGGTGATCCGCATATTCCAAGAACGCTGCGTAGATCTCCATCTGACGAGCAAGCACTGGTCGCAAGCGTGCTTCGGTCTTGGTCCATGCCGGAATCTCTTCTGGACGCCGCGTCAACTTGCACTCCGACGGGATGACGCCAAGCTTCTTCTGACGCGCGAAGGTCTCTTCACGAACGTTGTCCCAGCCTCCGTCGAACTTGCCCTTGTACTTCTCCACCCAATCCTTCGGCACGTGATGCGGCGCATGCGTGGCGCCCGGAGCGAAGTAGACGAAGAATGGTTTGTCGGGTGCGACTGCCTTTTGTTGATGGATCCAGCCGATCGCCTTGTCGGCTAGATCTGCCATCAGGTGATATCCCTCCTCGGGCGTTTGCTTTGGTTCGACGGGTGTTGTGCCGTCGAATAGGGCAGGGTAGTACTGGTTTGTCTCGCCGCCGATGAATCCAAAGAAATGCTCGAAGCCGGAGCCGATCGGCCAATGATGATAGGGGCCAATCGGCGTTGCCTCGACGACGGGGACTTCGTGGCACTTACCGAATTGCGCCGTGGAATAGCCGTTCAACTTGAGGATTTCCGCGAGCGGAGCGCAGGTGTTCGGGCGCATCGAGTTATAGCCCGGTGCTGAAGTTGCAATCTCGGTAATCCCGCCCATGCCAACGGCGTGATGATTGCGACCGCTCAACATTGCCGCGCGCGTCGGTGAACAGAGCGCGGTCGTGTGGAAGCGCGTGTACTTCAGACCCCGCGATGCCAGCCGCTCTGCCGTCGCCGTGTTGCATGGCCCACCGAAGGCGCTCGACGCGCCGAACCCGACATCGTCGAGCAGCACGACGAGGACATTCGGTGCGCCTGCAGGCGTGCGCAATTGCCGGATCGGCGGATACTTCGTGTCTGGATCCTTCGCGTCGAAGGTCGTGAACCCGATCGGTGCAACGTCAGGGATCGGCAGCATGCCGCGTTGAATCGATTCGTGTGCAGTTGCTCCGGTTCCGTCAGTCCCGCTCGCGGGTGCCTTGGGCATGGTCTGCTCCTTAGCGTGATCATGCTGTCTATTGCGGAATCCGTTGTTACCGCAGCCGAAACTCCCGCGTGCGTCGCAGTTGTAGGTCATCGCGACGGGGCGCGTGGTCTCCTGCGCTCCTCCATCAGGCAAGGGCACGGTGCGCTAGTTCGCGTCGGAATGTGGGTGAAGTGCCGCGATGTGTCGATCCGTGCGACGGGCAGAAGCAACAGCCTGCGGTTTCGACGATCACCATGCCAATGGAATCGGGTCGAAGCGATCACGCAATGACACACGCTGACCCGGCACCTCAATTGCGCTTGACAAGATGGCGCGACCGCGTCAAGTGAGGTGTGCGCTGCGGCTGTGCAACTCCATACGGTTGTGACAGGAATCAAGATCAACGCGATCGAAGACACACGTCTTGTGTGCTGATTGGCGTGACAATGAGGTGCGGCCGCACGTCACTGTTAAAGCGAACTTACTCCATGCCTAGATACCTCGGCGCATCGCCCAGCCGAATGAAGCGCGGCAGGAACTCCGCCTCGGTCGTTTAGAGACGCGTTGTCACGCGATGCCGATCATGGAGATCTCGCGCAAGAAAGTCAGCGCAAGGAATCGCGGGAAATTCGGCCGAAACGATGAAACTGCGGAACCGCGCTAGTTTGCTGCTTGCGTTCCTGTTTCGCCGAATCATCGGCGATATTCACCTCTGGCAACATAATCGGAGTATCGCCGCCAAATCGGCGACACACGGGCGGCTCGTGGCTTCGCGATGCAGGTCCGGGCTCGACTGAACTCCGGACACCGCAGGCCATGCTGTCAGGTTGCTGACGCCTGGGGTCATCGGCGCAAAGCCGCGGGTAGGAGGCTTTCGCTGTGCGTCCTTAGGTGGGGTCGGAGCGCTCGGGGTCGGGGATCGTAGGAAACTCGAAGTCAACTTACTTGAGCGAGCGCACAGTGCGGTGAGCTGGTTGATCGATATAGCCCATTGGGTTATAGTAGATTGGTGCAAACAGTCGTTGAAACACCCGTGTTCGTTCGTCGCGCAGAAAAACTGCTGGGTCAGGAGGAGCACGAGGAATTGATTACCTATTTGGCCACGCATCCGTTGGCCGGTGATGAAATTGTAGGTACCGGCGGCGTCCGGAAAGTCAGATTCGCCGCGAAGGGGAAAGGTAAGTCTGGCGGTGTTCGCGTGATTTATTACTTCTATGATCGGGAAATGCCGATCTATGCGTTACTGATCTATGGAAAGAATGAGCGCGCTGATTTGACGCCCGATCAGCGAAAGTCGGTGGCGTCATTCGCCGCTGCCATCAAGAGTGCGAGGAAACGTAAATGAGCAAACTAGGTGATGAATTGGTTCAGTCCATGGCGCAGGCGCTGGCACATGCTCAGGGCAAGCGCACTCGCAGCCGAGTGAGCAAGGTCGAGATCCGCCCCGACGAGATTCAGAAAGCTCGCAAGGTGCTCGGGCTTTCACAAGATCAGTTTGCTGATGCGTTCGGCGTTAGCGCCTCGACGCTGCGCAAGTGGGAGCAGGGTCAACGTGTTCCGACTGGCGCAGCGAAGACGTTGCTCAAAATCATCGAGCGCGAGCCCAAGGCAGTAGTCAGGGCTTTGAGAGTCGCTTGAGTGGGCGATTCTGTTTCTGTGCCGTCAGCTGGCGTTATATCCG
>DATELY010000191.1:0-12915 GCA_035276085.1 Steroidobacteraceae bacterium | reverse complement strand
CTGTCCACACGCGGGTTTTCACCCGAGTCGGGATCGAAGCGATAGATCTTGAACGTGCGCACCTTCGTCGCACCGCCGGCTGCCTTGTAGACCTTGCCGGGACGGATGCGCGAATTGGGGGGTAAGCGGAATTGGGCCATGGTGATTCCGATCAGTGTTCGTGATTGCTCGTGTGTGCAGCTCGCGGGCTGGCTGGTCTGCTAGCTTGCTGGCCAGAAGCCGCGTCGCTCTGGCCAGCTGGCCAGCTAGCCAGCCAGCCGCCCATCAATACACCCGCGCCTTCGGCGGCACGACTTCGACGTCGCTCGTCAACGTGTTGAGATGCACCGGGCGATAGTCCAGCCGCACTTCGCCGCCGGAACCAACCCATGACAACGTGTGCTTCATCCAGTTGACGTCATCGCGCTCCGGGAAGTCTTCGCGCGCATGAGCGCCGCGGCTCTCCTTGCGGTTCTCAGCCGACTGGATGGTGGCCGTTGCCTGGAGCAACAAGTTCTCGAGCTCCAGTGTCTCGATCAGATCGGTATTCCAGATCAACGAGCGATCGCTGACCGACACGTCCGCAAACGAAGCAAACACCTGCGACAGCTTGTGCACGCCGTCGCGCAGCGATTCACCGGTGCGGAAGACGGCCGCGTGGTTTTGCATCACACGCTGCATGTTCAAGCGGATATCAGCCGTGCGCTGCGAGCCCTTGGCATTGCGGAAGCGATCGAGACGCTCCAGGGCGAGCGCACCCGCATCGGCCGCGAAAGGACGATGACGCGTACCCGGCTTCACGACTTCGGCGCAATGACGGGCCGCTTCACGCCCGAATACCACGAGGTCGAGCAGCGAATTCGAGCCGAGGCGATTGGCGCCGTGCACTGACACACACGCGGCCTCGCCCGCCGCCATCAATCCCGGCACCACGGTATCGGGCACGCCGTCGCGCAAGGTAACCACTTCGCCGTGGTAGTTACACGGGATGCCGCCCATGTTGTAGTGAACCGTGGGCAGCACCGGAATCGGCTGCTTGGTCACGTCCACACCGGCGAAGATCTTCGCAGTCTCCGCGATGCCCGGCAGACGTTCGTGGATGACGTCACCGCCCAGGTGCTCCAGGTGCAGATGGATGTGATCCTTGTGCGGACCGACGCCACGGCCTTCGCGGATCTCGATGGTCATCGCGCGGCTCACGACGTCACGCGAAGCCAGATCCTTCGCGTTCGGCGCGTAGCGCTCCATGAATCGCTCGCCAGCGGAGTTGCGCAGAATGCCGCCTTCGCCACGCACGCCTTCGGTGATCAGGCAACCGGCGCCGTAGATGCCGGTGGGATGGAATTGCACGAACTCCATGTCCTGCATCGGCAGGCCGGCACGCAGAACCATGCCGCCGCCATCGCCGGTGCACGTGTGTGCTGAAGTGCAGGAGAAGTAAGCGCGGCCATATCCGCCCGTGGCGAGAATCGTCTGGTGCGCACGGAAGCGATGCAGCGTGCCGTCTGCCATGTCGATGGCGACGACGCCGCGGCACTCGCCGTTCTCCATGATCAGGTCGATCGCGAAGTACTCGATGAAGAACTGCGCTTCATGGCGCAGCGCCTGCTGATACAGCGTGTGCAACATGGCGTGACCCGTGCGGTCCGCGGCGGCGCACGTGCGTTGCGCCGTACCCTTGCCGTAGTGCGTGGTCATGCCACCGAACGGACGCTGATAGATGCGTCCATCTTCGGTGCGCGAGAACGGCAGGCCGTAATGCTCGAGCTCGATGATCGCGTTCGGCGCCTCCTTGCACATGAACTCGATCGCGTCCTGGTCGCCGAGCCAGTCCGACCCCTTGACCGTGTCGTACATGTGCCAGCGCCAGTCGTCCTCGCCCATGTTGCCGAGTGCCGCACTGATGCCGCCTTGAGCTGCGACCGTGTGACTGCGGGTCGGGAACACCTTCGTCAAACACGCAGTCGACAGACCCGAGTGCGCCAGACCGAACGTCGCTCGCAGACCGGCGCCACCCGCGCCCACGACAACGACGTCATAGGAATGATCGACGAACTGGTACGCGCTCATGCCACGCCTCCGAAGGCGATGCGCAACACGGCGAACACACCCAATGCCGCCAGCAGAACGTGGGCGAAGTTGATCAACAGCATCGTGACGATCTTGACTCCCGAATGGGAAACGTAGTCCTCGACGACGACCTGCACGCCGAGCTTCGAGTGATAGAGACTGGTGAGCAGGAACAGAATCAGCAGCACGGCATTCACCGGGCCTGCGATCCAGTGCGTGATGCCCTCATGGCTGAAATCGGCATTCACGATCAGCGCGCCCAGGAACCAGAGTCCCAAAAAAATCAGTGCAACCGAGGTCACCCGCTGCGACCACCAGTGGCCGACGCCCTCCTTTGCCGAACCCAGGTGGATGACGCGGCGAATCGGGCTGCGCAGGCTCGATTCGGCATGCGGCTGCTGCGTGCTCATGCCGTACCTCCCATCGCATGCGCCAGCAGTGCCCAGCTCAGCGCCGTGAGCACCAGGGAACCGATGAAGACGAACCAGCCGCTGGCCCGAGCCACGCGCAGATCGAAGCCGTAGCCCAAATCCCACACCAGGTGCCGGATGCCGTTCAACAGGTGGTAGAAGAAGCTGAAGGAAAAGCCCACCATGATGAACATCACGACTGGGGAGCCGAGGACTGCGAGCGCGTCGGCGTACGCTTCAGGTCCGCTGGCCGCCGCAACGAGCCAGTAGATGAGGGGAATCAACCCCATGCTCAACGCGAGACCTGTGAAACGGTTCAGAATCGATAGCGTGTTGGTGTACTGCCAGCGATACGTGAGGAACGGTGAGAGCGGCCGTTCGCGTGTTGCCATGGTTGTGACTACCTTCGAATCCGAGTTTGATTGCGCCGCCGTCATCGTCCGCGGCGCGCGCGCGAGCCGATGACCCGCACCTTAGAAATCGATGCACCGACCGCCCTTCTCCCAATCGCCGAAGCGCGTGGGTTCCGGGCCGTCACGCCCACCGATCTCACGCGGCAATGCCGGCTGTTCGCCTGGCTTGCCGGTGCTCGGCGGCGTCCTCTCAGCGGCGGGTTCGTTCGGTTGCGCGTGAGCTGCAGGCGCCGCGGGAAGGGTCTTGAGCATGGCCGCGTAGTCTGCCAGAAGGGCTCATACTTTAGGAATCACCGCAGGGCTTGGCCGTATCTCTTATGCACGAAGACGTCCTTCGCGAATCGCGTCGATTAACCCAGTTCGGCACGCTGCGCCTGAGCGGCCCCGATGTCCGCACGTTTCTGCAGGGTCAGCTCAGCGCCGATGTGCTTGCGCTGACACCCGAATCGGTGCTGCTGGCGAGCTGCAATTCTGCGCAGGGCCGCGTGCAGAGCGTGCTGTGGATCCTGCAGCGGAGAGACGAGATCGTTCTGCTGACGGCAGCCGAGCTGGTCGAGTCGACGGCGGCGCGGCTCAAGAAATATGTCCTGCGGGCGAAAGTGAAATTCGAGGCGGGGCCTCTCGATGTGTTCGGCCACATGGACTCTCACCCGAACATGACGTCGTGGACTGCACCGCTGACCCAGGAACAGCAAGGGGATGCCAGCGTGATCCGTTGGCCCGGCGGA
This sequence comes from Steroidobacteraceae bacterium, assembly GCA_035276085.1. GTDB lineage: Bacteria > Pseudomonadota > Gammaproteobacteria > Steroidobacterales > Steroidobacteraceae > DATELY01. Next base: position 9,315 of record DATELY010000191.1, on the reverse strand, counting down.
CGTCACCTCGTGATCGTTTCCACGCGAACCAGCGATGCCGATGAGGAATTCGCGCGAGCGTGGCACCTAGCCGACATCCGAGCCGGCATTCCGGCGCTTCACACGCAAACGCACGAAAGCTTCATCGCTCAGATGTTGAATCTGGATGTGCTGGGCGGAATCAGCTTCGAGAAGGGGTGCTACACGGGCCAGGAGATCATCGCGCGCATGCACTATCGCGGGAGTGTGAAGCGACGGATGTTCCGCTATGCGGTGGAAAGCGATGCGCCCGATCCGGGAACGCGCATCGTCGCTGGCGAGGAACCGGCCGGCGAGGTCGTGACTGCTGTGTCGACGCAGACGGGCAGCGAATTGCTGGCTGTGATCCAGCTTTCCCATAGCGATGGTGACCTGAGTCTCGACGTGGACTCGCGGCCGGCACTGCAGCGATTGCCGTTGCCGTACGCGGTCGAAAGCCGATGACAGCCTGTTTGTCCTTCGCTTAATCAGACGCTCGACCGCTGTCGTACGTCGTTGTCTTCCCTCAATCTCACCTCCATACTGCGCGCGCGACCGATCACTATTCCAAGATAAAACGGGACGCGCTTAGGGATGATTAGCAGGAAATGGGTTTGTGCCGTTCTTGCCGGCTGCCTTGCCGCAATCGCGCTTGCGGAGCCCCCGCCCCTTTCCGCCTACGGAAAACTGCCAGGAATGGACGACCCGGTATTGTCGCCGTCCGGCAAGCGGCTGGCGTTCATGGCGACTATCGAAGACCGGCGCATGTTGCTGGTAACGGAGGTCGGCGGCGCGCCGCTGCTGAAAGAGGACGTGGGCGTCAAGGTCCGCAACTTGGCTTGGGCCGGCGAAGACCTCGTGTTGCTCACGGGCAGCGCGACCCAAAACCTTGGGCCCGACTATGGCGGCTACCGGCACGAGTTCGGCAATGTCTTGGTGCTGGACGTCGCGCATAGGACCGGACATTGGCTGCTCTCCGAACACTCGAGAAAAGTACTCCCGGCAGCATTCGGCGATTACGGCTACCGTCTTCACGATGGCCGCTGGTTCGGCTATTTCGGCACCGTGCCGATGTCCAGCGACCTCAAGAGCAACAGCACGTGGATCTCGAGCTTTGAGTTGCAGCTGTCGCGCATCGATCTGTTGACGGGCGAGATGAAGCAGGTCGCGCCTGCACGCAAGAACGGCAACGGTTGGCTGGTGGATGCGCAAGGCCAGATATTGGCGAGCAGCCGCTACGACGATTTCAAAAGGACATGGACGCTGTTTGCCGGACCGAATTTCAACACGCAGATCGCAACGCACGCGGACCGTTTCGGTCACAACGATATCCTGGGACAGGGCAGGACGCCGGGCACCGTGTTCTATGTCATGCACGATGCCGACGATGCTGCTCACTACATGGAAGCGAGTCTGGCGGGCAACAGCGCGCCAGTCGAGCTGCTCGACGATACGTCCGCCGCGGACTTCGTGTTTCATCCACGCACCGAGTTGCTCATGGGACTGGTGAAAGAAGCCTCCCAGCCCGAGCTGATGCTGTTCGATGACACGCTGCAGGCACGCGTACGCGGAACACGACGGGCGTTCCCGAATTCGTTCGTGCGGTTTCAATCGTGGAACGAGGATCTGACGCGGTTCGTCGTCTTCACGGATGGCCACGACGATCCAGGCACGTGGTGGCTGGTCGACATCACGACGGGTAAAGCCGAAGAGCTGGGTTGGCTCTACATGATTCCTCGCTCGCAGATTGGACCGTATCGTCTCGTTAGCTACCACGCTGCGGACGGCTTGGAACAAGAAGGCGTGCTGACGTTGCCGCCAGCGCGAGAACCCAAGAATTTACCGCTCGTCGTACTTCCGCATGGAGGCCCGCAAGCGCGTGACTACCCGACGTTCCACTGGTGGGCACAGGCCTTCGCGAGCCGTGGCTATGCGGTGTGGCAGCCGAACTTTCGCGGCTCCGCGGGTTACGGCATCGGCTTCAGAAATGCAGGCTTCGGCGAATGGGGCCGCAAGATGCAGACCGACATTTCCGACGGTGTAGCCGAGTTGGCCCGGCAGGGACTCGTCGATCCAGGGCGTGCGTGCATCGTGGGCGCAAGTTACGGCGGCTATGCCGCACTGGCCGGCGCCACTGTTCAGCAGGGTCTGTACCGCTGCGCCGTATCGGTGGCGGGCGTTGCCGATCTCAAGGACATGCTCGTATATGACGATTCTCGTAACGGGCTCGATGTCTCCCGCTATTGGCGCGCCTATATGGGTGTTACCGGTTCGGGCTTCGGTTCGCTCGATTCCATCTCACCTGCTCGGCTCGCCCAGCGGGCCGATGCGCCCGTGCTGCTCATTCACGGCAAAGACGACACAGTGGTTCCCATCGCTCAGAGCAAGACGATGCATCGCGCCTTGCGCGCGGCACACAAGCCGGTCGAGCTGATCGAGCTTCCGGGCGAAGATCATTATCTGTCGCGCGAACGCACCCGCATCGCAATGCTGGAGAGCTCCGTGGCCTTCGTACTGAAGCACAATCCGCCCGGGCCGCAATTGAAATAACAGAGGTTCGCGCTCACTCCGGCCGCATGTGCGGGAACAGCAGCACGTCACGAATCGACGCCGCGTTGGTGAACAACATGACGAGGCGATCAACACCAATCCCCAATCCCGCCGTCGGCGGCAATCCATATTCCAAGGCGCGGATGTAATCCGCGTCATAGAACATCGCCTCTTCATCACCCGCACTCTTGCGCGCGACCTGCTCCTTGAATCGCGCGGCTTGATCTTCGGGATCGTTCAACTCCGAAAACCCGTTTGCGATCTCGCGACCCCCGACGAAGAACTCGAAGCGGTCGGTGATGAAGGGATCGTTATCGTTGCGGCGTGCGAGCGGCGACACTTCCGCCGGATAGGCATACACGAATGTGGGCTGAGAGATGCGCTGCTCCGCCGTCTTCTCGAAGATCTCGATCTGCAGCTTGCCCGCGCCGTCCGTGTCCTTGAAGGGAATGCCCAGGCGCGTGCAGTGCTCGCGCAGATACGACACGTCACGCAACTTGCCGCGCTCGATGCCCGGATTGAAATGCACGACGAGATCGTCGACCGTAACGCGACGAAACGGTTGCGCAAAGTCGAACACCTCGCCTTGATACTCGACGCGCCGGGAGCCATGCACGGTGTCGCAGATGCCGTGAATCAGATTCTCGGTCAGCGCCATGACATCGCTGTAGTCGGCATACGCCTGATACAGCTCGAGCATGGTGAACTCGGGATTGTGGCGCGTCGAAAGACCCTCGTTACGGAAGTTGCGATTGATCTCGTACACGCGCTCGAAACCGCCCACCACCAGGCGCTTCAAGTACAGCTCCGGCGCAATGCGCAGGTACATGTCCATATCGAGCGCGTTGTGATGCGTGATGAAGGGTCGCGCGACGGCGCCGCCTGGAATCGCCTGCATCATCGGCGTTTCCACTTCGAGGAAGGCGGATGCATCGAGGAAGTTGCGCATGTATTTCACGATCTGCGCGCGCTTCTCGAACGTGAGCCGGCTCTCCGGATTCATGATCAGGTCGACGTAGCGCTGCCGATAGCGAATCTCCTGATCCGCAAGTCCATGCCACTTGTCGGGCAACGGTCGCAGTGACTTCACCGCGATGCGCAGCTTGTCCGCACGAATGGATAGCTCGCCCGCCTTGGTGCGAAACAACTGCCCCTCCGCGGCGATGATGTCGCCGACATCCCAGCTCTTGAACTCGTCGTAGGCGGAACCGAGCGTTTCTTTCTGCAGGAACAGTTGAATCTGGCCCGTGCGATCCTGGATCTTGGCGAAGCTCGCCTTGCCCATGATGCGCTTGACCATCAAGCGCCCGCCGACCTTCGCGCGCACGACATTGCTGTCGAACCATTCCGCCGGATGCTCTCCGTACGCCGTCAGCAACTGATCGGCCAACGCATCGCGCCGCACATCGTTGGGGAAGCCGATGCCGTGCTCGCGGATCCGGTCGAGCTTGGCGCGCCGCTCGGCAATGAGTTTGTTCTCGTCGGGCTTGTTCTCGTCCATCGGGGCATTGTCATCGCTCATGCGGCACCAAAGAGCTCACAGGCCTTGCTTCAAACTGGCTTCGAGAAACTGATCGAGATCGCCATCCAGCACGGCGCCCGTATTGCCCACTTCGACGCCGGTGCGCAAATCCTTGATGCGCGACTGGTCGAGCACGTACGAGCGGATCTGATTGCCCCAGCTCACGTCGGACTTCGAGTCTTCCAGCACCTTCGCTGCCGCGTTGCGCTTGTTCACTTCGAGCTCGTAGAGCTTGGCTTTCAGCATCTTCATCGCCTTGTCGCGATTCTTGTGCTGACTGCGCTCCGCCTGACAAGCGACGACGATGCCGGTCGGCATGTGCGTGATGCGCACCGCCGATTCGGTCTTGTTGACGTGCTGACCGCCGGCTCCACTCGAGCGATAGACGTCCGTCTTCAGGTCCGCGGGATTGATATCGATCTGGATGTCCTCGTCCACCTCGGGCGAAATGAAGACCGAAGCAAACGAGGTATGCCGCCGGGCATTCGAATCGAACGGCGACTTGCGCACCAGGCGATGCACGCCGGTTTCGGTTCGCAGCCACCCATACGCGTAATCGCCTTGGAAGGCGATGGTCGCGCTCTTGATGCCCGCCACCTCGCCTGCGTTTTCGTCGATGATCTCGGTCTGGTAGCCGCGGGCATCGCCCCAGCGCAGGTACATGCGCATCAGCATCTGCGCCCAATCCTGCGCCTCGGTGCCGCCCGCGCCGGCCTGGATGTCGAGGAACGCGCTGTGCGAATCCATCTGACCCGGGAACATGCGCTTGAACTCGAGCTGCTTCACGTCGCGATCGAGCGTGCGGATGTCCTGATCGATGACTTGCAACGTGGACTCATCGTTCTCGGCCGCCGCCATGTCCAGCAGCTCGGACGCATCGCTCAATCCCTTGCGCACTCGGTCGAGCGTGCCCACGACCTGCTCGAGCCGCGCGCGCTCGCGGCCGAGCTCCTGTGCTTTATCGGGCGTATTCCAGATGGCGGGATCTTCCAGCTCGCGCGAGACTTCGGCGAGCCGGTCGCTCTTCACATCGTATTCAAAGAAACCTCCGCAGCGCCTCACCGCGCTCGGACAGGTCTTCGATTGCTCTGCGGATTGGATTGATTTCCATCGGTGTTCGGCACGGGGCAAAAACGAGCGGCGATGGTAGCACGGGGGGCAACGGGCTACGGGCGACAGGTAACGGCCAAAGGCCGGAGTTACCTCGACGGCGACGTGCTTTTCTGGCCGTACTCGGTTGCCTGTAGCCCGTTGGCTCCTCACCCATTACTCTCGCCTCTCACGCGACAATGCGCGCATCTGATGGACACCCTCGCGAGATGCTGACCGCCGATCAAGTCCTGGTGACGATTGGAACGTCCTGCTCTCTGTCTGCCGTCGGCAGTACGGAGACTTATCAGGCGCGGGTGGCCTGCGCGCCGGAATTCATCGGTTTCGCCGCCTTCGATGCCGCGCTCGTGGACGTCGCCAAGGACAACACGGATGCTCGCCCACAGTTCATCTGGGCGCAGGGCGAGAAGGCCGGCCAGGCCGCTTCGCTGGCAGAGATCGAGCGCGAATACGGACCGCGCCTGCGCGCCCATTCCGGGATTCGCCTGCTCACCGATCACCTGCCTGCAGGCGCACCTGAAGAGTTGGATGTCGCTGCCTGCCTGCCGCACGACTGGGAGCAGGACGGTATACGACGCCTGGCCGGGATCACGTACCGCGACGTGCGCGAGTCGTCCCTGAAAGACATGTACGGCTTGTTCGACGACGACCCGCGCCTGGCGCCGTCCTTGCAATCGCAGTTGTTCGTCCATACCGCGATGGGTGCGCTCGCTGCATTGCCCCAACCGCTGTCGCAATTGCTGTCGGATCCGTCGCTCTTTCGCGTGGCGGCCGGCATGGCGTTTCCGGGTTTGGATGCACTGACTCAATGGCTTGCCCCGCGGGCCACGCCCGCGAGCAACGACAAATCGAAGGACCGCTTCGCCGCGCGGCTTGCAAGCTCGTTGTCTTCGCACGGGCCGGCGCTCATCTCCACGATGCTGTCCCCGGCCTACAGCATCAGCCGCACGCTCAAGAATCCGTCGCTGCTGGATGCATTGCGGGGTCCCGACGGCTACATGCGCGTGCCGCAGACACCGCTCTGCGCGATTGGCGCTTGCGCGTCGGCTTCGATCGCATTCACCGAGGTGGCCCCGCAACTGTTGTTCGACTATCCCGGCTATCGCCGCCCACAGATGATGTTGTGGACGGCAGCCGACGCAGGGCTGCAACCGAACTACGGCTTGCTCGAAGCCTTCGGTACGGGCGCCATGATGACGAGCGCCAAGCTGGCCGCGGTGAACGCGGGCCGCAGCCCGGAAGAACAGCGCGGTGTGCACGAGAGCCTTGCGCCCTTCGACATCGATGCGAACGGCACCGTCGTCGGTCATGCCGGCTCGGGCCTGATCATCACGACGCTCGACTTCGCGCTGCGCAATTTCCTCGACATCACCTCCATCATCGTCGGCTGGGGAACGAGCGGCGAGACCGGCGGCAAGGCGCACTTCGCCGGCGTGGGTTTCGGCGGCGAGAACGCCATCATTCACACGCTCAGCATGGCGCATCGTGGCCACGGCTATGGCGTCGCCGATTTCAGCTATCTCGCCGCCCATGCCACCGGCACGCGCACCAATTCCAAATCCGATCTGACCACCGCGGCCACCGCTCGCAGAATCGCCGCTGAGCGCGAAGGCTTCGGCGGCGCACTACCGCAGATGATCGTCGGCACGCCCAAAGCCGTCGGCGATGGACACTCGATGGGCGAAACCGGGCTCAAGTCCGCAGGACAAGCGCTGCAGTACGTGCTCGGCGAGCCTGCAGTCGCCGTCCCGACCTTGCGCAACCGCGATCCCGACCTGGGCGCGGCCGCGGAACTGTTCACCTTGCAGAAGGACCCCGTGCGTAGCGACGGGGATGTCGGCGCCGTGACCGCGACGCAAGGCTTCGGCGGCTATAACGGCGCCATTGCGTTGCGCAGCGCGACTGCGGACGCGTTGAAGCGGTATCGGATCGATGAGAACGTGCTGGCCGCGTATCTCGAACGCTGGCCGCAACTACGGCAGGAGCGCGAACGGCGCGAACGACGCTGGCGCCGAACGCGTCGATCCGCGTTGCAGCTGGCTGAATTGCATCGCTGGCCGGGAGCGGATTGAGGTCAACCGATCGCTTCGGGATCGACAGCGACGTGCTCGACGACGAGCTGTAGCCTGTCCGTGCCGTTGTAGTGATTGATGTCCGCCCGATACGCGAGTTGCACGCGCTGATCGGGACGCACGACGCACGCGTCGTCGTCATCGAAATGGCGGAAGGCAATCGCCTCGCATGCAACGCCATTGTCCAATGCCAACTTCAGCTTGAGATGACGGTCGCCGAGCACTCGCGTTTCGCGCACGCAAAAGTGGCCGTCGAAGAGCGGCTCCGGAAACGCCTGGCCCCACGGACCCGCCGCGCGTAAAGCCTGCGCGGTGTCGAGACACAATTCGACAGCGCTGAGCTCGCCGTCGCTGTCGATCACGCCCGCGATCGCATCAGGCGCCAGCCAGCGCCGCACTTCTTCATCGAAGGCGGCTTGAAACCGTTCCAACCGCTCCGCACGCACGCTGAGACCTGCGGCCATCGCATGACCGCCGAACTTGTCGATCAGATCGGGCTCGCGTGCCGCAATCGCGTCGAGCACATCGCGGATGTGCACTCCCGGAACGGAGCGTGCCGATCCCTTCAGCATCTGCTCGTCGCCGCGTGCCATTGCAATGACCGGCCGATGCAAACGGTCCTTCACGCGCGCGGCCACGAGGCCCACGACGCCTTGATGCCAGGTCTCGTCGAACAAGCACAGACCCAACGGTAGCGCCGGATCCTCCGCCCGCATGTCCGCGAGCGTGGCGAGCGCTTCCTGTTGCATGCGCTGTTCGAGCTCGCGGCGGTCGCGATTGAGCTGCGTGAGTCGCGCGGCCAACACGCGCGCCTCCGTCAGATCATCGGCGAGCAGGCATTGGATGCCGATGGTCATATCGTCCAGCCGACCTGCGGCGTTCAATCGCGGCCCGATCTGGAAACCGAGATCTGCCGCAATGACCTGCGACAACGTTCGCTCGGCCGCTTCGATCAACGCACGAATGCCGGGCACGCAGCGTCCCGCACGAATGCGACGCAAGCCCTGATGCACGAGAATGCGATTGTTGTAGTCGAGCGGCACGAGATCGGCGACCGTGCCCAGCGCGACCAGATCGAGCAGCTCGGCAACCGTTGCCGACGATGGCACCAGACCGCGCGACATCATTTCGCGGGTGAGCGCCGCCATCGTGTAGAACGCGACGCCGACGCCCGCCAGCGCCTTGCTTGCAAACGACTCGTCCGCCGCATTGGGATTGACGATCGCAGCCGCTGACGGTGCGGTCGCGCCGGGAAGGTGGTGATCCGTAATGAGGACGTCGATGCCGAACGCGCGCGCTTCGAGGACGCCGGCGTGGCTCGACATGCCATTGTCCACGGTGACGATGAGCTGCGGGCGTCGCTCGGCCACCAGGCGCACGATTTCCGGCGTCAGCCCGTAGCCGAACTGGAAACGGTTCGGAACGATGAACTGAACATCCGGAAATCCGAGGCGCCGCAGTTGCCGCACGACCAATGCCGTGCTCGTCGCGCCGTCCGCATCGAAATCGCCGACGACGACGATGCGGCTGCCGTGGTCGCGGTGATGCAGCAGCAAGTCCACAGCCGCTGCGATGCCGCCCAACGATCGCACGGGAATCAGATGCTCGAGCGCGAGATCCAGCTCCTGCGCTTGCTGCACGCCGCGACCGGCATACACGCGACGCACCACCGGATGCAGCTGAGCGGGCAGTCCGTCGCTGCATCCCGCGTTGCGACGCCGGATCAGTCTCATGCGAACACCGTCGCGAGCGGCTGCACGCGCCGCCAGCGTCGCCAGTGGCTCCAACGATTCGCGCTGATGTGGATGTCGTCCAAGATGAGTTCGAGTTGTTCGATGTGGCCGCTGATGAGTGCCCGCTCGAATGCCGTGAGCCAGGCGCTCTCCAGTGCTTCGAGTGACGCGCAGTGTAATAGCACGAGTGGGTTGGCGGCAGCTTGCGATAGGAGTGTGTGGCCGTCGCGTGGAAGTGGTACTGCGTCCGTGTCGTGCAGCCGGAGAAGGCCGCGTGCGTAATTGTCGTTGGCAAAGACTTGCTCCCGTCCTCCCTCGCATCGCGGGGGAG
>DATELY010000190.1:0-2124 GCA_035276085.1 Steroidobacteraceae bacterium | reverse complement strand
CAGCTTGCCGCACACGGGCCGCATCATTAATGTTCGCTCCAGACCGCGCGCACGCGGCTGCCTCTGACGGTCACAGACAACTATCACCACGTGACACGGACATCGTTTCCAGCGCATCGATGGCAGACCCTTCCAAATTCTCGCCGCTGATCGCCGCTACCGACAGCAGTGTCGACTCCGAGCTGTTCGTGCACGTCGTCCATGCGGTGCGCGACTACGCGATCTTCCTGCTGACGCCCGACGGTCACATCGCCAGCTGGAACACCGGTGCGCGCCTGATCAAGGGCTATGAAGCAGCCGAGATACTCGGCAAACACTTCTCGACCTTCTATACGCCCGAGGATATCGCTCGCAATTGGCCCGCCATAGAGCTGCAAGTGGCGCGACGCGAAGGCCGCTATGAGGAAGAGGGCTGGCGCATCCGCAAGGATGGGAAGCGCTTCTGGGCGAGCGTCGTGATTACGTCACTGGTCGATACGGAGGGCACGATCCGCGGTTTTGCCAAGATCACGCGCGATCTCACGCAGCGGCTGGAGCAGGAACAGCGCCTGCGGGAAAGCGAAGAACGCTTTCGTCTGCTGGTGAATGGCGTCGTCGATCAGGCCATCTTCCTGCTCGATCCATATGGGCGCGTGGCCAGCTGGAATCCGGGCGCTCAGCACCTGAAGGGCTACACCGCGGAAGAGATCATCGGCCGCCACTTCTCTGTTTTCTATCCGCCCGATGCGATCGAGCGCAGCTGGCCCGCGCGCGAGCTGTTGGCCGCACAGGCGCATGGCAGCTTCGAGGACGAGGGCTGGCGCATACGCAAAGACGGCACCGAATTCTGGGCGAACGTCCTGATCACCGCGCTGCGCGGTGCGGATGGCGAGTTGCGCGGCTACGCCAAGGTCACGCGCGACATGACGGAGCGCGACCGAGTGCGGGCGCTCGAACGTTCCGCGCGTCACACGGATGAATTCCTCGCCATGCTCGGACATGAGCTGCGCAATCCCTTGGGTTCGATTCGTAATGCTGCGTACATCGTGGCTCAGGTCGGCAAGACGCCGCCGCTGGAGAAGGCGGGTGAGATTCTCACGCGTCAACTCGAACACCTGACGCGCATGGTGGACGATCTGCTCGACGTCAGTCGCATCCGCAGCGGCAGGATTCAGCTGCAGCGTCAGACGATCGAATTGCAAGAGGTCCTGCGCCGCGCGGCAGAAGCCGTGGAGCCCATGATCGCCGCGCGCAAACACACGCTGACCTTGCCCGCCGATCGAGGGCTCACGCTCAACGGCGACATGGCGCGCCTGGTACAGCTGTTCACGAATCTCTTGAACAATGCCGCCAAGTACACGCCCCCGGGCGGCCGCATCGAGCTCGCAGTCAAGTTCGATCGCGGCATGGCGATTGTGTGTGTGCGCGACAGCGGCATCGGCATACCCGATCACATGGTCGCGCGCGTGTTCGACTTGTTCGTGCAAGGCGAGCGCTCTCTGGACCGTGCCGAAGGGGGTTTGGGCGTCGGCCTTGCACTCGCACGCAAACTCGCCGAATTGCATGGAGGCTCGCTGGAGGCGCGCAGCGACGGTGAAGGCAAGGGCAGCGAGTTCCTCGTGCGGCTGCCTGCGTTCGCAGCAGACCGTAGCAACGAGCGACCGTCGACTCTTGACGAGCGTGCGAGCTGCAAGCACGTCCTCGTCGTCGATGATCAGGTCGATGCGGCCGATTCACTGGCCATGACGCTCAAGCTCGCAGGCTTCGATGTCGAAACGACTTACTCGGGCGAGGACGCCGTGCAGAAGTTCGACACACTGCCGTATCCGATCACACTGCTGGACATCGGCTTGCCGGGCTTGAACGGTTACGAGGTGTGCAAGCACATCCGCGAGCACCAGGCCGGTACGCATCCGCTCGTGATTGCGATCACCGGGTACGGCCAACACCATGATCGCGAGCGAGCGCTCGCGGCCGGGTTCGATGATCACTTCGTCAAACCCGTCGATGTACCTGCACTACTGAGCGCGATCCGCTCGCGCATGCGGGCCTAGTGTCCTGAATCAGTAATGCGTGAACGTCAATGCGGTGAGGAATGGCGAAATGGCGTCAGAAATCGCGCGCTTGACGCCATCTCGCCATGAC
>DATELY010000189.1:0-48197 GCA_035276085.1 Steroidobacteraceae bacterium | reverse complement strand
AGCGGTTGGCGGTTGGCAAGAGAGCAACATGACGATGGCGTCGGTGGTCTTGTCCGACCAACCGCCAACCGCTAACCGCCAACCGCTTCTGGTCTGCTTCATTCTTCCAACACCCAGGTATCTTTCGTGCCGCCACCTTGCGACGAATTCACGACCAGCGAACCCTGGCGCAGAGCGACGCGGGTCAGTCCGCCGGGCACGAGCGTCACATCCCGACCCGACAGCACGAACGGCCGCAGGTCGATGTGCCGGGGCGCCACGCCCGATTCGACGAAGGTCGGGCATGCGGAGAGGGCGAGGGTCGGCTGTGCGATGTATCTCTCCGGCGCACGTCGAATGCGCTCGGCGAAGGCGGCCAGTTGCTCCTGTGTTGCTGCGGGGCCGATGAGCATGCCGTAGCCGCCCGCGCCATGAACCTCCTTCACGACCAGCTCGTGCAGATGCGCGAGCGTATAGGCCAGGTCCTCCGGCCGCCGCAGCACATACGTGGGCACGTTGTTGAGCAGCGGCTCCTGCCCGAGATAAAAGCGGATCATGTCGGGGACGAACGGATAGATCGACTTGTCGTCGGCCACCCCCGTACCGATCGCGTTGGCGATCACCACGTGACCGGCACGGTAGGCCGCGAGCAATCCCGGCACGCCCAGCATGGAATCGGGACGAAAGACCAGCGGATCCATGAAGTCATCGTCGATGCGCCGGTAGATCACATCCACGCGTTGCGGGCCGCGCGTGGTGCGCATGTAGACGAACTCGTCGTCGACGAAGAGGTCCTGCCCTTCGACCAGCTCCACGCCCATCTGCTGTGCCAGGAACGCATGTTCGAAGTAGGCGCTGTTGTTGGCCCCCGGTGTCAGCAGGACGACGGTGGGATCGTTGACGCCGGGAGGCGCGACGCTGCGCAGATTCTCCAGTAGCAAATCGGGGTAGTGCTCGACGGGCGCGACCGAATGGCGTGCGAAGAGCTCAGGGAACAGACGCATCATCATGCGTCGGTCTTCGAGCATGTACGACACGCCGGAGGGCACCCGCAGGTTGTCTTCCAGTACATAGAACTCGCCGCGTCCTGCACGCACGACGTCGATGCCCGCGATATGCGCATAGATGTCGCCGGGGACGTCTATGCCTTGCATCTCGGGGCGATACTGCGCGTTGCAGAGCACCTGTTCCGCCGGAATCCGGCCCGCTTTGAGAATCTCCTGCCCGTGGTAGATGTCGTTGATGAACGCGTTGAGCGCGCGGACGCGTTGCTTCAGCCCCGCGGCCAACTGCTCCCACTCCGCGGCCGGGATGATTCGCGGGACGATGTCGAAAGGAATCAGGCGCTCGGTGCCGGCTTCCTCGCCGTACACCGCGAACGTGATACCGACACGGTGAAACAGCGTGTCGGCCTCCGCGCGCTTCTGCGCTACGCGATCGGGCGGCGTCTTCGCCAGCCAATCGGCAAAACTTCGGTAGTGCTCGCGGATGACGCCATTCTCCGCGTGCATTTCGTCGTACGGTGCGTGTTGAACCATTCGTTTTGGATTTGAGTGGCCGGCCAGGAGCGCCCGGCATGTTGTACTCGAAGCTCAGAGCGAAAAGCGTGCCAGCAGAATTTGGTGCAGATTTATGCGCAGGCTCGCGCCGAGAGAGTGCAAATCGGGTAGCTCGAGTGGGCTCGCTGCGCGAGATTGGTGCAACGAAGTTATGCGTCCCCTCCCTTGCGAAGCGGGGGAGGGACAGGGTGGGGGCTGCGGCGTTTGCGTGCACAGTTCGTGAGAGCCCCCATCCTGTCCTTCCCCCGCTGCGCAAGGGAAGGGACGCAGGTGCTGAGCGCATCCAAATACGACAGTGTGTATCTCGACAGGACGCGACAGCTCACTCCAACCCCGGCAGCCGTTCGCCAATCAACTGCTCCGCCCGCCCATAGTCCACCTGCTCCAGCGACCGCGCATTGGCAGTGAGCTCCTGCAGGATCGCTTGCTGTATCTCGCCGCGCCGATACGCCGTCGCATACGGAATCTCATGGTGAAACATCACCATCGAATACCGCGGCACGAAGCGGGTCGGAAAGCGGCGCTCCAACTCCAGCGCCAGCGTCCGCTGCAACTGGAAGGTGGGATCGCGCACGCTGTCGCGCATCTCGATGTAATTCTCGATGGCCATCTCCGCAATGGCATCGGCCTGCGGAATGCGTTCGCGTTCGAAGCTCGCGAATGCACCGGCGACGTCCCGTGGACCCGAGAGCTTCTCGAGCAGCACGCCGCAGTCCTCGAAGGCGCAGTTCATGCCTTGACCATGGAACGGCAGGATCGCATGGGCCGCGTCGCCGATGAGCACGCACCGCTCGTCCAACGCCCAGCGTGTACTGCGGACGGTGCCCATCTCTCCCACGGGATGCTCGAAGAATTCGTGTTCGAGGTCTGGCATGAGATCGGATGCGTCACGGAATTGCCTGTCGAAGAAAGCGCGCACCGCTCGAGGCGTCGTGAGCTCCGCGAAGCTGTGCGTGCCTTCTTTGGCCAGGAAGAGAGTGACCGTGAAACTCCCGTCGAGATTGGGCAAGGCGATGAGCATGAAGCCGCCCCGCGGCCAGATGTGCAATGCCTGTCGTTCCATGGCATGCGAGCCGTCGGCGCGTGCTGCAATCGTCAACTCCTTGTAGCCGTGGCTCAGCATGTCGATATGGCACTCGGCACCGGTCGCTTGAACGAGTGCCGCACGGATTGGCGAGCCGGCGCCATCGGCGCCAATCAGGCTCTTGAACGCGCACTGCGTGAGCTGCTGCTGATCGTTGCGCAGCGTGAGAAGGGCCTGCTCGAAATCGACCGTCTGTGCCGCGCATTGAAACTGCATGCCGACATTCCGTGTCGCGCTCGCGGCATCCAACAGCAGCTCGTTGAGCAGACCGCGAGACACGGAGTGGATGACTTCGTGCGGACGCTGACCATAGGCGACGAACGATTGCGTACCGCTCGGGTCATGCAGCATGCGACCCTGCATCGGCAGCAGCAGCGGTTGCACGCGTGCTTCCAATCCCGCCAGCGCGAGGGCATGCAAGCCGCGCGCGGCCAGCGCGAGGTTGATGGAGCGGCCGCGCTCGACCGCTGCGATACGGGGATCGGGTCTGCGCTCGATGAGTTGCACCGAGTGGCCGCGTTCCGCCAGCAGGATCGCCATCAAGGGACCGGCTAGCCCTGCGCCAACGATCAGAAAATCAGCACGCTCACTGCTCACGACAAATCGCTCGCAGCACGTGCACGAAGTCCCACACGTCGGTGAAGCGGTTGTAGAGCGGGACCGGCGCCACGCGGATGATGTCCGGTTCGCGCCAGTCGCACAGAACACCGGCGGCACCGAGCCGATCGAAGACCGTCCGAGCGTGATCGCGAGGACCGCGCACTCGTAATGACAGCTGCGCTCCTCGTGCACTGGATGGCGTGATCACGTCGACTCGATCCGCGCAATACGCTTGCAGCAGCTCGTGCAGATAGCTCGTGAGCTGCACGGACTTGCTGTTCAGCCGATCGATGCCTGCACGCGTGAACACGTCGAGCGCAGCAATGAGCGGTGTGATGGCGAGAATCGGCGGGTTCGACAGCTGCCAGCCCGGTGCACCTGTCGTGGGGCTGAAGTCCGACGGCATCTCGAAGCGGGTGGCGGGATCGTGTGCCCACCATCCCGCAAAACGCGGCCGGTCGAAACTTCTCGCGTGACGCGAATGCACGAACGCGCCGCCGATCGCGCCAGGACCGCCATTCAAATACTTGTAGCCGCACCACACCGCAAAATCGACATCCCAATCGTGCAGGTGCAGCGGCACATTGCCGATCGCGTGGGCGAGATCCCAACCGACCGTCGCGCCGCACGCGTGTGCCGCGCGCGTGATCGTCTGCATATCGAACACCTGGCCATTCAAGTACTGCACACCGGGCAGCCACACGAGTGCGAGCTGGTCACGCGCCTGGTCGATCGTCGCGAGAATGTCTTCGGTGCGGATGTGATCTTCGCCCGCTCGCGGAGCGATTTCGAGCAATGCGGTTTTCGGGTCGTAACCGTGAAACTGCAGCTGCGACTGCACCGCATATCGATCGGAGGAGAACGCGGTCCGCTCGATCAGGATCCGATGGCGGGCTCCCTGCGGCCGATAGAAACTGACGAACAACAGGTGCAGGTTCACGGTGAGCGAGTTCATCGCCACCACTTCGTCTGCTTGCGCGCCCGCCAGCAGCGCGAGCCCCTGCGCGACTTGTTCGTGATACGAAACCCAGGGTCGCGGGCCGGCGAAGTGTCCTTCCACGCCCTGGGTTTGCCACGCCCGC
Source organism: Steroidobacteraceae bacterium (assembly GCA_035276085.1). Taxonomy (GTDB): domain Bacteria; phylum Pseudomonadota; class Gammaproteobacteria; order Steroidobacterales; family Steroidobacteraceae; genus DATELY01. The sequence continues at coordinate 43,893 of DATELY010000189.1, read as the reverse complement.
AGCTCTTCATTCACGAGGTCCACGGCGCGCTTGGGGGCCAGGCCCAGCGAATGGCCGCACAGATAGATGCAGTCGCCACCGTCGTGCCGTTTCGGGATGTGAAACGCCGAGCGCAGGGACGCGAGCGCATCCTGTGCATCGAGTCGCTCGGCTTCAGCTCGATCGCGCATCACACTGCCACCAGGGGATAGAGCACGGGCCGGCTAGGCGCCGCGTCGGCCACGAAGGGCGCAACCTGCAGATTCAGCAGATAGCAGCCATCGAGGACGTCATCGGGAACGTAGGCCATCTCGGTGACCGTGGCGCGCGGGCGTGCGATGAGCCGTTCCGACGCTTCGCGCGGCGGCACGCCCCAGTAGATGTGGTGGCAGAGCATCCGGCCACCGTCGTCCGCGCGATCGAGCGAAGGCACGTCGACGATCAGATGCTGCACGCCTCGAGCGACGATCCAACGCATGGCGGCCGAGGTGCAGTACGGGGCAGGCTCCTGGTCGTACTGTCGTGTGCGTTTCGCAAGCGGATTGGGCGACGTGCGGATGACGAGCGCGCGTGCTTCGGTCGCGATCGCACCGGATGCGGCCTCGCTCAGCGCACGGGCAGTGATGAGTCGATCGTCGGGTCGCGTAACCACGTCGTGCTCTGGACCCACCTCTCGACCCCATACGGTGGGAACCGTGATCAGCTGTGCTGGCAACAATGTCGCTTCGACCAGCGCATGCACGCTGTGCAACTCGGCAGTGATGTGGCCAACGGATTCGGTATGCGTGCCATTGCAATGCGGTGTCACGGAATACGTCGAACAGTTGCAGCTGGCACCCGTGCGCACTGCACCTGTGAAACTGCCCGCCCGCAGGGGTTCGGCGTGTGCGCGAGGTGCAGCGAAAAAGGATGGCTGCATTCCCGAAAAATCCAACGGAATGGAGATGTCGACCGGACGCGTCAGATCGGCCTGCCACGCTCGACCGCCCAATTTCAGCCTGATGTCCATGCGACTCGAGACCTGCGGTCAGTGTGTCGAAGCGCCCGGCGCCACGTGGCCGCAGTGCTTGCACGTGCGTGCGTCCGTCGAGCGATAGAAGCGTTCGAAGATGGGCGGCAGTTGCTGCTCGATATCGCCGCTGTGTTCGTACTCGGCGTAGAGCTGCGCGTTGCAGTGGTCGCAGAACCGGACAAAGCCATCCGCGGATTCCTTGAAGACCTGGCGATTGCAGACAGGAGGACGCAGGAACTCCCGATGACGGTCGATCCAGTCCTGCAGGTTGAACGCGGTCAATACTTGCATGGTCTCAGTATAGCCTCAGAGAATTCTCCATCCCGAAACGTACGAGTCGCTCGGAGGGTTTGTTCATGCGTCCCATCGGTTCGAAATCGTTCATTGCGTTGCTTGCCGCTGTGATGCTCCTGCCGGCGGCATTTGCGGAGGATCAGCCGGTGCAGGCGATCTGGAAGCGTCAGGAGATCGACTTCTTCTATCAGAGCTTCACGACCTTCTACACCTGCGATGGCATCGAAGATCGAGTGGAAACCATCCTGCGCGCAGTCGGTGCCAAGGACGTGAAAGCCATCGCCACGGGGTGTTTCGGCAATTCCCCGTCGCGCACACCGCACGTGAAGCTCGTTGCGAAGACTCCGGTGGAGGCCACGCCGGAAGCGCTCGCTGAATTGGAAAAGAGCAAGACCACCCGCGAGCTGAAAGCGCGGGTTCGCGGTGAGCGGCCGGACGAGGTCACAGCGCAGTTTCCCGCCAGCTGGAAGCCGGTGAATCTGTCGGTTGGGCAGTTTGGAATCGAGTCCGGCGAATGCGAGCTCATCGACGAGCTGACCCGGAAAGTGTTGCCGAAGCTCGCCGTGCGCATCGTGAAGAACGACGTCAGCTGCACCCCGCACCAAAGCAATTTTTCTCAGCCGCGCTTGCAGGTGGAGGCGTTGACCGCGCTGCCGAAACCGGACGAGAAGAAGGCGGCCGGGAAGAGCTGACCTTCTCGTGTGGCGGGGGACAACCCCTCAGCCATCTTCCGCCGCGCCGCTGCCGGCGCAGGGAATCTGAACCGGTGCGGCTGGTTGATCCAGTCGCACCGCGGACAACGTGCTACCCCATACGCACCCGGTGTCGATGCAGATCACGTTGTCGGCCGCATGGAATCCGAGCGCGGACCAATGACCGAACACGATGCGATGCTGCCGTGTGCGCCGCTGAGGCACTTGGAACCACGGTGTCAGGTGCGGCGCTGCCTCGGGCGGGCCTTTGTGGTTGAGCTCGACATCGCCGTTCGGCGCGATCATCCGCATCCGCGTGAAGCAGTTGGTGATGAAGCGCAGCCGGTCGAAGCCGGACAGCCGGGGTGACCAGCGTGCCGGGGTGTCGCCATACATGTGCTCGAACAGAGCCCGCCGGGCACGTGCATCGCGCAGCGTGTTCTCCAATTCCGCAGCCAGCGTCCGGGCCGTCGCCAGATCCCATTCAGGGGCGAGTCCCGCATGCACGAGGATCGTGTCGAGTTGACCGTCGTAGTGGAGCAGGGGACGGTGAGCCAACCATTCCAGGAGCTCAGCGCGGTCCGGTGCGTTCAGAACGTCATCGAGCGTGTCCTTCGACTTGCGTTTCTCGCGCGGCGTGCTGGCCAGTGCGAGGAGATGCAAGTCATGGTTGCCCAGGACGGTGATTGCAGCGGCGCCGAGGCTGCGCACGCGCCGCAGGCATCCAAGGGATTCGGGGCCACGATTGACGAGATCGCCGACGAGCCAGAGCCGGTCTCGCGCAGGGTCGAATTCGATCTGTTCGAGGAGTTGCTCGAATTCGCTCAGAGAGCCTTGCAGGTCACCGACAGCATAGATCGCCATGCGGACGATCTTCGCTTGGGATTCTTCAGTGCAGCAAGCCCGGCTTGGCCAGCGTGAACGGTGCGATCATGGCATCGAAATGGGCGCCGTCGTCCGCCACCATCTGGTAGCTCCCCTGCATGGCCCCGACCGGCGTCTCCAGCACGGCGGCACTGGAATAGCGGAAACCTTGGCCCGGCAGCAGGTAGGGCTGTTCCCCGACGACGCCTTCACCGCGGACTTCCTGCACTTTCCCGTTCGCATCCGTGATGACCCAATGACGGGTCATCAGGCGCGCGGGCGTCTTGCCTTCGTTACGAATCGTGATCGTGTACGAGAAAAAGTACCGGTCGTCTTCGGGGCGCGACTGGTCATCGACGTAGTTGGTGCTGACATCGACCCGGATCTTGTGGCGTGTAGTTCTTCTCATGGCGGCGCACTCGTTCGGGGGTGCGTCTATTTTAGGCAAGTACGTACTCATACGCACCTCACGATGTGCTGATTCCGGCGGTTTATGACAGTCGGCCAGTTCATCAGGCCTTAGGCAGGCGCACGGCGAGGACATCGCACGGCGCCGCGTGCAGCACGGCGTCTTCGGTGAAGTTGAGCAGGATGGCCAGGCCGTGCCGCTCGCGACTGCCGAGCACGATCAGGTCGCTGTGCAAGCGCTGCGCGACCCGGATGATCTCCGCTTTGATGCTGCCCGATTCCACGATCTGGACCGCATCCTGCAATCCCAGGCGCGTACTGAGTTGCGCCAGCTTCGTGCGCGCACGCTCGACGAGCTCGCTCTCGATCTGCACGGTGGGCAGGAGCGCCTCGCCCATCGGCTCGACAGGGACATATTCGACGACGTGCAACAGCGTGATGTCGGCTTGATACAGCGCCGCGATGGATTTCGCGCGCTCGCCGATGCGCTGGCTGTCTTCCGTCAGGTCGACGACCAGCAGGATCTTCTTGTAAGCGCCCATCGGAACACCTCCGGTGATAGCAGTCAGTTCCGAACCAACCGCTAACCGCTAACCGCTAACCGCTTGTCCTTATGCCACAGGTTTGCGAGCGCCGCATATCGCGCCGGTGAAACGGTTTCCGCACGCGCGCCCGGATCGATGCCGGCCGCGCGAATCAGCTCTTCTCCCAGCAACGCCTTCAGCGCATTGCGCAGCGTCTTGCGCCGTTGCGAGAACGCAGCCGCGACCACCTGACTGTACGCGCGCCGATCGTCGATGGTGAAGGGGGGTGCAGCGTACGGCCGGAGGCGAACGTAACTGGACGTTACTTGCGGCGGCGGGCGGAAAGCGCCCGGCCCGATGTCGAACAAGGGTTCGACTGAAAGCCACGGCGCGAGCATTACGGATAGCCGACCATACGCGTCATCGTTGGCCTGCGCGGCCATGCGGTCGACCACCTCCTTCTGCAGCATGAAATGCATATCCAGGAAGTGCTCGCGTTGTTCCATGAGCCGGAACAGCAGCGGTGTCGATATGTTGTAGGGGAGGTTGCCGACGAGTCGCAGTGGCTGAGGTGTGATGCGCAGCTGCGCGAAGTCGAAGTCGAGCACGTCGGCTTCATGAATGTGCAATGTGCCTTTATCCCTGGTTTTCGCTGCGAGCTCCCGGATCGCATCGCGGTCGATTTCCACGGCGTGCATCTCGTGCACGCGCGCAAGGAGCGGCAGGGTGATGGCACCCAATCCCGGCCCGATCTCTACGAGTGGTTCCCCGGGGTGCGGATCGATGCTGCTCACGATGCGCTCGATCACGCTCGGCGCATGCAGGAAATGCTGGCCGAAGCGCTTGCGCGGAATGTGGCGGGACATGTGGGTCCGACGTCCTTCCGCTTACGCAGCGGAGGAGACGCGACTCGTGTGTGCCAGCTCGATCGCGAGCTCTGTGGCGGCAATCAGGCTTCCCGCATCGGCCGTGCCCTTGCCGGCGAGCTCCAGAGCGGTGCCGTGATCGACCGAGGTTCGGATCAAGGGCAACCCGAGCGTTACGTTTACGGCATGGCCGAAGCCGGCGTACTTCAACACGGGCAAGCCTTGGTCGTGATACATGGCGAGCACCGCATCCGTGTGTTCCAGCAGCCGCGGAGTGAACGCCGTGTCGGCCGGTGCGGGCCCTGTCAGGCGCATGCCTTCTGCGCGCAGCGTCTGTAGCACCGGCTGGATCACTTCGATTTCTTCCCGGCCCAGGTGCCCGCTCTCGCCCGCGTGCGGGTTCAAACCCAGCACGAGAATGCGCGGGTGCTCGATACCGAACTTCCCGCGCAAATCGCGGTGAAGCGTTCGCAGCACCGTCGTCAGCACGTGCGGTTGAATTGCCGCCGGGACGCGAGCGAGCGGCAAATGAGTGGTCACGAGCGCGACGCGTAAGTTCTCGGCGGTCAGCATCATCACGGGCAGAGCGCCGCCGGAACGATGGGCCAGATATTCCGTGTGGCCGGAGAAGGGAACGCCTGCGTCGATGATGACGCTTTTCTGTACGGGTGCCGTGACCATGGCCGCGAACTCGCCGCTCATGCAACCGTCGCACGCGCGGTCGAGCAGATCGAGCACGTAGCGTGCATTTGCGGGATTCAGTTGGCCCGCTGCGACCGGCTCGCGAACGGGGACGTGCATGACCTGCAGTTCACCCACCCGGTGTGCTCGGGCGGAGTGGCTGGGATCGTAATAGGAGATGCGGACCGGGTCCCCGAGATCTTGCGCGCGTGCCTGCAGAAGATGCTCATCCACCGCGAAGATCAGCTGGGCGGGCCACTCGCGCTGTGCGATGGCCAGGCAAAGGTCGGGGCCGACGCCGGCAGGCTCTCCGGAGGTGATGATGATTCGTGGCGTGGTGCTCACGGCAGGTCGTCAGCACGGCGGGCGCCGCGCCGTCACATGCGGTAGTCGACGAACGCTTCGTCACGCAGACGACGCAGCCACAGCTCGGTCTCTTCTTCGGCCTTGGACTCGCGCAGGGCTGCAAAGGCGCGATTGCGGCGCATGTCATCGCTCACATCGTGCACGCGGCGTCCTAGCAACTGCACGATGTGCCAACCGAACTGTGTCTTGAACGGCTCGCTGATCCCGTTCTCGTTGAGCGCATCCAGCTGTTTCTCGAATTCGGGATCGAACGTACCGGGACCCGCCCAGCCGAGGTCGCCGCCGCCCGGTGCGGAACCCGGGTCCTGCGAGGTGACGGCCGCGATGGCGCCGAAATCCTCGCCGCCGGTGAGGATGCGTTCGCGAATCTTCGACAGCTTCTGTCGCACGGTCTCGTCGTCTTCCAGTTCGTTGGTGCGCATCAGGATGTGACGCGAATGGATCTGCGTCTGCACCGACTGCTGTGAGCCACGCACTTCGTTCAGGCGAAAGATGTGAAAACCGCTCGGTGTGCGGATCGGCTGCGTCACTTCGCCCGGTTTCATCTTCGCAATCTGTTCGCTCGCGATGGACGGTATCTGAGCCGCCTTGCGCCAGCCGAGGGCACCGCCTTCGATATTCGTGCTGCTTTCGGAATAGGAAACGGCGAGCTGCGCGAAATCCTGTCCCGCGGCGGCTTTGTCGTACACCTCTTTGGCGCGCTGTTCGCGTGCGCTCAGCTGTTCGGGCGTAGCGGCGACGGGAACCGAGATCAGGATGTGCGAGAGGTTGTATTCGGAGTTCTGATCCGGCGCGTTCTGCTGGCGCGCCATGAACTGTTCCAGCTCGCGCGGCGAGACATTGATGCGCTGGAGCACGTCGCGTTGGCGCAGGAGCTGCAGCATGAGCGTGCGGCGGATCTCATCGCGATAGTCGCGGTAATCGATGCCTTGCTGTTCGAGCGTCTGCGGCAGATCGCTGAAGCTGATGCCATTGCGTTGCGCCACATCGTTCAACGCGCCGTTCAGCATTTCATCCGACACTTGAATGCCGATCTTGTCTGCGCGCTGCAGCTGAATCTCCTGCAGCACCAGCCGCTCGAGCACCTGCTTGCGCAGCACCGTGCGCGGCGGCAGCTCGGTTTTTTGCTGGCGCAGCCGCTCCGTGACTTCGTCGGTCTCGTGCTCGAGCTGGCTCGACAGGACCACGCCCTCGTTCACGACCGCGGCAATGCGATCCAGCAGCTGACCGCGGGCGGACAGCTCGCGCGTCTGGGCATGCGCGGTGGCGCCAACGACAAGGAGGGCAAGGGCGCAGCAGCGCACGATGAGGCTTTTCATGAGGCGGTCAGGGTAGCTCAGGGCGCGGCGAGTATCCGCGAATCGATCTTTCGAGGAAAGCATCGGCCTCCTGTCCGACATTGGATAGGCCGTTCAGTTCAAGCTGCAGCAGGATGCTGCTTTCGTAGTCGCCTTCCCGATTGCGCAGATAGCGCCGGGTGACCACCCGCAAACCCCAGCAGCAGGAGCGGTACTCCACGCCCGCGAAGCGATCGATCGTGCTTTTGTCTTCGAGCGAATACACCCACCGGGCGTACAAGCTCCAACTGCGGGCGATCGGCCAGGCAAACGAGCCGTCCAGCTGCTCGATGCGTTGCGATTCGATCTGTTGCAGGTCGATCGTGGGTTTGCGCCGGAAGCGATAGCCGAGATTGACCACCCGATCCGGGTCGGGCGAGTACTGCAGCATGGCATCGCCTTTTTCGCTGCGCATTTCGCCCGGATCCCACTGTGTCCCCAGGCGGACGTTCCAGTGCTGGAACGCCGTGACGTCCAGCTCGCCGATGATGTCCGAGTTCTCGGAATCCTCCAGGGTTTCACCGGGCAGGACCGTGCGCTGCTCTTTGAAGTACACGGCCTGACCGACGGTGGCCGAGATGAACTGGCGCCCGTCTGCCGCATCGAACAGTCGCGAGGTGAGGCCGAAGCTCAACTGATTTGCGTCGCTGATGCGATCGAGCCCCATGTAGCGGTTCGAGCGAAACAGCTGCACGAGATTCAAGTCCGCCGGGTGCGTATCGAACACCGGCAGATCGGCTTGCCGACGGTAGGGCACATACAGATATCGCACGCGCGGTTCCAGCGTTTGCAAGCGCTGGTGGCGCGAACCCCAGAGGCGCTCGAACGTCAGTCCCGCATCGACGCTGTATTCGGGCAGCGTTCGGGAGGGAGTCGAGTCCGTGCCCGCTGGCTCATCGGTCAGGTCATAGGTCGTGTAGCGCCAGGACACCGCGGGCTCGACGTAGTAGCCCGGTCGTTCGAGCGGCAGCCGGACTTGCGGCGCCAGATCGAGTCGCATGCCCGTGAGGCCATCGTGCCGAGTGAAGTTGGTGAGCTCCCCGTCGAAGTCGAAACTCAGGCCATACGCGCTCTGTGGCAGCCGGGCGCTGACACCGAGCTGCGGGCCCAAGGTGTAGGGACGCAGGTCACGAGGAATGCTCTCATCGATCGTCTGGAAGTTCTGCGCCAGCGCCGTGATGCGCCAGACGTCATCCAGGTAGGTCAGCGAGGTCGAGCGACCGAGGTAGGTGACGCTCGTGCCTTCCGGACCCGACCCGAAGTCTTCGAACCAGTCCTGGTCACTCGCGTTCGCGGCATCGATCTGCAGGCGCAGGTTGCGCGTGAAGTCGCTGGTGTCCTGCCATGTCAGCAGGCTGCGGGATTGGTCGCGCCGGCGGTCGTTGGGCAGATAGTTCGCGTTGAATTTGCCTTCGCCGATGTTGGTGAGGTAGCGCAACTCCGTGTCCAGGCGTGCGCCACGGCTCGAGTAATACGTGGGTACGAAGGTGGCATCGTAGTTGGGGGCGATGTTCCAGTACCAAGGCACGCCGAGTTCCGTGCCACTGCGAGAGGTGGTGCCGAAGGTCGGAAACAGGAAGCCCGATTTGCGTTCGTTACCGACCGGAAACGAGATGACGGGCGCGTACAGAATCGGCACGCCCTTGAAGTCGAGCCGGACGCCGCGGCCATAGCCCGCGCCTTGATCCTGGTAGATGTCGATATCGGACGCGGTGATCAGCCAATCGTTCTTGCCGGGCGGGCAGGAGGTGTACTGGACCTGGTCCAGATGAACCTCCCGCTTTTCATTCACCTCGATGCCCTTCGCAGAACCGCGAGCGGCCCGCGTTTTCAGCCGGAACTGGGCGTTTTCGAAGCTGACGCGGCCGTCGCTGTCGTATTCGGCGTCGGTGCCTTCGACTTCGATCTCCGGATCGGTGTACTTGACGCTGTCGCGGACTTTGAATTGGCCGGTCGCGGGGTCGTAATGCGCGTCCTCGGCGGTGAGCTTGCGCTCGCCCTGCTCGATATTCACATGGCCGTTCAGGGAATAGCTGCCATCCTTGAGCGCGACTTCGGCGCCCTGGCTGGTCACTTTGACATCGTCATTCAGCGAGGCCGAGCTGTCCCACACGGGTGCCTGGTGATGAGCCAATGGCGTATCGCGGGATGAGGCAGGACACTCCTGTGCCTGAGCGAGGTTCGTGGACAGTGCCGCCAGAGGCAGCGCGAAGAGCACTCTCGCCCGGACCCGTTTATTGTTTCTTGTGAGGTGGTGATCAGGGCGTCTCATTGAGCCTCATTATAATGACCTCTTCCGGCAGCCGTGCCCGCAAGTTCGGTGGCTGCAATTGCGCACTGAGAGAGAAATTCCTGCATGTCAGTATCCGCCGAGCGTTCGCAGACCAACAGCAACAGCACCGACGCACGCTTGCAGCGGTTGACCAGCTGGGTTGCCGAGATCTTCGGCGATGGCAGCTCACAGATTGCTCCGGCCTCCGCCGATGCCAGCTTCAGACGCTACTTCCGCATTACGCGCGGCGAGCAGACCTGGATTGCCATGGACGCGCCGCCCGAGAAAGAAGACCTGCGGCCGTACATCAGCATTGCCGGCATGTTGAACGAGATCGGCGTGAACGCACCGCGCATTCTCGAGCGCAACATTCCGGAAGGGTATCTGCTCAACACGGATCTGGGCTCGCGCACGTACCTCGCAGAGTTGGCGCGTCCCGAGCGCGCCCCGCAACTGTACGCCGATGCGATGCGCGCACTCGTGCGAATTCAGGCGGGCGGACGGGGCCATGCAAACCAGCTTCCAGCCTACGACGCGCAGCTGCTGCATCGGGAGATGCGCCTCTTCACCGATTGGTTCTGCGCGCGCCACCTGGGGTTGGAAGTGTCTGCCAAGGATGAACGCCACGTGCAGGCAACATTCGATACGCTCGCCGCATCCGCTCGCGGGCAGACACAGGTGTTCGTGCACCGGGACTATCACTCGCGCAATCTGATGGTGGGGGATGGAGCGCGCTATGGCGCGAACCCCGGCATTCTGGATTTCCAGGATGCGGTCGATGGACCCATCACGTACGACCTCGTGTCGCTCTTGCGGGACTGTTACGTTGCGTGGCCGGTCGAGCAAGTGCGCGCTGGGGCGCTGAGCTTCCGTTCGCAGGCGCGCGCTGCAGGACTCGAGGTCGGCACGAGCGAAGGTCAGTTCCTCGAGTGGTTCGATCTCATGGGCGTGCAGCGGCACTTGAAGGCCATCGGCATCTTTGCGCGGCTGTGGCATCGGGACGGCAAGTCCGGCTATTTGAAAGACATACCGCGCACGCTCAACTACGTGCACACGGTGGCGGCGAGCTATCCGCAGCTGACCTTCCTGCGCGACTTCATCACCGCGCGCATCCTGCCGATCGCGGATCGCATCACCGCGACTCAGGCTTGATCATGCGCGCCATGATCCTGGCTGCGGGCCGCGGCGAGCGCATGCGTCCGCTCACCGATCGCACGCCGAAGCCGCTGCTCACGGTCGGCGGCAAGGCGCTCATCGACTACCACATCGAAGGTCTGAAGCGCGCGGGGTTTCAGGACATCGTCATCAACAATGCGTGGCTCGGTGAGCAGGTGCGGGCGCACGTCGGCGATGGCTCTCGCTACGGCGTACGGGTCACTCATAGCGATGAACGTCCCGCCGCACTCGAAACCGGTGGCGGCATTCATCGCGCGCTTCCCTTGCTGGGCGCAGAGCCTTTCCTGGTGGTCAACGGCGATGTCTGGACCGATCTGCCGTTCGGGAATCTGCGTCAGGTGCTCGGCGCGAACGATCTCGCGCATTTCGTGTTGGTCCCGAATCCGCCGCAGCATCAACGCGGCGACTTTGCGTTGTGCAGCGGTCGCATGTGCGAAGAGGGCGAGCTGCGCTACACGTTCTCGGGCGTGGGCGTGTATCGCCCGGATTTCTTCCAGGGTTGCGAGCCCGGCGCCTTCAAGCTCGTGCCGCTGATGGTCAAGGCGATGCGCGCGCATCGGGTAAGCGGCGAACTATATGGAGGACGCTGGTTCGACATCGGTACGCCGGAGCGCTTGGCACGCCTCGATGAGCAGCTCTCGACGGTAAGCGCTTCCTAACCGGTTTCGACTGAAGCGAGTTGCGTCGCACGGGACTGTGCGGCCGCCTTGGCGCGACGACGGCGCAAGTACAACAACCAGCCTGTTACCGTGAATACCGGCATCATCAGCGATGCCAACAGGTACAGCACTTGTCCCGGCACGCCGAAGAAGGTGCCCGAGTGCAGCGGAAAGATGCTGGCGATGAGCTTGCCGCCAACAGGTTTATCCGCGTAGCGCTCGTGCTTGCGAATCTCACCCGTGAGTGGATCGAGGGCGATGTTGCTCAGCGCGCGCTCATGAGGAGCGTCGCTCGCGAGATATCGGATCTCGACCGCATCCTCCGCGCTGCGCGGCAGAGTGATGGATACGGTGTCGTAATGCTCGTTGCGCGTCGCCGTCAGGAAGCGCTGCCAGGCGGAGTCGATGGAAGGAGCGTGCTTTGCAGTCTGCGCTTGAGGCTGGCCGCCTTTTTCCCCACCTTGGGGCCGTGCCGGCATGGGCACTCCAGCGAGCGAGTACAGCCCTTTGCGATACCAGTCGTACGACCACTGCAGGCCGGTCAGCGACATCAACACATAGAACGCCAGTACCCACGTGCCGATGACGGCATGCAGATTCCATAGAAAGGCGCGCCCGCTCAGCTTGAAGTTCGGCTGCAACCAGATGCGCCAGTTCGCGTCGCGTGCGGGCCATCGCAAATACAAGCCCGACAGAGCGAGATACAGACAAAGAACGGTGGATGCCCCGACGATCTGCTTGCCGATCGCTTGATTGCCGAGGTCGCCCCACGTCAGCCAGCGGTGCAATTGCATGACACCGCGGAAGAACTGCTCACCGCGATTACCGGGATCCGCGTTCACGGTCCCCGTGTACGGATCGACGAATTGCACCTCGCCTCGCGGACGACCGGGCGCTGGCTTGTCCCCTTGGTGGGCCAACGCGAATGTCACACGGGCAGCATGAGTTGCGTGGGCTGGTTCCAGTTGTAGCGACTGAATGCGGCGTTCTGGAAACTGTTGCTGAATTCGAGCGAGCAACTCGGGTGCAGACAGCATCGTGCCTGCCGGCGTGACCGTGCGCACTGAGCGATTGAGCCGGTCCTGTATCTCATGTTCGAAGCCGAGCAGAGCACCCGTGATGCCGACGAGCCCGAGGACGATGCCCGCTGTGATGCCGACGAACCAATGAACCTGGAAGAGCGCGTTGCGCAGCAGACGTGACTTGTTCATGTAGCCGCCCAGCGGCGCAGGAGGTTGTGATAAGTGCCGGTGAGTTGCACGAGGGCCGGATGATCGGGCGACAGATCGCGGCTCAGTCGTTGGATCGCAATGTCGAGATCGAAGAGCAGACTGCGTTCGCCATCGTCGCGAACCATGCTTTGTATCCAGAAGAAGCTGGCCATTCGCTCGCCGCGAGTCACGGGCTGCACTTTGTGCAAGCTGCTGGCCGGATACAGCACGAGATCACCGGCGGGGAGCTTGAGGCTGTGCGCGCCGTACGTGTCCTCGATGATGAGCTCGCCGCCGTCGTACTCCTCCGGTGCGCTGAGGAACAACGTTGCCGAGAGGTCCGTGCGCACTCGCTCGCCGCCGCTCGTGCGAATCGCGTTGTCGACGTGAATGCCGAACTGTTGTCCGCCTCGATAGCGGTTGAACAAGGGTGGGAACACCTTGAGCGGCAATGCGCCCGTGAAGAACAACGGGCTGCGTTCCAGCGCGGACAGCACGATACCGCGCAACTTTGCTGCCGTTGCCGAGCTCTCCGGCAGCTGTTCATTTGCCTTGGCCCGGGAGGATTGATGGCCGGCAGTAATCCGGCCGTCAACCCACTCGGCTGCGTCGAGCTCGCGGCGACATTCGCGCACTTGCTCTGCCGTCAGCACCTCGGGCACGTGCAGCAACATGACGACTGTCTAGAAGCTCACTGAAGCCGACAGCTGATACGTGCGGGTCGGCCCAGGCACGAAGTGTCCGCCGCCGACACGATCGACATAGCTCTTGTCCGTGATGTTGTTTGCATTGAACTGCAATGTAACGTGATCGGTGACCGGATACGTCGCCATGGCGTCGAACAGCCAATAATCCGGCATCGTGAGTGCCGCTGACGTAGCGGAGCGTGTGCGCGTGACTTCATCGACGTACTGCGCTCCGGCGCCGATGGTAACGCCGAACGGCAGGACGTACGTCGTCCAGACGTTGCCGGAGTTCTTGGGCACCAGCGGCAGCACTTCGCCCTGATCGAGCGAACTGGTGCTCTGGGTGAACTTGCTATCCAGATAGGAATAGCCGGCATAGACCGACCACTGTTCGGTGATATTGCCGCTCATGTTGAGCTCGAAGCCGTCGATGCGCTGCTCGCCATCGAGCGTGAACGGCTCGTTGTTCAGATTGCGCGTGCGCACGTTCGTCTTCTTGGTTCTGAAGATGGCGGCGCTCACGATCGCTTGTTCATCGAAGAAATTCCACTTGGTGCCGAGCTCGAGGTTGCGGCTCTTTTCCGGCTCGAGATTGACGTTGTTGGCCTGCGTGGGAAGATCGCTCAACGCTGAACCCGTCGAGCCTGCGTCGGCGGAAGCGTCGAAGGATGTGCCGTGCGATAAGTACACGGAGCCGTCGGCGGTGGGCTTGTAGACGAGCGCGCCGTGCCAGCTGAAGAGGTCATCGTCGCGACTCAACTCGAGCGGTGCGCCGCTGGTTTGCCGCGAGCGGTAATCCGTTTCCACGCGATCGCCGCGCAGGCCCGCGACGACTTGCCAATGTTCGGTGAACTTGATCGTGTCGACCGCGTAGAGCGCCACGGTGTCGACGCGCGTGCGTGAGGGAATGCCGGGATTTGCCGGCATCGGACCGAGGGGGTTGTCCGAGGGGTTGGGTGAGTAGAAATCGGCGTACTGCGGGGCGGCGGTTGTGGATGAGCCGTTGCGGTTGTGCGTGGTTTCGCGCGCAAGCTCCACGCCAGTCACCAGATCATGTGCGATGCGGCCGGTCACGAACTCGTATTTGACATCGGTGAGGCTCGTGAGTGTGCGCAGGTCCATCGTGCGGCGCTGCAATTGTCGATTCGGCGGGCGCGGGGCGGTGATCGCGGAGTCGCGCTCGGTGTCGATGAGCCGCAGGACACTGCGCAAGGTGAGGGTATCGCTGAAGTCGTGCTCGACTTGGGCCGTGCCCGACTGAGTCTTCACGTCCTCGTAGTCGAAGTCTTTGAGCCCGTAGAAGTTGCTGCGATCCACTTTCGGATCCGCGCCGTAGGCGCCGGTTGGAAACGTGCCGTTGTGGCTTGGGTCTGCCGCCGTGCTTTGCGTGAATGAATTCCACGGCAGTCCGTAGTCGGGAACGTTGTCTTCCTCGACGTAAAGATAGTCGACTTTCACGCGCGTATCGGTGCCAAGTCCCAGAGCGAAGGAGGGCGCAAATCCCCAGCGCTCGTTCTCGACCACGTCACGACCTGGAGCGTCTGCGTGGTGATACATCGCGTTCATCCGCAGCGCCGAATGTTCACCCGTTGCGAAATTGGCGTCGGCCGTGACTCGCGCATAGCTGTCGCTGCCGCCGGCCGCAGAGTATTGCTGGGCATTCTCGGGCTGGGGCGTCTTCGTGATCTGGTTGATCGCGCCAGCGGTAGCACTGCGGCCCGCCAGCGCAGCGGTTGGGCCCTTGACGATCTCCACCTGCTGCAGGACGAAGGCATCGCGCGTGTACGCGCCGCTGTCGCGCACACCATCTATAAATAGTGCATTGCGGGCGCTGGAGCCGCGCAGGCTGAAATTCTGATCGCCGGGCAGGCCGCCGCCGCCTTCGCCGGCTTGGAATGTAATTCCTGGTGAGTTGCGCAAGACATCGCGCAGCGTTGCCGCAGCGCGCTGCTGAATGACGGCCGGCGGAATCACCGTGATCGTTTGGGGTGTGTCCAGAAGCGGCTCCGAGTACCGGGTGTTCGCGCTGGCTTCGGTCTTGTAGCTCTGCGTGTCCTCATTCGCGTCGACCGAGATCTTCGGCAACGTCGCGGCAGATGAATCGGCCGAAGCGGTCGCAGCGTGCAGCACGCCTAGGACAGCGACTGCTATCGGTGATGCGGTTGTTGCGCGGACGCACATGTTTGTTCTCCCTGGAGCGTGGTGTGCTTGTTACTCAGGGGAATATAAGTGAGAACGATTCGCGTTTGCAACGTGATATAGTCGCGTGCGGATGATTCGTGTCTCCCGGGAGCCTTCGATGTTCGGCTTTGATCTGCCGCGAGCGGGATTGTTGATAGTCGTCGGCGTTATTCACGTCGCGGTCGCTGTCGCCTTTGCTCAAATCACCCGCACAGAACGGGTCAACAAGCCCGTGCTTGTCATGGAAACCCTATTTTTGTCGACTCACGAGCCAGAAGAAGTGCCGCCGCCGCCCACGGTGACGGTCGAGCCGATCGCATTACGAGTGAATACTTCCGCGCCGCTGCTGAATATCGAAATGACCGCGATGTCGGACGCTCCCCCTAGCCCCAATGCACCGACCGCGATCGTGAGCTCATCGCCCTCTTTCAACACCACGAGCCCGGTGGAGGTTGAGAACGTTCAATATGTCGAAGCACCCAGGCCGCGTTACCCAGCGCTGTCTCGACGACTCAAAGAGCAGGGCGTTGTGGTGTTGAAGGTACTAGTCGATGAACGCGGCGCGGCACAGCAGATCGAGGTTGCGGACTCGAGCGGCCATGAACGATTGGATCAAGCTGCTGTCGAAGCCGTTGCTGCCGCAACCTTTCGTCCTTTTCTGGAAAATGGTGTGCCGCGAGCAATGTTGGTTCTCATCCCGATCGAGTTCGGGTTGCATCGCGCGCGCTCGTAGCACACGTCGGTGTTCCCATAGATGCGCCTCATCGATATGCGTACTGGAGACAGTGAGCCCCGGTGCTTTGCAGCGTATGGCGGCCGATTTTTCCTTATTTTGCGCGCGCATGGTGCATAGCCGCTGCGAGATGACGTGCATGCCGGGCAGTGCACGCGAATCATTTACGAGTGCTTGCCTTCCATGACGAAACTTTATACCTTGCGCGGCGTTTCCGCGGTCTACGCTTGACCGTGACGTCGAGATGCGAACTAACAGAGTCAATTCTCCACTAACGTCATGAGTTGTTCGTCCCCGCCGGTGAAACGGGGGCGTATGCGCAAGTGCGCATACAGAGCGAACGACACGTAAATTCAACAACCTTACTCGTTGCACGGGGCGCTGTTAGACCCCGGAATACACAGGCGCAACCGCATGGCCCAGGTAGCAGACGCTTCATTCATTTCCCGACGCGGTCTGGTTTTCTTAGTGATCGTGGCGGTACACGTTGGATTCTTCTGGGCTCTGAATTCGGGCCTCTCGCACAAAATGGTGCAGAAGGTGTTCGGTCCCTTGGTAACCGACATCATCGAAGAGGAGAAAGTACAAGAAGAGGAAGAGCCGCCACCGCCTCCGCCGAAGATCGAAACGCCGCCGCCGTATGTACCCCCGCCCGAAGTGGCGATCGAGATGCCGACGGAGGCTCCGCCCGCAACAGCCATTACGACCACCACGACACAACGTCCGGTTGCACCGCCGCCTCCAGTGGCGAAACCCCCGGGCGTCAAGCCGCGTATAGATCCTAAGCGTCCGCCTTCACAGCCTGAGTACCCGCCGACGTCGCGACGCTTGGGCGAGCAGGGAACCGTGACCCTGGAGATTCTCGTGCTGGAGAACGGTCGCATCGGTGAAGCCAAGGTAGCCAAGAGCAGCGGCTTCCCGCGCCTCGACGAGGCAGCTGTACGCGAGGTAAAACGCACGTGGCGCCTGATTCCAGGCACCGAAGGCGGCAAGCCGGTGCAGATGTGGCACCAGATCAATGTCACGTTCCGGCTGACGGATTAGTGGTTCTTTTGGTTATCAGTCTCGAGTCACACGTTCACTAGTAGAGGACACTCGTTCCATGGGCCCAGAACATTCAGTCGAAAATCCATACGGCCTCCAAGCGCTCTGGGCGCAAGGAGATATCGTAGCCAAGAGCACGCTCGTCATCCTCGTCGTGATGTCGATGGTGTCCTGGTTCATCATGTTCACCAAGCTGTGGGACCAGCGTCGTGTTCGCAAGCAATACGAACAGACGGAAAAGAGCTTCTGGTCCGCTGGCAGCGTTCGTGAAGGCATCTCGAAGCTGCCGGGCAAGGACAACACCTTCAAGGCAATCGCTGAAGACGGCGTACGCGCCGCTTCGCACCATGAGGGTCGCTTGACCGATCAGATCCCCCTGCATGAATGGATTTCTGTGTCGCTGCAGCGCTCCGTCGACGCCGCGATCAGCCGCCTGCAGAGTGGACTTTCATTCCTGGCGACGACCGGCTCGACTGCTCCTTTCATCGGCTTGTTCGGAACGGTGTGGGGCATCTTGAACGCGTTGACCGCAATCGGTGTGGCAGGTCAAGCGTCCATCGACAAGGTTGCCGGCCCCGTCGGTGAAGCCTTGATCATGACCGCCATCGGTCTCGCGGTGGCCGTGCCGGCCGTGCTGGGTTACAACTGGCTGGTGCGTCGCAATAAGATCCTGAGCGATCAGATCCGTTACTTTGCTGCGGACGTGCATGCCTACCTCGTCAGCGGTTCACGCGTCGAAACGGACGCTACCCCGGCCGCTCGTCCTGCCGCTGCCGGTGCCGGCACCGCTGTGCGGAAATAAATACGCATCGCTTCCGCTGAACATCGCTGAGTAAACGCACATGGCAATGAACGTATCGAGCGGCGGCGGCTCGGAAGATGAACAGGTGATGTCGGATATCAACACCACGCCCCTCGTGGACGTGATGTTGGTGTTGCTGATCATCTTCTTGATCACGGTTCCCGTGATCACGCAGACGGTGCCGTTGAGCTTGCCCAAAGCTCACAATGTTCCAACTGAAACGAAGCCTGAAAACGTCAACATCGCCGTCGACGCGCAGGGCAACATCTATTGGAATCTCATGAAGGTCGATACTAAAAATTTGCTCGAGCGCTTCAAGGGTGTGGCGCGCCTGCAGCCGCAACCCGAAGTGCATGTGCGCGGCGATCGCGGCGCTCGTTATGAGTACATTGGCCGCGTGATCCTGACTGCCCAGCGAGCGGGGGTGCAGAAGGTCGGGTTCATTACTGAGCCTGATCGGGGTGGCGGCCGCTAGGCCGCGAGGGTAACGAAATGGCAATGAGCGTAGGGGGCACCGAATCTGGCGCCCCGATGATGGACATCAACACGACGCCTCTGATCGACGTCATGTTGGTGCTGCTGGTGATGCTGATCATCACGATTCCGGTGATGACGCATGCGGTCAAGCTGGATATGCCCCGACCAACGCCAGATACACCGGATAAACCGATCCAGCCGGAGGTAGTCGATCTGGAGATCGACTTCGACGGCACGCTGCTGTGGAACGGGACGACCGTCCCCAACTTCCATACGTTGGAACGGTACTTCCAGGTCGAGGCGGCCAAAAATCCTCAACCCGAGCTGCACTTGCGTCCTCACCGTCGCGCCAAGTACGACTCCGTCGCACAGGTGCTCGCGATTGCGCAGCGCAATGGGATTGCGCGCATCGGTTTCGTGGGTAACGAACAGTTCCTCGAAGACTAGTCCAGCGCAGCTAACTGCCTTTTCCCGGAACGGAACTCCGGGACCAGGCGTCTAAGAATCACCCTATTCACGTCGGTGTAGACCTATGTCTCGATCGATTCCAGTCTTGGCACTAGTGGCGGCGCTACTGGTGGGTTCATTAACGATTACTTCGCCTGTTCAGGCAGAAGAAAAGATCACGACCAAGGAGGTCGGCAAGGCAATGCAGACGGCACAGGAAGCCGTCAACAAGAAGCAGTGGGACAAGGCAATCGCCTCGCTGAAAGAAGCCCAGGCGGTGCAAAAGAAGACCCCCTTCGAAGCGTTCAAGATCGACGAGTTCCTTGGTTTCGTTTACATCCAGCAGAAGAACTACACCGAAGCCGCGCCCGTGTTCGAGCGCATGGTGAATTCGGGCATGTTGCCGCCCGATCAGCAGGACGCACGCTTGAAAGCGGTTGCGCAGCTGTATTTCCAGCTGCAGCAGTACAGCAAAGCGGTCGATTACGCCAAGCGCTGGCTCAAGAACCATCCCGGCGACCAGGAGATGTCGGTGCTGGTGGGCCAGGGCTACTACCTGATGAAGGATTACAAGAACGCGATCTCGGCGATGGATTCCGTGATCAACGCCAGCGAGAAGGCCGGTCAGACGCCCAAGGAGAATTGGCTGCAGATCGTGTTGAGCTCGTATAACAACATGAATGACGAGAACGGCGTTGCCGACACGATGCAGCGCATCGTTCGTCACTATCCGACGGCAGACAACTGGGACAAGCTGCTGCGTGTCGTTCGACAGAAAGAGCAGCCCGATCGTGCGAAGCTGAACGTCTATCGCCTCATGCTGGACGTGGGTGCGTTGAAGGAAGGCCGTCACTTCGTCGATGCAGCTGAGATCTCCATGGACTTGGGCCTGCCTGGCGAAGCGCTTCGTTTCCTGGAAGCTGGTTTCGCGAGCAAGGCGCTCGAGAACGAAGACAAGGCTCGCAACGAGCGCTTGCTGGCAAACGCCAAGAAGCAAGTTGCCGTGGACAAGGCTGCACTGGGCCAGTTGGCCAAAGAAGCGCAAGGCGCACCGACGGGCCAGGGCTACATCGCTCTGGGTCAGGCGTATTTGAGTTACGCCCAGTTCGACGAGGCGATCGGCGCTCTCCAGAGCGGCCTCAAGAAGGGCAGTCTGACGGATTCCGACGAGGCGCAAGTGAATCTAGGCATTGCGTACCTCAAGAAGAATCAGTTGTCAGAGGCTCGCGATGCCCTCAAGTCCGTGAAGGACGGCTCGAAATGGTCGGAGGTCGCCAACCTTTGGCTGTTGCGGGCCAACGCCCGGCCGTCCTGACCTCGTTCTGACCAGTTGCTGAGCGCGCCGATGGGGTCGTACCCTGTCGGCGCGTTTTGCTTTTTGCGGTGCCATACGGTTCCGCGCTAGTCGTCCGAGGTTCGAGTGAGCGAATTCAAAGGCATCCCGATCCTGTTTGCGGACTCCGTGCGTGTTGAGAGCGGAGCGAAGTACCGTACGCCGCAGGGATTTACCGCGATCAAGGATGGCATCAAAGCGGCAGCCGTATCCCCGGTTATCCAACGCAAGAAGCCAGCCTGGTTGCGGGCACGGATGCCGGCTGGGGCCCGCTTCGATCGCGTGCAGGCCACCGTGCGTGAACATCGCCTGGCCACCGTGTGCGAGGAAGCGAAGTGTCCGAACATTGGCGAATGCTGGAATGCCGGCACGGCCACGCTGATGCTCATGGGCGCCGTCTGCACGCGTGCCTGCCGCTTCTGCGCCGTGGACACGGGCAACCCTCAAGGCTGGCTGGATACGGAGGAGCCCGCCAACACGGCTCGAACAGTCCAGATCATGGGTTTGAAGTACGTCGTGCTCACTTCGGTGAATCGCGATGACTTGCCGGATGGCGGAGCTCGGCACTTCGCGGACTGTGTGCGTGAGATCAAGCGCCTGTCGCCACAGACGGCTGTTGAAGCACTGACCCCGGACTTCCAGGGCGTGATGGCCGATGTCGAGACTGTGGTGGACAGTGGCCTGGATGTGTTCGCGCAGAACGTGGAAACAGTGCGCCGCCTGACACATCCGGTTCGAGACCCACGCGCGGGGTACGAGCAAACACTCGCCGTTCTGGAACACTCCAAGCGGTTCCGTCCGAACGTGCTCACCAAGACCAGCTTGATGTTGGGACTGGGAGAAACCGATCAGGAAATCGAGCAGACCATGGACGATTTGCGGGCGCGCAACGTGGACCTGCTTACGCTCGGTCAATACTTGCAGCCAACGCGTAACCATCTTCCGATCGAACGATGGGTCGCACCGGAAGAATTCGAGCGCTATCGCCAATGGGCGCTCGCCAAAGGCTTCATCGAGTGTGTGTCCGGTCCGTTGGTCCGTTCGAGTTACCGCGCGGAGCGTGCACTGGAGCGCAACAACGCCGGACTGCCGCGGGTCGAGTGATCGCCGCTGAGCCCACCGTGAATTCGCGCCCTGTCACTTCCGATGACGTGCACGCAGACGCATCTGCGGCGGCTCCGCGCGTGCGCTGGCTGGGCCGAGTCGAATACGTTCCCACGTGGCAAGCCATGCAAAGGTACACGGCCGAGCGTGGACCAGACACGGATGATGAGATCTGGCTCTTGGAACACGAGCCTGTGTTCACCTTGGGAATGAACGGCAGTCCAGCACACGTTCTCGCTGCCGGAGACATTCCGGTCGTGAACATCGATCGCGGCGGCCAGGTCACTTACCACGGTCCGGGCCAATTGGTCCTGTACCCGCTATTGGAACTGAAGCGCTGGCAGCTCGGTGTGCGCGAATTGGTGGTTGCGCTCGAGACAGCCGTCATTCGCGTGGCGGCGTTGTATGGACTCGAGGCGTACGGCAAGCGCGAAGCGCCCGGCGTGTATGTCCAGGGCCGCAAGCTTGCGAGCATCGGCCTACGAATCCGCCGTGGTTGCAGCTATCACGGCCTGGCGTTGAATGTCGCCATGGACCTGGCGCCGTTTCGCCGCATCAATCCCTGTGGATTTGCCGGTCTCGAGGTCGTGGATCTGTCGAGCCTCGGCGTGAGGCTGAGCGTGCGCGCTGCGGGCGAAGTGTTGGCGCGTGAATTCGTGGCTGTGCTGAGAGAGCGTCGCGCCGCTTGATCACAGCACGTAAAGCACCTGCTCGCAGGCCGTGAGCTCTCGATACAACTCATCCAGCTGTTCCTTGCTTTCCGCGCGCAGTGTGCAGGTGACGCTGAGATAGTTTCCGTCCTTGCTCGCACGCTGCTGAACCCGTGCGGGATCCAGCGAGCCGACGTGACGCTCCACGATCTCCATCACGAGCGCACGGAACTCATCGGAACGGCGGCCCATCACTTTGAGCGGGAAGTCGCAGGGAAACTCGAACAAGGTTGGTTGCGTCATCATCATTGCGGTACGGATTTGCGCATATCCAGGAACGCCTGCGCGAAACGTTTCCACCAGGGTCCAGGCACCCCATCGCCAATCGGCCGACCATCCACCCGGCACACTGGCAGCACGTCGCGCGTGGCTGCTGCTATCCAGATCTCGCTCGCTGCGAAAAGTTCGCTGACGGCGAGCCTGCGTCGCGCGACGGGCAGGACATTCTGTGCCAGCTCGAGAGCGACCTCGCGCGTGGTACCCGGGAGAATGCTGTGACCATCGGGCGGCGTCACGAGCACACCCTCCACGATCGCGAGCACACTCGTCGATGCGCCTTCGAGCACTGCGCCGTTGCGCACGATGATGGCCTCGTTCGCTCCCGCATCGGCGGCCTGCTGCTTCATGAGCACATTCGCCAACAGCGCAGTGCTCTTGATATCACATCGGCCCCAGCGGAAATCCTCGACCGTAATTGCATCGAATCCGCGCTCGCGCTGTTCTGGTGTGAACTGCGGGAGCGGCGAGGCCATGGCAAACACCGTCGGCGTGCTCGTCGCAGGAAAGGTGTGATTGCGACCGAGCTCCATACCGCGAGTGACTTGCGCATAGATGTACATGTCCCCGCCGCCATTGCGCGCGATGAGCTCGTCCAGAATGCGATGCCACTGTTCGTGCGAGTGGGGCGCAGCCATCCTCACTTCGAGCAAGCTGCGCGCCAGTCGGTCGAAATGCTCCTGGAAACGAAACATCCGCCCGTCGAGCGCAGGCAGCACTTCGTAGACGCTATCGGCAAACAGAAAAGCGCGATCGAGCGGAGACACGCGGGCTGCGGCAAGCGGCAGGTACTCGCCATTGAGATAGCAGACCGGAAATGGCTCGGCCATCGCGTTACTCGAAGCGCATCTTGACGTCTTCGGTGAGGCGACCGAAGAAGCCCGTTTCGGGCACATCGGCATTCGGGTACACGGCCTGCTCGGCGAACGGCTTGCCGTCGCGGACGAGCTTCAACGTGCCGATCGCCGTGTTTCGCTGCAGCGGCGCCAACAGCGGCTCGGAAACCTCGATGCTGGCGGTGATGGCCTCTGTTTGGCCTCGCGGCAACGTTGCCGTGATGTCTCGATGCAGTGTCAGCCCGACTTCCGGCGCTGCGCCTTTCCGCACACGAACGTTCATGAGGGACTGGTTGGCGGCGTAGAGCCGTCGAGTTTCGTAGAACCGGAAGCCGTAGTTCAGTAACGCCGCGCTGGCATCTTCACGCGAGCGCACGTTGGGGGATCCCATGACGACCGAGATCAGACGCATGCCGTCGCGCTTGGCGGATGACACGAGACAGTAACCAGCGCTTTCCGTGTGGCCTGTCTTCAGGCCGTCCACCGTGGGGTCACGTTCCAGTAAGCCATTCCGATTCGGCTGCGTGATGCGATTCCAGGTGAACTCGCGCTGCGAGTACCACTTGTAGTAGGTCGGAAACTCGCGGATCAGCGCCTGTGCCAGGAGGGCGATATCGTGCGCAGTGGTGTAGTGCTGCGGTCCCGGCATGCCCGCGCTGTTTTCGAAGTGCGTGTTCTTCATGCCGAGCTGCTGCGCGTACTGATTCATGAGATCGACGAAGACAGGCTCGCTACCCGCCACGTGTTCGGCCAGCGCGACTGTCGCATCGTTGCCGGACTGCACGATCATGCCCTGGATCAAATCCTCCACTTTCACCCTCGTGCCGACTTCCACGAACATGCGCGACCCGTTCTGATCGCGGGCATGCGGAGTGATCGTGACTTCGTCGCTCAGTTTGATGCGGCCATCCTTCAACGCAGCGAACACGCCGTAGCCCGTCATCAGCTTCGTCAAGCTCGCGGGCTCCAAGCGCTCGTTCGCGTTCGTTTCGGCGAGCACATGGCCGCTCGTGTAGTCGATCAGGAAATAGCCGCGCGCTGCCACGGTCGGCGGGGCAGGAATCGGTGCGGGTTTGGCCGTGACCGATGCGGCGCCGGCGGGTGCCGGTGTCACGGCCGCAGTCAGCGCGATCGTCTTGCGCTCGCGCATGGCTGCTGCGGGTTGCTCCTGCGCTTTCGAACAAGCAGCAAGACAGATCACGGCACACAGAAGCAACGAAATCGAGCGATGCATGTCGATCAAGGACCTGACGGTTGATGAAAAATGGCGGCGAATTCTACCCAGGGTGGATCTCAATTATCGACCGGCAGCCTGCGGGGGCCGATCAATCGAGCGCCAGCCGCGCATCCTGCAATCCCAGCTTCCGCAGGCGCGCGACGGTGAGATCAAAGTCATTCACCGTAGGCACCGGACCTACACGCACGCGAAATAGCGTGCGGCCGTTGACCACATCTTCACGCAAGGTGGCGTCGTTCTCCCCCTGTTCCCGCAGGCGCTGTACGAGCCGCTCGGCGTTGGCGCGTTCGCTGAAGGCGCCGGCTTGGACGAACAGCCCAGCGGGAGCTGCCGGTGGGTTCGCTGCCTGCGTTTCAGGTGTGAGCGCCTGCACCTCCACGAAAGCCGTGCCCTGGCGAATCATGTCGAGTTTCGTGGCCGCGGAATGGGAGAGGTCGATGACGCGCGTGTCCTTGAACGGACCGCGATCGTTTACACGCACCACGACACTGCGACCGTTCTTCAGATTGGTGACTCGCACGTAAGTCGGCAGCGGCAACGTCTTGTGTGCGGCCGTCATGCCATGCATGTCGTACGGCTCACCATTCGATGTCCTGCCGCGATGAAACCCTGGGCCGTACCAGGAGGCGACGCCGCGTTCGCGATAACCGTCTGCGCTGGGCAGTACGAAATAGCGCTTGCCACTGACTTCGTAGAACGGCGGGTTGCCTTGACGCGATCTCGGCTCGACTTTGGGGATCGCATCGGGCGGAAGCTCTTTGGGAGGCTGAGGTAGAGGTACAGGTACTGGTATGGGGGCGGGCGTAGTCGGTGGAGGTATCGAAACCGGTCGGCTGACGCAGGCAGACAGGAAAGCCAAGGCGAGCGCTGCGGCTGCATGCCGCGCCTGCACGAGTCCGGATCTCATCGGCTCACGAGGCGGCGCTTCTCGCACAGCGCCATCAACAGACCGAAACCCGCCATGAGAGTGACCATCGACGTACCTCCATAGCTGATGAATGGCAGGGGCACGCCCACGACGGGCAGCAGACCCGCAACCATTCCGGTATTGACCAGCACATAGACACAGAACGTCAGGCTCAGGCTCCCAGCCGTCAGCCGCGAGAACGTATCGTGTGCAACGACCGACAGGTAGAGCGCGCGACCGATGATGAAGAGGTACAGCAATAGCACCGTCGTGACGCCGATGAAGCCCCATTCCTCGCCGATCACTGCGAACACGAAGTCGGTATTGCGCTCAGGCAAGAACTCGAGCTGTGCCTGACTGCCGTTCAAATACCCCTTGCCGAAGACGCCTCCGGAGCCGAGGGCGATCTGCGATTGGATGATGTGATATCCCGCGCCGAGCGGATCGGTCTGCGGATCGAGGAACGTCAACACACGTTGCCGCTGGTAGTCGTGAAGGAAATGCCACGCGACCGGAACGGCGGCACCGATGAGCACCAGCGCGCCCAGAAGGTAACGGCGCTGCAAGCCCGACAACAGCATGACCATCGCACCGGCTGCGGCAACCAGGAGCGCCGTACCGAGATCGGGCTGCTCCGCGATGATCAGAGTCGGCACGACAATCGCGAGCCCAACGACGACGAGTGACACAAAGCTCGGCGGCAGCGGCCGATCATGCAGATACCATGCGCACGCCAGCGGCACACCCAGCTTCATGATCTCCGACGGCTGAAAGCGCACCACACCGATGTCGAGCCATCGTTGCGCGCCCATCGCGACGTGTCCGGTCGTCATGACGACCAGCAACAGCACGAGCCCGAGTGTGTAGATCCATGGAGTCGCCGTGCGAATCACGCGCGGCGGCAGCTGTGCGAGCGTGAGCATCGCCGCCAGGCCGAGAACGAACCGCAGCGCTTGTGCTTCCAGTGCCTCGATCTCCCCGCCGGAGGCGCTGAACGCCACGACGAGTCCCACTGCGCCGGCGAGGCACAGGCCGACGAACAGCGGTCCGTCCAGGTGCAAAGCGCTCAGCAGGCGCGCGGACACTGTCAAGGTTCGCTGAGCACGCGACGCATCGAGATCCGTGTAGCTCATTCGCGGCCTGCGGGTGTTGCGGGTGGGGAAGTCCTCGCCGCGCCAGCCGCGGCGGCTTTCTTCTTTGCTTCCTGCTCGGCGCGCTTTGCTTCCTCCGCCGCGAACTCTTCGGGTGTCAGCAGGTACGAGTCGAGAATGCGGCGCACGACCGGTGCGGCAAACGCCGAGCCGCCGCCCGGCGCATTTTCCACGACGACCGCCACGGCGATCTTGGGCTTGGGCGCGTCTGCCGGCGCGAAGGCGACGAACAGAGCGTGGTCGCGCAAGTGCTCGGCCAACTCGTTGGCTTTACGCATGCGCTCGCTGGCCGCGACGGTGAACACCTGTGCGGTGCCGCTTTTGCCGGCGATCAAGTACTTCGAGCCCGCCGCCGCGGCGCGTGCCGTGCCGTACGGTGCATTCGCGACATCGATCATGCCGCCGACTGCGTATTCCCACGCGTCCGGCTCACGGGTCTTCGCCGAAGGCAGCTGCACCGGAGGAATCTCAACGACCGCGCCCGTCTGCGAGTTGCGGATCGCACGCACCAACCGCGGCTTGAAGCGCTGACCGCGCGCGGCGAGCGTTGTAATCGCGTGAGCGAGTTCGAGCGGCGTCACCGACATATAGCCCTGACCGATGCCCACGCTGATCGTATCGCCCGGATACCACTGCTGCAGCTCCTTGCGCTTGAAGGCTTTCTTCTTCCACGCCGTGGACGGCAGGATGCCGGCTTTCTCGCCTGGAATATCGATGCCGGTGAGGCCACCCAAACCGAATTGCGACAGGAAGGATGCCATGCGATCGATGCCCATGAGATTGGCCATGTCGTAGAAGTACACGTCGCACGAGGTGGCGAGCGCCTTGCGCATGTCCACCGTCCCGTGACCTTCCTTTTTCCAGTCACGCCACGGTCGACTGACGCCGGGCATGCGCCAATGCCCTCGACAGTAGCGCGTGTCATGCGGTGTGATCACATTGGCTTCGAGTGCTGCCAGCGCCATCAGCGGCTTCACGGTCGAGCCTGGGGGATAGACGCCACGCAAGGCGCGATCGTACATCGGACGATCCGGATCTTCGGTCAGCGCGAGGTATTCCTTACGTGTCAGACCGCGCGCAAACAGGTTCGGATCGAAGCCGGGCGTACTGACGAAGGCGAGGATGTCGCCATTCGACGGATCGATCGCCACGGCCGACGCACGCTGATCGCGCAATGCTTCTTCGGCCGTCTGCTGCACGCGCTGATCGATCGTCAGGTACAAGTCGTTGCCGGCAACAGGTTCTTTGCGCTTGAGCTCCACAGGACCGCGACCCAGTGTCTCGACGCGGCGTCCTTGCGCGTTCACCAGCATCTGCTGGAATCCTGTTTCGCCGTGCAGCTCTTTCTCGTACGCGCGCTCGACACCGCTCTTGCCGGCCAGCGTCGTGCCGGCATATTCCTCGATGTTGAGGATCTTCTTGTCGTCTTCGCTGATGGCGCTCACGTAGCCGAGCGCATGCACACTGCTGCCGCCCAGCGGGTAGTACCGAGTCAGACGCGGTCGTATCTCCACACCGGGAAAGTCCGGCCGGCGGACCGCAAACGTGGCCAGCTCTTCTTCCGTCATTTGCAGCTTGACGGGGAAGGCTTCGAATGCGCGCCGGCTCTTGATCTCTTTCAGCAGGGCAGTGACGTCGTTCGCCTCGATGAGCTTCAATTCAGAGAGTCGCTTCAGCGTGCCTTCGAGATCCGACACTTGCTCGCGCACGAGCTCGAGCTGGTACGAGGGCGCATTCGTCGCGAGCGCTTTGCCGTTGCGATCGAGGATGAGTCCTCGATTCGGCGGCAGCGGTTCGATGCGAATGCGATTGCCTTGCGAGAGCTCCGCAAAGTACTCGTATTGAACGATCTGCAGCCACGCGAGGCGCGCAATGACGGCCGCCACTGCAAGAACCATGAGGATGGCAGCGACGATGGTGCGCGTCGTGAAGAGATGCGCTTCGACCGCCTGATCTTTGATGCGAACGGAACGGGCCATGGAAGGAGGGCGGTTAGCGGTTAGCGGTTAGCGGTTGGCAAGGAAGCGCGCGCGCCCGGGCAGGTCGCTCCGAGCTAACCGCCAACCGCCAACCGCCAACCGCTTCGCTTCCCATAAATTAGCCGCGGCGTCGGTTCCAGGTATCCATCACGCCGACCAGCAGCGGCCACAGCAGCGCGCCCGTGATGACGGGAACCCAGCGTGTCCAGGAGGCATCCGCTTGTCCCGTGATGCCATCGATCCAGTAGACCCAGAAACGGTAGACGGCCAGCAGCATGAACACGGTGAACGCTTGCTGCCACACCGGGAAAATCCGCATCCGCAACTGCACCCGGTGCGTGACGAAGGCGACGAAGAGAAACCCGAAAGCATGCTGTCCCAGCACCGTGCCCTGGTGCACGTCCATCAAGAGGCCGCAGAACCACGCGAACGTGAGCCCCGAGATGCGCGGTGCGCTCAACGACCAATAGATCACGAACAGCAGCAGGAAGTCGGGGCGGAAGGGCGCTATCGGCGCAGGTAATTGGACCACCGCCAAAATCACACCGAGGATCACCGTGATGATCTGCCGCCAGCGGCCGCCGTCGCTCCCGCTCATTGAGTCCTCTCAGGTGCAGGCGGCGCCGTTGTGGCGGGTGGGGCCGGAGCTGGAGTCGGAGCTGGCGTCGCAGTTGAAGTCGGAGCTGGCGTCGGCTGAGCTGACGTAGCCGAAGGCGGTGGCGTCGGAGATCGACCTGCGGGTTCAGTCTTTGTCGGCCTTGAAGCGGGAGCTGGGCCTGCCGCGCCAGCGGGGAGTTCTGCCTTCTGCCTCTGATCGAACCCGATCAGCAACACTTCGCGCGTGCGATCGAGCTGCGCCAGTGGTTTTGCCTCGACGACTGCAAAGGTTTCTGCCGGATCGCGTTTCACGGTCGCAACGCGCGCGACGGGATAGCCTGCGGGATAGATGCCGCCGAGACCGGATGACACGAGCAGATCGTTGGGTCGCACGTCGGCATCCACTGTCAGGAAGGGCAGTGTGAGCTTGTGCAAGTCGCCCATGCCGACGGCAATCGAGCGAATCCCATTGCGGTTCACCTGCACGGGCAACGCATGCTCCGAATCGCTGATCAGGATCACTTCGGACGCGAAGCGGCCTGCACGCGTGACTTGGCCGAAGATGCCATGCGCGTCGATGACGGCCTGTCCTTTGAACACGCCATCGCCCGTGCCCTTGTTGATGAGGACGCGGTGACGAAACGGATCGACATCGACCTGCATGATCTCCGCTATCAGCGTGCGCTGGCCGAAATCCGCGGACGCGGTGCGGATCGCTCGGAGCCGCACGTTCTCGGCCTGAAGCGACTCGAGTTGCAACAGCTTCACGTTTGCCACCCGCAGCTGCTCATGCAGTCCAGCATTTTCCTTACGCAAGCGATCGCGGTCCGCGAAGCTGCCCGCCACCCACTCCCACGCGGCGCGCGGCGCTTGCACCACGAGGTACATGGGCTGGATGCCGAGGCCGATCCACTCGCGGATCTTTTCCAACTGCGGGCCGCGATTGTCCACGACCATGGCCGCAATCGAAATCAGCCCGAGAAAGAAGAAGCGCGCACCCAGCGGCGGGCCGCGGCCAATGATCGGACGACTGTCGGAAGTCAGCGTGGCCACGATGAGAGAATCGGCGAGAAGTGCATGCGTCCTGACAAGGTGGTGTTTACTCAGCGCGCCACGTGCGAGAGTCGCCCCCGATGATTTGAGTGTCTGGCTTCGCCGACAGCCAGGCGAATCTGCCGTCCTATTCCAGGTTGAACAGCGCCGGTCCGTGCTCGTCGATCAGCTCCAGCATGCGTCCGCCGCCCCGGGCTACGCATGTCAATGGATCTTCGGACACCACGACCGGCAGACCGGTTTCTTCCATCAGCAGCTTGTCGACGTCACGGAGCAATGCGCCACCGCCGGTCAGCACGATGCCGCGTTCGGCGACATCGGCACCGAGCTCGGGCGGCGTCTGTTCCAGGGCAACCTTCACTGCGCCCACGATGCCGGCGAGCGGCTCCTGCAATGCTTCGAGGATTTCGTTTGAATTCAACGTGAAGCTGCGCGGCACGCCTTCCGACAGGTTGCGGCCCTTCACGGAAATTTCCTGCACCTGCTGGCCCGGATAGGCCGAGCCGATCTCGATCTTCACGCGCTCTGCGGTGGCTTCGCCGATGAGAATGCCGTAGTTACGGCGTACGTAGTTGATGATCGCTTCATCGAAACGATCGCCGCCGATACGCACGGAGGAGGCGTAGACGATGCCGTTCAACGAGATCACGGCCACTTCCGAGGTGCCGCCGCCGATGTCGAGCACCATCGAGCCACGCGCCTCGTGCACCGGAAGACCGGCACCGACCGCGGCCGCCATGGGCTCTTCGATCAGGCGTACCCAGCGTGCACCGGCGCCCTCAGCGGACTCCTGAATCGCACGTCGTTCGACCTGGGTCGAGCCGTACGGCACGCACACGAGCACGCGGGGGCTGGGGCGCATCAGCCGATTGCCGTGCACCTTCTCGATGAAATACTGCAGCATCTTCTCCGTGACGGTGAAATCGGCAATGACGCCGTCCTTCATCGGTCGAATGGCAGTAATGTGACCGGGCGTGCGGCCCAGCATGTTTTTCGCTTCCTGACCGACCGCTTCGATCTTCTTGCCCGCGCGCCCGGGCTCTTCGCGAATCGCAACGACGGAGGGCTCGTTCAACACGATGCCCTTGCCACGCACGTAGATCAGCGTGTTCGCTGTGCCGAGGTCGATCGAGAGGTCATTGGAGAAATAACCTCTGAGATTTTTGAACATGTGTGCGTGGGGAAAAATGCGGCCAAAAAAGTGCCGCGTACTCTAACAACGGGTAGATCAATCAGCAAGCCGAGGTGTATGATTGCGCGCGCTTTTTTCCTAGGTTTTGCGCTTGTTCGCGCATGCGGCGCAACCTCAATGAGAGGCCCCTTGAAGAGTAGTACACAACGATGAGCCTGACGCGAACCGACGTCACGAACATCGCTCGCCTGGCACGTCTTGCAATCACCGACAAAGAGATGCCGGTGTATGTGCAGAGCCTGTCGAGCATCTTGAGCTTCGTCGAGCAGCTGAGCGCCGCCGAGACCGGCGATGTGCTGCCGATGGCGCATCCGCTGGGCGATCAAGTGCAGCGGCTGCGTGGCGACGAAGTCTCCGAAGCCGATCAGCACGACAAGCTGCAACGGAACGCGCCGGCTGTGGAGGCATCGCTGTACCTCGTGCCGAAAGTCATCGAGTGATCAGCGCCAACCGCTAACCGCCAACCGCCAACCGCTTCTTTTCCATGCATACACTGACTTTGGCCGAACTCTCCGCCGGCCTTCGCGCCCGGCGCTACTCGAGCGTGGAGCTCACGCAGCACTTCCTGAAGCGCATCGAGCAGCACAATGCCGCGTTGAACGCGTATATCACCGTGACCCCCGACCTCGCAGTGGCCCAGGCGCAAGCGGCCGATCGAGCCTTGGCAACCGGCAAGGCCGGGCCACTCACGGGTCTGCCCATTGCACACAAGGACATCTTCTGCACGGACGGAGTTCTCACAACGTGCGGTTCGCGGATGCTGTCGAATTTCGTGGCCCCCTACGATGCGACCGTGGTGCAGAAGCTCAATGCAGCCGGCACCGTGACGCTGGGCAAGACCAACATGGACGAGTTCGCGATGGGCTCGTCGAACGAAACCAGTTGGTACGGGCCCGTGAAGAATCCGTGGGACTTGAAGAAAGTACCGGGTGGTTCCTCGGGTGGCTCCGCTGCTGCGGTGGCTGCACGTATCGCTCCCGCAGCCACGGGTACCGATACGGGTGGATCGATTCGCCAGCCCGCGGCACTCACCTCATTGACCGGCATCAAGCCGACCTATGGCCGTGTGTCCCGCTACGGCATGATCGCCTTCGCCTCCAGTCTCGATCAGGGGGGTGTGCTTACGCTGACCGTCGAGGACGCAGCAATGCTGCTGCAGGCGATGGCGGGGTTCGATCCGCGCGATTCGACGAGTGTCGATGTGCCGGTGCCAGACTACGTCGCAGCGCTGAAGGCACCGCTCGCGGGTTTGAAGATCGGCGTGCTGAAGGAGTTCTTCGAGACCGGGCTGGACGAGGTGAACTCGAAGCTCGTGCGGGATGCGCTGCGCAGCTACGAACGCCTGGGCGCCAGGCTCGTGGAAGTGAGTCTGCCGCATCTGCCGCTCTCCGTGCCGACGTACTACGTCGTCGCTCCCGCGGAGTGCTCCTCCAATCTGTCGCGCTTCGACGGCGTGCGCTTCGGCTATCGCTGCGAAGAGCCGCGCGATCTTCTGGATCTTTACGAGCGCTCACGCGGCGAAGGGTTCGGTGCCGAAGTGAAGCGTCGCATCATGACCGGCACGTACGTGTTGTCGGCGGGTTACTACGATGCCTACTACCTCAAAGCGCAGAAGGTTCGGCGCATGATCGCGGATGATTTCGCCCGTGCCTTCACTCGAGTCGACGTGATCATGGGGCCGACATCGCCGACCCCGGCGTTCGACATCGGTGCGAAGGTCGACGATCCGGTCACGATGTACTTGAACGACATCTACACCATCGGTGCAAATCTGGCCGGCCTGCCGGCGATGTCGATTCCCTGCGGCTTCATCGACGGGCTGCCCATTGGCTTGCAGCTGATCGGACCTCATTTTGCTGAAGCGAAGCTCCTGAACGCGGCGCACGCCTATCAGCGTGAGACGGAGTGGCACAAGCGCATACCGAAGGCGTACGAGTGATCGAGGGCCTGGGACCTGAGACGTGGGACCTGGGCCAAGCACTGACGAACGTCGTTCTGACCTCATGTCCCAAGTCCCACGCCCCATACTGAGTTGCATATGTCCTGGGAAACAGTCATCGGTCTCGAGATCCACGCGCAGCTGGCGACGAAGAGCAAGATTTTTTCCGGCTCGTCCACCGCCTACGGCGCTGAGCCCAACACGCAGGCGAATCTGATCGACCTCGGCTATCCCGGCGTGCTGCCGGTGTTGAATGCCGCAGCCGTGCGCATGGCAGTGAAGTTCGGTCTGGCCATCGGCGCTCGTGTGGCGAGCCGCTCGGTGTTCGCACGCAAGAATTACTTCTATCCCGACTTGCCGAAGGGCTACCAAATCAGTCAGTACGAGCTGCCGATCGTCGAGCAAGGCACGCTCGAGATCATCCTGGACGACGGCGCACGCAAGACGGTCGGCATCACGCGTGCGCATCTCGAAGAGGATGCGGGCAAGTCGTTGCACGAGGACTTTCACGGCCTGTCCGGCATCGATCTGAATCGCGCCGGCACGCCGTTGCTCGAAATCGTGTCGGAGCCCGACATGCGCTCGGCGAAGGAAGCCGTCGCATACATGAAGAAGATCCACACACTCGTGCGCTATCTGGAAATCTGCGACGGCAACATGCAGGAAGGCTCTTTCCGCTGCGACGCCAACGTCTCCGTGCGCCGCTTCGGGGCAGAGAAGTTCGGTACGCGTTGCGAGATCAAGAATCTCAATTCCTTCCGCTACATCGAGAAGGCGATCAACTACGAGGTCGAGCGCCAGATCGAGCTGATCGAAGGCGGCGGCAAGGTGAAACAGGAGACGCGCCTGTTCGATCCCGACAAGGGAGAGACGCGCACGCTGCGATCGAAGGAAGAGGCGAATGACTATCGCTACTTCCCCGATCCGGACCTGTTGCCGGTGGTGCTCGATCCCGACTTCATCAGCGGTGTGCGCGACACCTTGCCTGAACTGCCCGATCAGAAAGCCGCGCGCTTCATGGAGCAGTACACGCTGTCTGCCTACGATGCCGGTGTGCTCACCGCGAGCCGCGAGATCGCTGAATACTACGAGACGGTCGTGCGCGGTCTCGGCGGTCACGCCAAGCTCGCCGCCAATTGGGTGATGGGCGAGTTCTCCGGTGCGCTGAACAAGGACAACATCGAGATCAAGGATGCGCACATCACGGCCCCTCGGCTTGCGGGTCTGTTGGCTCGCATCGTCGACGAGACGATCTCGGGCAAGATCGCCAAAGAGGTCTTCGAGCAGATGTGGGCCGACCGCAAGAGCGCCGATGAAATCATCGCAGCGAAAGGGCTCAAACAGATCACCGATACGAGCGCGATCGAGAAGGTGATCGATGAAGTGATGACTGCGAATCCGAAGCAGCTCGCGGACTATCGGTCGGGCAAGGACAAGCTGTTCGGGTTCTTCGTGGGGCAGGTGATGAAGGTCACCGGCGGCAAGGCGAATCCGGCGCAGGTGAACGAGCTGTTGAAGAAGAAGTTGGCGGGGTAGGTATTGGTGAAGTCTGGCGCAACCGTGAGTGTTGCGTTCCCTCCCTTGCGGACTAGGAAGGAAAAACGCGGCGCGCGAGCGTAGCCAAGTCATCGTTGAAACGCGCGGGACTTTGAAAGAAGACCAGGTGTCCCGCATCCGCGATTAACGCGAGCTCGGCCCCTGGAATTACTTCCACATGCGCCCGTGCCGTGCGCTCCATGACCAGGGGGTCGAGAGCGCCATGCGTGATCAGTGTCGGCGCGGAGATCCAGCTCAGAGCGTCGTCGTAGAGAATGGGCCAGCCTCTCGATCCGAGGCGTGCCTCGACCGGAACACCCATCGCGGCCTCAGCGAAGGTGTGCAGAGGCTGCGAATCCTCACCGCCTGGAAAGCTGCAGGCCTCCACGAAGCGGCGGGTGGCAATACGGCGCAGCTCCGGTTCAGGGGCCAGTAATTCGCGGAACTGGGGCGGCAGACTGGCGCTGGAGCCGTGACTGTTCCTCGCGAGGGTCGCCGCAACGAGATTGAGCGCAGCGATCCGCGCAAAGCCGTGATGCCATGCATAGTTGAGGGTCACTCGCGAACCCAGTGACCAGCCGACGATGATCGCCTGTTCGACTTCGAGTGCATCGAGCACGCAGGCGACATCGTCCGCCCAAATGGCGGGATTGGCGTAGGCTGCCAAATCGCGCGGCTTTTCGGAGTCGCCATGTCCCCGCAGATCCATCGCGATCAGGCGATGGTGGCGCGTCAACGCGCCCTCGAACTGCCGTGCGAACGCGGCAGCCGAGAACAAATAACCGTGCACGAACAGAATGGGTGGGCCCGATCGCTCGCCGCCCTCCACGACCGCCAGCGTGAGGCCGTCCGTGGAACGGATGCGGTGGTGTTTGATTTCGATCTGCGTCATTGCATGCCACCCGTCCAAAGCGGAGATGTCACGCTCCGATCGTAGTGGCCGCCCAACCGCGGTGAACTCGGAGTCGAGTTACCGCAATCGCCGCACCTCAGGATCAGGCGAGATGACGTAGTTGGAGAAGCCACCATTCCGGCCGCTGATCGTCGCCAGGGCTGTATTGACGTCTTCGAGCGCAAACACGTGGTGCTCGAGGCAACTCAAGTCCACAATCCTGCTGCCCGCCAGATCGGCCATCTCTTGTCCCTCTTTCGTCGAAAACCAGAACGATCCGATCATGTTCTGATTCTTGTTCATGAAATCGAGGAAGTTGATTGGCGCATCATGGTAGACGCCGCCGATGTTCACGTGGCAGCCACAATTCCCCAGGGCTGCCAAGGCGGCGGTGAGCGAGGCAGGTGCCGCTCCGGTCGGTAGAGCATCGATCACGATATGAGCGCCGTGGCCGCCCGTGAGCGATCGAGCCCATGCCGCGACGGACACACCTTCCTCGGTGGATAGGATCTCGATCCTATCGGGAGACAAGGCCTTGACCTTCTGAAGTAACGCAGCGTTTCGTCCGACGCCCAGGATTTTCGGGACACCGAGCGCAAGTGCGAATACGACAGCACCCAGCCCGAGCGTCCCCGACGCGCCGTTAACCAGTACAGTCGAGCTCATATTCGCATTCGAGTGCCGGAGGGCACTGTAGCTCGTACCCCAATAACCCCAGCGCGCCGCAGTCTCGAAGGAAACATTGTCGGGGAGATGTACCACACTGTATTGCGGGGCGGTCATGTATTCCGCCAATCCGCCGTAAGGGTAGTCCTCGAACATCTGTTGCGATTTAGCTCCGCGCCCGAAGTATCCGGCAAAGATCCAGTAGTCGCAGGCAAGCACATTACCCATTCGGCAGTGTCTACAGCCCCCGCAGTAACGCATGGGATTCACATAAACGCGGTCGCCAATGTCCACTCCGTAGACTTGCGAGCCCTTGTCCACGACTACGCCCGCGGCGTCGAGCCCATAAGTGGCTGGGAGCGGCGGCGCATGCAGCGCCGGATGGCGAAGAAGGTTTTCGATAACGTAGTTGAGGTTTGGAACGATGCCGCATGCCTTGATTTGCACCAGGACATCCGTCGACCGCGGGACCGGGATCTCCACCTGATCGATAGAGAATGGCGCACCGACCTGGTGATAACGCGCGGCGCGCATCAGCGGGCGTGTTGACGCGCTAACACGGTTTCGCGCGCTATCGTTGACCAAGCCTGATGCAGTCAAAGCGGAAGGATCATCGATAGCGGCCATATCGGTCTCCCAATCTTCTGTGTGGCAGGCTTCCGCCGAACATCCCGATCTAAGCCGGCGCTAAATCAGTTCGGCGTCTCGGCCGGTTGGCGGCCGAGCGATTCAACCTCATGTTGGGCGAGCCAGCACCCGGTGGAGCGCAGCACGCAGTTCGTCCACGGGCGCCTGGGACGGCCCCATCGAGCGCCAGGCGATAAACCTATCGGGTCGTACCAAGATAGCCCCCCGGTCGCTGACCTCCCTCGCCGCGGCCCAGTCGCCGGTGACGTCGTCGTACTCGCACCGCAGACCGATCGCGAAAGCCGGCAGCTCGATATCGAGTTCAGCTGCTACCTCGGCCGCAGCGGCTTTCCAGGACTCGCCACCAACACCCACGAGCAAGCTGAAGCGGCCATGGCCGGTGATGTCCAGCATCGACAACGTCTTTCGCTCATGCTCGATCCACGCATGAGGCATCGGTGCGCCCGGATGTGTAGTCGGCCGATAATGAAGCTCGGGATCGCCCTCCGGCTCGAGGAAGGGCGTCGGTTCAGCCACGATCGCTCGCGATGTGTAGCGCTGACCCAGGTCGACACCCAGTGCGTTCGAGCGATAGTCCTGCAGTTTGATCGCTGCGGTCAGCTTCTCGCGGCGCCCTGCCGCCCCCGGCGCATCGGAGTAGAGCTCGTTGATGGCGGCCCAGCCATCCTCTTCTGACTGGCCTTCTGTGAAGCCGAGGGCCTCAACCAGAGCCGCCGTGTTCTTGAAACTCACGTTCGCCCGGTGCACGACGTGGGCACCGATCGGCTGCCGTTCCTCAGAGTAGCTGTCGAGCAAAGCCTCGCCCGCCTTGCCTTTCAGCACGAACGCCAATTTCCACGCGAGGCCGAAGGAGTCCTGCACGGAAGTGTTGGTGCCAAGACCGCCAGCCGGCGGGTGGCGGTGCGCCGCATCGCCTGCCAGGAACACTCTGCCCTTGCGATATTCGGCAGCCACTACGTTGTTGACCTGCCACGTAGCGATGCCTTTGACTCGGATCGGAATGTCCGGATCTTGGATGGTAAGCCGCGCCTTGGCCAGCACCGCCTCTTCTGTCGGGGGCGCATCACTCAAGCCCCAGGGGTGTAGCAAGAGCCACTCGGTGAACGGCTTTACGCAGGCCCAGGTCGCGGTTCCGAACCACTGCTCGTGACCCGGCCGGCCGATCCAATACAGGACGCCCGGGCGATGCTCGCAATACTTTGTGAGATCAACTTCGAGCCAACTTGTGGCCATATTCCGCAGACCCGCCTCGCCGAGAAAGCGGAAATCCAACTGCTCCGCGACTGTCGAGCGGCTGCCGTCTGCGCCGATGGCGTAGCGTGCGTGCACCATGAACTCGGCATTGGTATGACGGTCCAGAACGCGGGCACGCACCTCGTCCGGAGTCTGCTCTATGTGTACGAGCTGATGGTAATAGCGGACATCCGCGCCGCGCTCCCGCGCGGCAGCGAGGAGCACCGGCTCCATCACATGCTGCTGGCAGTTGATGGGCGGGCACGGACTCGCCACGGCATATTCCGAAAGACGATCGGGCTCCGTGCCATAGCTGCGGTATCGCGCGATTTCCAACCCGGCAAAGGAAGTCGCCAATACATTGTGGTTGAGATAAGAAAGCGGGAAGCCGACCGCTCTAATGCGGTCCTCGATGCCGAGATCTCTGAACACCTCAATCGTGCGCTGATTTGTGATATGAGCGCGGGGGTTGTGAGCCGTACCTAAATACTTCGAAATGGCCATGACCTGAACGCCCTGCGAGGCGAGCGTCAAGGCGGCCGTAAGGCCAGCGGGGCCAGCCCCAACCACGAGGACATCGACGCGAATCGTCTCCATAACTCCCCCCAGACACTGAGCTTGGTACTACGATTGCGCACACCGACTTGTGCGATCTCAAACGTCGGCCGGCACCGAGACTGAAGGCTATCTCCGCCCCATCAGGTCGCGCCGACCACAATGCCTTTCGGTGCAACGACCCATCTCCACAGCCCGGCTTCCGCATTCTGCTGCTGAGCCAAGCCTATCACCGGCGCATCGAGTTGTCCTACATTATCGTCTGATTAGGAAATTGCCGATGGCTTTTGAAACAAAGGAGTCGCAGATGAATCAGGCTTTAGATGGCGCGGCATTGAATCGCCTGTTTCGCGAGGCGCGTGGCCATAGGGTGTGGGAACCCGTCGCGCTCGAGGACGGCAAGATTTGCGAACTCTATGAGCTTGCGAAGTGGGGACCGACGAGCGCGAACACGAACCCGGGCCGGTTCACGTTTGTCCTCAGCCGCGCGGCAAAGGCACTCTGGGGCTGAACGTCGGCCCGATGTCCGGCTTTGACAACGAAGCAGTTGACCGAGAATTCTTCCCGGACGGACGTTGGCGTTCCAATTTCCTCTGCAACATTGGCTATGCTCGCGACGAGCAACTCCACCCGACTGGAATTTGACGAAGCCTGCGTTGAGCTGTGAAGCGTTGGGGCGCAAACCAAGATCTCAAAATGGCTCGCCGCCGTTGGATGCGAGCGCTCAATCGGAAGCGAGCAATGCTTTCCTCGTTTTCGAAGCTCCTAGACTCCTGCTTGCTTCGCTGCTCGGACCGCGGATTTCCGCGAGCTCACCTGAGCCGCAGACTTCCTCGGCTTCGCTCGTCGTTGTTCACGCAAAAAAACATTCTTCTTCCTATCGACCGTGAGGGCGCACGTAGCCACTTCGGTCCCTGTAGCCCCAGATATCCTCAGCATCAATGGACCTCGTACGCGGCGCCGCCGCAAAACGTTCACAACGTGCATCTTGACTGACTTCGTGTCGGCATGAATCCCCACGCCAGACTAGCTGTACGTGCCAAAGGTCATGAGGGCAGACGGCCCACATACGCGGGCGATCGGAAAATACACGCTACCTCCACATGGTGGGGCGTCTGATTGCCGCGACCGTCGGACCAATCTATCATGCGAGATTGTCGGACACTGGATGCGACATTATGTCCCCCGCAATTCACGAAGCTGATAATAGGCGTGTCAATGCTCTGATCGGGCAGTCACGCCCAACGCTGGATGCGACGATTGAACGGTTCGAGGATCTTGTCGCGCTGCGCTCGCGGTGGGCTCAGGTCGAGGCGATGCCCGTCCTGCTGAACGGCCGCCACGAGGGTATCGATCATAGATGGGAGGGCCTCAACGTTCGCACACTGTTACGCGGCGAGCAAAGCGCAGGGCGTTTCGCAGCGCATAGCGTCATCCTTACTCCGGGCGCCGGCTTACCTGCCCATTACCACGAGGACGTACACACCTATATCGCGGTGACCGAGGGAGAAGTTGAACTCGGTGTCGGCGCGCTAGTCGAGCGGGTCGGCAAATATAACTTGGGCTATATCCCCCCTCGCGCGCGTCAGAGTTTTCGCAACACGTCGACAGCGCCTGCCGCGCTGGCGGTTTTTTATTCGCCTGCGGGCGCCGAGCGTGCGTTCGAGGCGACGCACGATCATTGGATGGCGACGCACGATCATTGGATGGCGACGCGCGATCAGGGCGAAGAGGCATACCTGACGATCCTCGCGCGCCATGGCTTCCGTTTCGATAGCGAGGTATTGGAGAAGGACAATCTGACCAACGTTGCCCTTCCGCCGCTCGAGTTCGAGATCAAGGGTCCCGGCGACCTCGAGGTGCTTCGACGGGAGTTCCGGCGCCGGCCAGCGCTGCCGCGGCTCGTCCGCACCACGCCCGAGGAAATCAGCGACAAACCCGCAGGTACAACCTTCCGCAAGGAAGCAATCCGGGGTGATGACACTGCCGGAGAGGCCATGATCAATCTGCTGTCGGGCTCGCACGGCTTCAACGCGCCCCCACATCATCAGCCGACCGAGGACGAATTCTTCTTCATCATGGATGGCGTGCTGGAGATGACATGCGCAACTGAAACTACGGTTCTGAAGCCGGGTGGGTTCGCATTCTGCCCGCGCAACTGCACGCATGCCTTTCGTAACCCGAGCCCCACGGACACGCGTTTCTTCACTTTGAATTCACCCGCTGGGCACGAACGGGCGATGGCGGCTGTCCGCAGGCTTAGTCAGGCGGGGGCATCGAAGAAACAACTCTACGAGCAATCGGTAGCCGGTGGTTTCATCTTTCATGACTTGCCTTAGCCTGGCTCCATAGCCGTGGACCTGTTCTGAAGGGGA
Source organism: Steroidobacteraceae bacterium (assembly GCA_035276085.1). GTDB lineage: Bacteria > Pseudomonadota > Gammaproteobacteria > Steroidobacterales > Steroidobacteraceae > DATELY01. The sequence continues at coordinate 2,963 of DATELY010000189.1, read as the reverse complement.
GATGTAGATGAACTTCGTTGTCTTCGCTCGCACGCGAGGTCGACGCATGTGCCTGCTTCACAGAAGGCTTGAGCGGTTGCTTATCCCAGTCTCTTCCGCCACTGCAACTTCCGCAGCGGTCCCAGACACCATCGTTCGCGCTGCGCTCAGCGCCGCGTCATAGTCCGGTTCGATCCGCACATCCCGTGCAACCTCCATGCTGGCAAGCATTGAGCGCACGTCCGGGTTCACGTGTGCAAGCAGCACCGCGGTGTCATGTCGGCGACAGCGCTCGATGAACTCACGCAGCGCGCTCACCCCCGTCGCATCGATGAGCGGCACGTGCTCGAGGTCGAGAATGAAAACCTTGGGCGGGCGCCCGATGCGGTCCAGGACGTCTCCCAGGCGGTTTGCGACACCGAAGAAGAACGGTCCCCGTAACTCGAATGCCTCCACGCCGCGCGGCAGCTCGGCTCGACCCGTGTATTCGGCGCGCGGTGCGTTGAAGTCGTCGGTATCGCGATCGATCAGCGGCGTGTGACTGCGGATCGCCACCGCTTCGGCCATGCGATGCATGAACAACATCGCGGCGAGCACGACGCCAACCGAGATGGCAACCGTCAGATCCACGAGTACCGTCAACAGAAACGTCAGCACGAGCACGCTGCGATCTCCAAGCGGAGCGCGCAGCAGATGACGGAAGCGGTCGATCTCGCTCATGTTCCACGCCACGATCACCAGCACCGCGGCCAGGCTCGCGAGCGGTACGTAGGTGAGCAGCGGCGCCAGCAGCAGCATGAAGATCAACAGAAACGCTGCATGCAGGATGCCTGCGATCGGGGAGTGTGCTCCCGAGCGCACGTTGGTGGCGGTACGAGCGATGGCGCCCGTCGCGGGCAATCCGCCGAACAAGGGTGAAGCGAAGTTCGCGATGCCCTGCGCGACGAGCTCGCAGTTGGAACGATGACGCCGCCCCGTCATGCCGTCGGCGACCACGGCCGACAGCAGCGATTCGACGCCGGCCAGAAAGGCGATCGTGAACGCGCTTGGCATCACGGCTTTGATCTGCATCCAGCTCAGCGGTGGCAGATGCGGCGCCGGCAAGCCGCGAGGGAGTGAGCCGAACTGACTGCCGATCGTGGCGAGCGGCAGATGCAATGCCCACACGGCAAACGACGCGCCTGCCACTGCAACCAAAAAACCGGGCGCGCGCGGCGCGAACTTGCGCAGGACGATGATGACCAGCAGCGCGGTCACGGAAACGACCGCCGCAACCGGGCTCACGTGCGGCAGCTCACGCAGATACAGCGCCCACTTCGCGATGAAGTCACCGGGTACGGCCGCGAGCGGCAAACCCAGCAGATCTTTGATCTGCGTCGAGAAGATGATCACTGCAATCCCCGCAGTGAACCCCGTGATGACGGGCTGAGGGATGTATTTGATCCAGGTGCCCAGACCGACGAGCCCCGCGATGATCAGCATGACGCCGGCAAGTAGCGTGGCCACCAGCAAACCGTCGTAGCCATGGCGCGCAATCACATCGAGAACGACGACGACGAACGCGCCTGTCGGTCCACCAATCTGAAAGCGGCTGCCGCCCAGTGCGGAAATCAAAAAGCCTGCGACGACTGCAGTGATGAGCCCCTTTTCGGGTGTGGTGCCGGATGCGATGCCGAGTGCCATCGCCAGCGGCAGGGCAACGATCGCAACGGTGAGGCCCGCAATGAAGTCGCGGCGGAACTCTTTCAGCCCATAACCCTGCTGCAGCACCGTGATCGTCTTCGGAACATACAAGTGCCATGCGGGCGCAGGCTTTTTCATGGCGATCTCATCGACAGGGTAGGCACGAGCCTACAACATCGGCGGCGCACGGACTGCGCGCTCGCCGTTACACTGCGTGCCTTTCATCGCTTACCACCGCCGATGCACGACAAGGACACCCTGCGCCGCTTTCTCTTCGAGCATTACCCGATCCGTGGCCACCTCGTGCACTTGGATGCCAGCTGGCGCGCCTTGCTCGAACATCATCACTATCCCGAGGCCGTGCGCGATTGCCTGGGGGAATCGCTGGCCGCAGCCGTGCTGCTCGCCGCAACGCTGAAGTTCGACGGGAACCTGAGCTTGCAGCTGCGCGGCAAGGGTCCGATGCATTTGATGCTGGCCCAGTGTTCGAGCGCGCTTGCGATCCGTGGCGTCGCCCGTTACAGCGACGCCGTTTCAGGCAGTGACCTGCTGGAGCTCGCGGGCGAAGGCACGCTCACGGTGACGCTGGAAAACGAGGACCTGTCGCAGCGCTATCAGGGCATCGTGCCACTGACGCGGGCGAGCCTGGCGGGTTGCCTCCAGCTCTACTTCGAAACGTCGGAACAGCTTCCCACGCGCCTCTGGCTGCATTCCGATGGCGAGACGGTATCGGGATTGCTATTGCAGCGATTGCCCGCCGATAGCGTATCGAAGCGTCCCGCGGTCGCACCGGAGAGCGTCGAGCGCTCGCTCGATGTCGCCGGCGTGGACGATGCGTGGCGCCGAGTGCAGCTGCTGGGCGAGACGCTGACTCCCAAAGAGCTGCACGCGCTGGCGGACCAGCAGATCCTGCGGCGGCTCTTCGCCGAAGACGATGTGCGCATGTTCCAGCCGGCGCCCGTGTACTTCCGCTGCCGTTGTTCCCGCGACCGCGTCGCGGGGATGCTGCAAACGCTCGGGGAGACCGAGATCCGGACGGTTCTGGCCGAGCAAGGCAAGGTCGAGGTGCGCTGCGATTTCTGCAATCGCGCCTACGTCTTCGACCCCGTGGACGTGGAGCGGCTGTTCAAGAGCAGCCCGGCCGATGGCAGCAAGACGGTGCATTGATGGGTGGGACACGCGCGAGAGTTGCAGCTGCGGCGCGATCGAGCGCAGCGCGTACGCGAAGGTGACGTGGACGGCAGCGGCTTGCTGGTCGGCTGGCTTGCTGGCCAGAAGTTGCAACAGTTCTGGCCAGCAAG
>DATELY010000188.1:0-2552 GCA_035276085.1 Steroidobacteraceae bacterium | reverse complement strand
CTGCCATCGAGGAATACATCGCTCGCCACAACACCAACCCCAAGCCGTTCATCTGGACCAAGAGCGCGCGCGACATCCTGCAGAAGGTCATCCGCGCCAATCGCCGCTTAAGTTCCAAACAGAATGAAACACTGCACTAGCCTGCATGCAACGCGCCCTCGTCATCATCGGCATCCTGATCGCGATCGTCGGACTGGCGTGGCCGTGGGTATCGAAACTGCCGCTCGGACGGCTGCCGGGCGACATCATCGTCGACAAACCGGGATTCAAGTTCTTCTTCCCGCTGACGACGATGATCATCGTCAGTGTGGTGCTGTCGCTGATTCTCTGGTTGTTCCGACGGTGAAGGTTGTTCAAGCCTGCAAGGCGCGCTCCAGGTCCGCGATCAGGTCCTCCTCTGCTTCCAACCCGATCGAGAGCCGGATGGTGGCATCGGTGATCTCGGTCCAGGCACGTTCCTCTTTCGAAAGATAGGCAGGCTGCATCAGCTGGCCGGGCTGGACCAACGATTCCGTCGACCCCAGGCTCGCGGCGATTGCAAAGAGCTGCAGCGCTTCGGTGAAGCGCGCGGCAGACGCCCGATCGCCGCGCAGCTCGAAAGTCACCATCGTGCCGAAATCCTGCATCTGCTTGCGCGCCAGCTCGTACTGCGGGTGCGACGGCAGACCCGGATAGCGCACGAAGTGGACCCGCTCGTGCTGTTCCAGGAAGCGGGCGATCTGCAGCGCGCTCTGACATTGCCGTTCGTAGCGCACGAAATACGTCTTGAGCCCGCGCTGCACGAGAAACGCTGCGTGTGGATCGAGCGTGGCGCCCATCACGCCGAAGTCGCGGCGCATCTGCTCGATGAGGTCCTGATGCGCAATGACGGCACCGCCCATCACATCGCCATGGCCTGCTGCGTACTTGGTCAGGCTATGCGCGAAGATGTCGATGTCGAACTGACCGTGGTTGTGAAATCCGGCGAAGGTGTTGTCGAGCATCGTCAGCGCACCCTGAGCACGGGCCGCCGTCGTGATGCGCTCTAAATCGGCAACTTTGAGAACGGGATTCGTCGGTGACTCGAACACCACGAGCCGCGTCGGCGTGTGCGCCAAGATGCGTTCAATGCCCTCTGTGTCGGTCACGGACAGCATCGTGTGCGTGACACCGTAGCGCTCCAGAAGCCGTCGCACCATGTAGCGCGTCGGTTGGTACATCTCGGCAAACAGCAGCACGTGATCGCCCTGTTTGCACACGGCGAGCAACGCAAGATTGATGGCTGCAACACCCGATGCCGTGAGCAGGCAGCCTGCGCGTCCTTGCAACTCGGCCAGCGTCAATTCGAGCTGGCGTAGCGTCGGATTCGCGTGGCGTGAGTAATAGAAGCCGTCGCGCTCGTGCCGGAAGAAACGCTCGGTCTCTTCGATCTCATCGAAGGTGAACTTCACGCTCTGATAAATCGGCGCGACGAGCGTGCGGTTGTCCGCCGGCACGTTGACCTGAGGAGGATGCACGACTCGAGTCGACTTCTTCATGGGCCTGGGACCTGGGGCCTGGGGGTAGATAGAGGATAGATGGAGTCACGGACATGGCAAGCTAAAGGCTGCCGGTCTCCACGATCGATACCGCGCCCCTCGCCGTCGCCCCAGGTCTCATGCCCCCATGCCTGCAATCACTCGCGCCTGGTTCCAGATTCACTTCTGCGTGCTGCTGTGGGGGTTCACCGCCATTCTGGGCAAGCTCATCAGCCTGGCTGCACTGCCCCTCGTGTGGTGGCGCATGGCGATCGTGGTCACGATCCTGCTCGCCGTGCCCGCGGTGTGGCGCGGGGTTGCCGGCATGAGTCGCAAGCTACGCTGGGCCTACGCCGGCGTTGGCGTCCTCGTCACCATTCACTGGGTCACGTTCTACGCCTCCATCAAGCTGGCCAACGCGTCCGTCGCAGCGACCTGCATGGCGGTCACGCCAGTATTCCTGGCGTTCGTAGAACCCTGGATCGCGAAGCGGCCCTTCGACAAGCGCGAGGTCGGTCTGGGATTGCTCGTCATCCCCGGCGTGATGCTGGTCATCGGCGGCACACCGAGCGGCATGCATCTTGGAATCCTGGTCGGTGTCATCTCCGCCTTCTTCGTCGCGCTGTTCGGCTCGCTCAACAAGCGGCTCGCGCACGAGGGCGACGCGTTGAGCGTGACGTTCTTGGAGCTGGGCGCGGGCACACTGGCACTGTCGATTGCGATGCCCTTTGCAGCCCATATCGGCGGTGAGTTCGTGCTGCCCGATGCACGGGATGCGTGGCTGCTCCTCGCCCTCGCCCTAGGCTGTACGTTGCTGCCATTTGCGTTGTCACTGGTCGCTCTGCGACAGCTGACGGCATTCGGCACGATGCTCGCGCTCAATCTGGAGCCCGTCTATGCGATTGCCATCGCCGCGTTGTTCCTCGGGGAGCAACGGGAGCTGACATCGCAGTTCTATCTCGGTGTCGTCATCATCATGGGCATTGTGTTTGCGTATCCATTCGCGAGCGCGAGGAAGACGAACGATACGGCCGCGATCGTGAATGCAGCGACTCA
>DATELY010000187.1:0-10838 GCA_035276085.1 Steroidobacteraceae bacterium | reverse complement strand
TGGACTCGCAGTCCAGTGTCAGTCATCGAAGCAGCGGAAGGACCCAACAGCGCCGCTGTGCCGCCGCGGCGGAATCGACGACTTGTTTACGCAGCCGAAGCACTGGTTGATGCCGAGGTCCAGATACCATCTGCCAAGATGCGAAGGGAATTCGTCGCCAGCGATCGCTCGAAGATTGTAGGAATTACCGTCTTGCGGAGCGAAGAATCCGGCCGGCTTGACCGGCCGTCGCACAAGGTTCTCGCATCAGGAGACATGGACCATCGGCCCGCCCACGCCGGGCGACTTCCGACTTACTTCCAGGCTTCGATGGGCTAGCTTCTCTATTCGCCGTCAAGCCCGCGTGGCTTGTCGCGTCACTGCGGCCAATACGAAAGTCCTGGAGGCACCTTCTGCATGGACAGAACCAACGTTCGAAGTCTCGGCAAGCGCGCCATTGAAGTCGTCGCGAGAACTCTTCCAAGGCAGGAGACAGTCATTGGCCAGGCTGCAAAGTACGCGGCCGACTGTTCCAGTGTTGCCAGGTACGAAGATCTGTTTCTCGGCAACGGCAGGGGCACGAAGTACGACGGGTCTGTCCGCGCATCCATCCTCAAGCGATTCCGGCGCATCGATAAGGAGATGGATATCAAGACCACACCGACGGACGGCTTGTTTCTAGCCGAGGCAATGCTTTCGATCGACTGCCCGGGCGCTGTCGTGGAGTGCGGCTGCTTCAACGGCGGAAGTACGGCGAAGCTCTCGATCGTGGCTGCACTCACGGGCCGCAAGCTGTTCGTCTTCGACAGCTTCGAAGGATTGCCCGAGGCGGACAACTACAACACCTTCGACCTCCATGCGAGGCGAAGCGTCGCCTGGACGAAGCGCAATCACTGGCGGGTAGGGCAATACGCCGCTCCTGTGGATGCGGTGAAGGCGAACATCGATCGCTACGGTGAGTCCTCGGTGTGTACTTTCATCAAAGGCTGGTTCAACGAAACTTTGGGGCCAGGCTTACCGCAGCAAGTTGCACTCGCGTTCACGGATGTCGATCTGCCTTCCTCGGCGCAGGAATGTTTGCTGCGAATCTGGCCGCGGTTGTCTGACGGCGGAATATTCTTCTCGCACGATATCGCCTATCTGAAGGTGCTCCAGGCGTTCAACGACGAGCGCCTCTGGCGCGAGACATTCAATGAGCATCCGCCGATCTTCTTCGGTGCTGGGTTCGGGATGTGCGATTCTTCGCCTCACTTGGGATTTGCCGTCAAGGGCGGTGTGACGCCGGACTACATCAAGAGCCTGACCTACGATAAGTAGCGGCTCCGGCCAGAGCTGCGATGGCTGACTTCTAGTTCGGTTCCCTCCCTTGCGCTAGCGGGGGAGGGTAGGGTGGGGGCGCGGCGGATATCGAGGCACGCTCACACACACCCATCCTGTCCTTCCCCCGCTTCGCAAGGGAAGGGACGCAACTTGCAGTTCACCTCGGTAACCCCATTGCCGCTTCGCTGCGCTGCGAGATGCGCGTAATGCGCACAGACGGCATACGTCGCGAGCGCGACAATCGCGTCGCGTTTGCGGGCACCGCACATGCCTTCTTGTGTGCGATGTTCAGGGGTCACGCCAGCCCATGGGCGTCATCGGTCGATTGGGTCGCTGTTGGAGTTACTCCAATGATCCGCACCGTGTTGCTCTGTGTCACCGCGATGCTCGGAGTTGCCCTCGACGTTTCGACGTCGACCGCAGCGCCGGCGGATGAGGCTGAACAGGTGACGGAGCGATTGTTCACCGCCGTCGGCGGGCGGCTCGTTTGGGCCGGACTGGCCAGCACGATCGTGTACACGCAACTGTACGGACAAACCGACGCCGGCACCGTCGATGCCATCATCATGACCGACTATCCGCAGCGGCGATTTCGCATCGACGCCATCGGCGCGAATATGCATCTCGTACGCGTCGTGGATGGCGAGAAGGACCGTAGCTGGCGGCTGGATCGCGCGCAGCAAGAGGCGGGAACGGCAGACCGCATGGATCCGGGCCCATACTTCGCGCAAGCCTTCAGAATACTGCAACGCGTTGCTGCCGCCGATCCGGCGCTCAAGCTCACGATCGTTCGCAAGGGCGGACTGGACGAGCTCGATGTCTATGAAGGTGCCGCTCGCCTCGCCTGGTACCGGCTGGATGCGCGTAACGAGCCTTATCTGATGGGGGTGCACGACGACAACGTCGGTGTGATCTGCGGCCCCTGGGATGTCGAACGCGATCGCATTCGCTATCCCGGATGGCTGACGCGTCCCGACGGCAGCTGGCGCGTAACGGTCAAGTCCCTCGCGGTGAACATTCGTACCGACGAGCGGCTGTTTTCGCAGCCCGTCGTGGCCAGTCAGAGCCCCTAGCCCGCATTTCTCACAGGTCGGTTTGGCGCAAAGTGGCAACCACATGATGCAACCGCTGTTCTCGTTCTCTGGCCTGAACACACCGTGTTCCTGCGCCAAACCTATCGCGGACCTGGCGGCCTGCGAGGTCGCCTCGCTTGCTCTTCCTTCAACCCATAGCTACGGCTATGGGTCTCAGTCCAGAGCGGCGCGATCCAACCTCGCAGACTCGCCATGCCTCGCGATCCCTGTGAGAAATGCGGGCTAGTCTCACGGGTCCAACACGAACATGCGCTCAGCTGCAGGCCCAGTGACCACGGTTGCCTTGGGCCTCTGCGCGGCGCTGCTGGTTGCCGTGCTGGGCGCGAAGCTCCTGTACGAAGTGACGGCGAAGAGCAGCGATGAATCGGCGCAGCAGCCCTGGGCGCAGTCCACTATGGAATTCGTGACGTGGAACGACGGGCGCTGGACTGCCTGGGTGCATGGCAAGACGTTCGTACTGGTCCCACGCCACGAGGGCAAGTGGCACCAGCACGCGAATACCACGCTCGCGTTCATCGATTGGAACGGCGAGCCATGGCAGGCAAAAGTGGATGGAGACGAGTTCCTGTTGGCGCGCCGCGGCAATTGGCAGGGCAGTGTCGAACGTGCAACGGCCATTCGCTACCGCGACTGGTCGGGGCGTCGGTATGTCCGAACGGTGGCACAATTGCGGCGCTGAGTGTCGGTGATCTCAACCTCGGTTTTTCTTCATGCCAGCGTGCATCGTCGAGAAGGCGAGAACAAGAAGAACAAAGGCATCGGACCGACGCGCGAAGCCTGTGGCTTCACGCAGTGGAACTGTGCGCATCGCGATTGCCACCAGGGTCCGCTCGTTGAGCTGTGCAGGCGCGATCGTTTCCATGGGGGTGTCCTCGCAAGCTTCCGCAGCGTTCGACTTGCGTCCCGGCGTCACCGAGATGAGCCAGCGCATTCAGGCGCTGCATCACATGAGCTTCGCCGTATGTGTGGTCGTCGGCATCGTGGTTTTCGGTGCGATGTCCTATTCGATCTTCGCGCACCGCCGCACGAAACGTCCCGATCCCGCTGCGTTCCATGAGAACAAGCGCCTCGAGGTGGTCTGGGCATTGATCCCCACGCTCATCCTGGTCGGCATGGCGGTTCCTGCGACGACCACGCTGATGGAGATCGAGGACAACGAGGACGCGGATCTCACGATCCTCATCACCGCCTCGCAATGGAAATGGCACTACCAGTACGTCGACGCAGGCTTCGGCTACTACAGCCATCTCGCCACGCCTCGCAAGCAGATCGACAACCTGGAAGCCAAGGGCGAGCACTATCTGCTCGAAGCCGACCGTCCATTGGTGCTGCCGACCGGAAAGAAGGTGCGTTTTCTGACGACGGCGCGGGACGTCATTCACTCGTGGTGGGTTCCGGACTTCGCGGTCAAGCAGGACGCCATTCCCGGCTTCATCAACGAAGCGTGGACACGGGTCGACAAGCCGGGCGTGTATCGAGGCCAGTGCGCCGAGCTGTGCGGCAAGGATCACGCGTTCATGCCGATCGTCGTGGAAGTCAGACCGCAAGCGCAATTCGATGCCTGGATCGCGCGTCAGGCGCAGGCACTTGCGCTCGCATCGGAAGAGGCCATTGCGGCACGCAAGAAGCAATGGACCGCGCCCGAGCTGCTGCCGATGGGTGAGCGCGTGTTTCTCAAACATTGTGCAACGTGCCACCAGGCCAATGGTCTCGGGCAGGCGGGTAAGTATCCCGCGCTCTCCGGCAGCTCCATCGTGACCGGTCGCATCGAGGATCACATGAACCGTGTGATGAACGGCAAGGCGAACACCGAGATGCAGGCCTGGGCGCCGCAGTTGTCCGATCTGGACCTCGCGGCGGTGATGACCTATGAGCGCAACTCCTGGAATAACCACACGGGCGACGTCATCCAGCCGCTGATGGTGTACCAGGCTCGTTGAGGTATCGCGCCAATGCACGCACATGCGCAGCCCGCCACCGATCGCAATCCAGTGATGCGCTTTGCCTCGCGCTGGGTGCTGACCACCAACCACAAGGACATCGGCACGCTGTATCTGTGGCTGAGCTTCACGTTGTTCTTCATCGCCGGTGCGATGGCGATGATCATCCGCGCTGAGTTGTTTCAGCCGGGCCTGCAGCTCTTGCACCCTGAGTTCTACAACCAGATGGTGACCCTGCACGGATTGGTCATGGTGTTCGGGGCCGTGATGCCGGCGTTCGTCGGCCTCGCCAACTGGATGATCCCGCTCATGATCGGCGCGCCGGACATGGCGCTGCCGCGCGTCAACAACTTCAGCTTCTGGCTGCTCCCGTTTGCGTTTGCAATGTTGCTGTCGTCATTGTTCATGGAAGGGGGTGCGCCGAACTTCGGCTGGACGTTCTACGCGCCGCTGTCGACCACCTACGGCCCGCCGAGCACCGACTACTTCGTCTTCGGCGTACACCTGATGGGTATCTCTTCGGTGCTCGGCGCGATCAACATCATCGTCACGATCGTCAACCTGCGTGCGCCCGGCATGACGTTGATGAAAATGCCGCTGTTCGTGTGGACGTGGCTGGTCACCGCCTTCCTGCTGATCATGGTGATGCCGGTGCTGGCAGCAGCGGTCACCATGGTGTTGACGGATCGTCACTTCGGCACGAGCTTTTTCTCGGCCGCCGGCGGCGGCGATCCGGTGATGTTCCAGCACGTCTTCTGGTTCTTCGGTCACCCCGAGGTCTACATCATGATCCTGCCCGGCTTCGGCATCGCCTCGCAGATCATCCCGACCTTCGCCCGCAAGCCGCTGTTCGGCTATCACTCGATGGTCTACGCGATCCTGTCGATCGCATTCCTGTCGTTCATCGTCTGGGGACATCACATGTTCGCGACCGGCATGCCGCTGGCCGCGGAGTTGATGTTCATGTATGCCACGATGCTCATCGCCGTTCCCACCGGCGTGAAGGTGTTCAACTGGGTCGCCACGATGTGGCGCGGCTCGATGACCTTCGAAACGCCGATGCTGTTCGCGCTGGGCTTCGTCGTGATGTTCACCATCGGCGGTTTTTCCGGCTTGATGCTCGCGCTGGTGCCGGCCGACTTCCAGTACCAAGACACGTTCTTCGTCGTCGCGCACTTCCACTATGTGCTCTATCCCGGGGCGATCTTCGGCACGATGGCGGCGGTGTACTACTGGCTGCCGAAGTGGACGGGCCACCGCTACAACGAGCGGTTGGGCAAGATCCACTTCTGGTTGGCGACGCTGGGCGTCAACCTGACATTCTTCCCGATGCACTTCTCCGGGCTCGCCGGCATGCCGCGGCGGATCGTCGACTATTCGGTGGCGTTCGCCGATTTCAACATGGTCTCGAGCATCGGCGCCGCGATTCTCGGTCTCACGCAGCTCTTGTTCCTGTTCATCGTCATCCAGACGATTCGCGGCGGAGCCAAGGCGAGCGACCAGGTGTGGGAGGGTGCGCGTGGGCTGGAGTGGACCATTCCTTCACCGGCACCGCATCACACGTTCGAAACACCGCCGGATCTGGCAGCGCTCGAGGAGCATTTTCCGACCGAGTCGGTGCGCGCAGGCGGCGGAGCTCGACTGCGATGACGCCCACCGGCAACAACAAGCGCAGGCAGGTACGAATGCTGCTGGTGCTGGCCGCCGGCATGTTTGGCTTTGCATTCGCGCTCGTACCGCTCTACGAGACGTTCTGCGAGCTGACAGGGCTGAATGGCCGAACGTCCGTTCGTGCTCGTGCATTCGAACCGGCTGGAGCGCCGACGGAGCGCAAAGTGAAGATTCAATTTCTTGCGCAGGTCGCCAATGGCATGCCGTGGGAGTTCAGGCCTGTCGACAAAGAGTTGCGAGTACGGTTGGGCACGGTGACCACCGTCCAGTTCTACGCGCGCAATCGAGCCGCTACTCCAGTGATCGGTCAAGCCGTGCCCAGCGTTGCGCCGGGAATCGCCGCGCCCTATCTCAACAAGCTGGAGTGCTTCTGCTTCTCGCAGCAACGGCTGGAGGCGGGCGCGGCAGTGGAAATGCCGGTGAGGTTCTATCTGGGCACCGATCTGCCCGATCGTGTTCACACGTTGACGCTCTCGTACACGATGTTCCCCGTTACCGAAGCTCACGCGTCGAATGTCGGTGCAAGTCCGCGCAGGTCGTCCTCATGAGCGAAGCACCGCGCTACTACGTACCCCATCAAAGCGTGTGGCCGATCGTCGGCTCCGTCGCCCTGTTCCTGACTGCCTTCGGTGCCGCCACGCTGATTCACCAGCACACGGGAAAAGTGGCCGCCTCGGGCTACTCCGGTCTGCTGATCTTCTATGCCGGGCTCGCCATTCTCGCGTTCATGATGTTCGGTTGGTTCGGGACCGTGATTCGGGAATCGCTCCGCGGGCTCGTGAGTCATCAGCTCGACCGCTCCTTCCGCCTGAGCATGCTCTGGTTCATCACGTCGGAAGTGATGTTCTTTGCGGCCTTCTTCGGCGCACTGTTCTACGCCCGCATGGTCTCGGTGCCGTGGTTGGCGGGTGCGGGCGACAAGCTCGAAACGCACTTGTTGCTGTGGCCCAACTTCGCGGACACCTGGCCACTGTTCATGACGCCCGGTGGCACGGCCACCGAAGCGATGAAGGCATGGGGACTGCCCTTCATCAACACGGTGATCCTCGTGTCGAGCAGCGGCACGATCACGCTCGCGCACTGGGCGCTCAGGCGCAATCGCAGAGCCCATTTGAAGCTCTGGCTGGGCGTCACGATCGCGCTCGGTGTGACCTTCCTGACGCTCCAGGCCATCGAGTACGTGCACGCTCATCGTGAGCTCGGGCTGGGCCTGTCATCGGGAATTTACGGCTCGACGTTCTACATGCTGACCGGATTCCACGGTGCGCACGTCACGCTCGGCGCAATCATGTTGACCGTGATGATGCTACGCATCCTCAACGGCCACTTCACGCCGGACAATCACTTCGCCTTCGAGGCGACGAGCTGGTACTGGCACTTCGTCGACGTGGTCTGGGTGTGTTTGTTTACGTTTGTGTATTGGTTTTAGGAGGAAGCGGTTAGCGGTTGGCGGTTAGCGGTTAGTGAAAGCAAGTCACCCTCACGCTTTCTGAACTAACCGCCAACCGCTAACCGCCAACCGCTTCTGGCAAAAAAGCCCCATGCGAGTAACACGAGCAACAAGACGGACAGGGCGACGCGGATGGTCAGCGAAACGACCGTTCGTTCCGATCGGCCGCGGTCGCGCACGAGAAAGAACAAGCCCGCGCCCAGACTCACGAGTATCCCGATCATGACCACGATGATGAGCACATTGAGCATCGAGGTTGTCCCTATCGGCATAGCCCAGTTGCGCCGCAGCAGGCTGGTGATCTGTAACGATCAGCTCAATCCTGCGCTCCGGCTCCCTCCCTTGCGACAGCGGGGGAGGGTTGGGGTGGGGGAGTTTGATAGAGCGATGCGCTCGATGAGTGGCCCCCATCCTGTCCTGGCGCGCCACTTCCTCCGGTCGTTCCCGGCGCTGCCGCAGGGGAAGGGACGCAACTTGCAATACAGAGCGGCTTGTTACAGCTCACGAGCTTGCCCCGCCGTGGATCCAAGCAGGCCCGTGTCATGACGTCAAGAACCGCCGAGATCCGGCTGACGGTCGATCTGGACACCGAGAACATCGCGACCCGCATCGAATGGCAGGCCGCGGATACACCGCATCCCAGTCCCGCCACGTGTCAATCGATGATGCTCGCACTCTGGGACAGCGAGAAGCAGACGACCGCTGCCATCGATCTGTGGACGCGCGACATGACCGTCGAGGACATGAACGCCTTCGTGTATCAGGTGCTGCACAAGATCGCGGATACCTATCTGCGAGCCACGCAGAACGCATCGATGTCGCAGTCGATCCGCGACTTCGGTAACCAGTTCGGCGACAGTCTCGGACTGCGATGAGGAACCCATGGGCGTTTCCATCGTGCCTGCCTTGCGAGCGCTCAAACGACCGGCACTGGCGCTCGTCGTCGGGCTCATCGGCGTGCTCGTGGGTTTCTGGGCAGATGCTGCGTTCTTCCCCGCGACGCGCCCAAAGCAGCCCATCGAGTTCAGTCACAAGATCCACGCGGGCGACAACGCCATTCCCTGTCAGTACTGCCACGTTCAGGCACGCCGCTCGATCAGCGCGGGCGTTCCGAGTGTCAGCAGGTGCGTTGGCTGTCACGCCGTCGTGGCGAAGGATCGGCCGCAGATCAGGAAACTCATGGACTACTGGGACAACGACCAGCCGATCCCATGGATCAAGGTGCACGATCTGCCGGACTTCGTCTACTTCCCGCACAAGCGTCATGTGCAAGCCAACATCGCCTGCCAGACGTGCCACGGGCCGGTGGAAACGATGAGCCGCGTGGAGCGGGTTGCACCGTTGCAGATGGGCTGGTGTCTCGAGTGCCACAAGCAGCACGGCGTCGAGAACGGGATCGATTGCTGGACATGCCACAAATAAGGAGGGCATTTCCGTTCCCGCCCTTGCGATAGCGGGGGAGGGCTAGGGTGGGGGTGCTTGGTTGAGCGACGCGCTCGATGAGCGGCCCCGCTGGCGCAGGGGAAGGGACGCAACGTGCAGTATCGAAGCAGTCATTACGGGGCAAGTTGTCTTCGGACCTGAAGCGGGGTTGCGATGGCGAACATGGATCGCAGAGATTTCCTGAAGCTCGTTGGCGTCGGCGGCGTGGGTGTCGGCGCGGGCTTCATGCTGGCGGAATCGATCAAGCAGCCGTTGGAGCACCTCATTCCCTATCCGGTGCCGCCGGAAGAGTTCAGCGCGGGGATCGCCACTTGGTACAACAGCGTGTGTTCCATGTGCTCGTCGGGTTGTGGCATTTCAGTTCGCACGCGTGAGGGCCGTCCCAAGATCATTCAAGGCAACCCCGCGCATCCCGTGAGCCAGGGACGACTGTGTGGGCTCGGTCAGGCGGGAGTGCAGGTGCTCTACAACCCCGATCGGTTGTCGATGCCCTTGCTGCGTTCATCCAGACAAGCTGCGTTCGAGCCCGTGACGTGGGAAGAGGGGATGTCGAAAGTCGCCGAGCGTCTGCGTGCGTTGCGCACGAAGAATGCGGGCGATCGCGTGTGCCTGCTCAGCGAGGGCGTTCGCGGTCATCTCGCGCTCGTCTTCGAGCGCTTCATGCAGCAGCTGGGCTCGGAGCGACTGCTGCACCATGAGTTCGATCACGCGAGCACGCTCTATGCCGCCAACGAGCGGCTGTTCGGCGAGCGGCACCTGCCGTACTACGACATCAAGAACACGCGGTATCTGCTGAGCTTCGGCGCCGATTTTCTGGGCCAGTGGATTTCGCCTGTCCACCACAGCATCGGGTTTGGTCACAGCCGTCAAGGTCAGGGCGGTGTGCGCGGGACCTTCGTGCAGATCGAGCCGCGCATGTCGTTGAGTGGCGCGGCCGCCGATCAATGGATTCCTGCACGGCCGGGCACGGAAGGGTTGCTGGCACTCGGACTCGCGTGGCGCATCGTCGACGGAGGGTATTACAAAGGTCCCGACCGCGACGGCTGGTCGAACGTACTGTCGCGCTACTCCACCGAGCGCGTTGCGCACGCAACCGATGTTCCTGCAGCCACGATTGCACGCCTGGCCGACAGCTTTGCAGGCACGAAGCCGAGCCTTGCCATCGGCGGAGGCGGCGCCGCCAATCATAAGAATGGTGTCGACATTCTGATGGCGGTGAACACGCTGAACTATCTGGTCGGCAGTCTGGGTGTCGCCGGTGGGCTCGTGTTCAATCCGGCACCGATCGTCGGGGCCGATGCGCCGAGCCGCTACGCGAGCTATCGCACGATGACCGAGCTCGTGCGGCAGGCGCGGGCAGGGCGCATCGACGTGCTCATTCTCAACAAGACGAATCCGCTGTTCTCGTTGCCCGCGGCAGCCAAATTCGAAGAGGCGCTCGCGCACATCCCGTTCATCGTCAGCCTATCGAGCTTCATGGATGAAACGACCGCGCGTGCCGATCTCATTCTGCCGAGCCACACGTACCTGGAAAGTTGGGGCGATGATTTTCCTGAACCTGGCGTGGGCTTTCCCGTGGGCGCGATTTCGCAGCCGGTCGTCGCGCCGTTGTACGACACGCGGGCGACGGGCGACATCGTCCTGGACCTCGCGCATCGCCTTGGGTTCGACAAGGAGCTGCCGTGGGCGAGCATGAAGGATTGCCTGAAGCAAGGGTGGGAGGCGGTTTATCGGCGTGGAACGCCTGCCGGAGGGGCCGATGATTTCGAGGCGTTCTGGAATTCGGTGCTGCAGGCGGGGGTTTGGGGGCAGGATGCACATCGGGCGGCTGATGCTGTGACGATCGATCCGCAATGGATTGCCGGTATGAATGTCGAGCCTGCCCCCACCCGTGCCCCCACCCTAACCCTCCCCCGCGGTGCGGGGGAGGGGACCAACACG
>DATELY010000186.1:0-32228 GCA_035276085.1 Steroidobacteraceae bacterium | reverse complement strand
GAGTTCACGATCTGATCGCCGCGCGCGCCGACGGTGACTTCCGCCACGTAACGCACGGTCGAGCGTTCGCCGGCGGGTAGTGCGGCGACTGTGAACGTGAGCGTGCGGCCGTCGGTCGTGATGAGCGGATCGGCAGCTCGTTGGGTGCCGATGCGTGCAGAGCCTTCCCGATAACGCAGCCCCGCAGGCAGCGTATCGACGACCTGCACATGGGAGAACGTGCCCTGCGAGGAGGCATTCTCGACTTCGACGCGGTACTCGATGAAGTCGCCCACCGCGGCAACCGCAGTCGCTGTGGTCTTCTGCACGAACAACTGCGTAG
The DNA here is from genome assembly GCA_035276085.1 of Steroidobacteraceae bacterium. Taxonomy (GTDB): domain Bacteria; phylum Pseudomonadota; class Gammaproteobacteria; order Steroidobacterales; family Steroidobacteraceae; genus DATELY01. The sequence goes on along the minus strand of DATELY010000186.1, from coordinate 31,906 downwards.
GCGCCGCATCGAGCGGCACATCGACAGCGATGCCGGGACCCGAGATGACGGCGAAGCTCGCGCCGTACGATGCGGTGCTCACTCGATACGGAGCTCCCGGTATCGTGGCCAATGACGTCATCGCAGCCGCCGATGGAAAGCTGTGACCGCGTGGCGGGGTGATCTCCAACTTGTATTCCCCCGCGGCAACCAGCGGAAAGCGAAAGACACCGGCTGGCAGCGTGTAAGTCGTACCGCCCGCATCGGTGACCGCCGCACCCGTGATCATTTCAGGGGGATAGGCACTCACACCGTCATCGCCCAGCACCGTGGCCCTCGCACCTGTGCCGGTATTGATCAGCCGCACGCGTGCGCCGTTCATCGGTGCGCCGGTGCGCGAATCGAACACGATGCCGAACGGATCGACGAGCGCGCTCGCCTGCACCGCATCGCTCGGATCGGCGGCATCGACATAGAAGGAGTCGACACGGCTATTGCGCTCGACCTGCAGGCTGCAGTCGCCGGCGACGGCAGCCGCGGCACCGGTTTGGATGTAACCCACGAACACGCCGCTGTTCGGTGTGGTTTCGGCGAGGCGAAGCACTTCCGTGTCGCCCGTTTCACTGCGCACACGCACGTCGATCGTATCGCTCGCCGTGCTGTCGAGATCTTGGTCGGGATCGCTCACCTGCACGAACAGCGGCTCGCCACCGTGCACGACGCTTGCCTCCGACAAGTTTACCGGTTGCATTGGATCGATCGTGCTGCCCGCCGTGAGCTTCGGAGCGGCGAGCGTTTCAAAACCACCTGCGCGCATGCACCGCGTCGGACCTGCCGTGGTCTTTTCGGCCGCAATGGCATCGCTGGCACGCAGCAACTCGATGTGGGCGCGCGTGGCGGGGCGTGCCACCGTTGCGATCACTTCATTACTCGCGATCGCAACGTCGATGCCGCTGCGCTGATACGCGAGTTGAGCCGCATTGCGAATCTGCGTACCCGCCGGCGTTGCGCTCTGGGCGAAGGCACGCGCGCCCGCGAGCAGCAGCAGAATCAGCAGGATCCACTGCAATGCGAGGGCTGCAAACGCACGCAGGGCGGAACGGTTATTCACCGCCCCGCCCGCGTCGTGTGTAGTCGGCACATTCATCGAGCTGTGATCGCGCTCGCATCCTGCAAGCCCCCGCACAGCGGCGGCATTCGCCATGAATGACTTAGTTGATGGTCACTCGGAAGCGCACCGTGACCGCGTTCGCGCCACCTGTGTTCACGGTCGACACCGCCATGGGCGCGCCGACGAGCAGCTGCGTCGCGTTGCGATAGCAGCCGTCCGCATTCGTGTCCGTACCGCCCGCCTCCGCTACGCAGCGCGTCGTAGCACCGGCGCCGATTTGCACTTCCACATCCGTGCTCCCCGTGTATGCGCCGCTGACAAATGCCGTGTTCGTCGGCAGTGGATCCGCTACTTGCACGCTGGTCGCAGCCGCAGCGCCGCTATTAGTGATCGTCACTGCGTACTGAACGACCGCGCCGGGAATGGCCTTGGGGTTGGTCGTGCTGTTGAACGGATCGCTGATGACGCTCGAGGTCTTTGCAACGCTCAGCGAGGCGGATTGAACAGCGAACTGATCTTCGTCCTGCGCGGTCGCATCGCGCGCGCCGGTCCCGTCGGTGCTGCCGTCGCCGAACACGATGTCGACGGAGCCCGGCGTATCCGCACCCACGGTTTGGGCGGAGAGCGTGCCCGGCGTGTTGTTCACGGCCGCGCGAGCGATCAAGCGCACGTTGGCGAATTGACCATTGGTCATCGTGAGCGGCGCGTCGGCCACGATCAGCACGCGTGCCGTGGTGTCGGGCGCGAGCGTCGAGATGTTCACTGCCGTGTCCGTGGCAGGCTCGTACGTGCTGTTCGTGTTCGCATCGACGAACACGCGCAGATTGTTCACGTCGGTGTTATCGGCGCCGCCGCCGTAAGGCGGTGCGACATTGGTATTCAGCGCTGACAGCTGGAACGCATGTGGCGCGTTGCCCGTGTTCGTCACGGTGAACACGGCAACCACGTTGTTCTGGCCTGGATTCACCGTCGTTGCGTTACCGGATAACTCGGCCACGGTCAGGTCGATGCGGTCGTCGACGACGAACGTCGTGTCCGCGCCGGCACCGGCACCCGCTGCCGAGTTGCCAGCGGGCGAGCTCTCGATCGACGTTTGCGTCACGCCGCCGACGGCATACGACACCGTCGCGCGATTCGTGATGGACGTGTTCGCGACAGTGCCTGCAGCGTCAGCACTGTTCACGGCGCCCAGTGCAGACAGCGCCAGCAGAGCGAGGCTCGCCTGCCTGACGTGCCTTGCGATGGTTTTCATTGCGATTCTCCCGATGACAAAGAGGGGTTACACACGATTGGAAAGGACGCGGTGCGATCGCGAGCGGCGCTTGCCAGACGGCGCGCGAGCGAAAGCGAATCAGTTGAGCGCTGCGCGGTAGCGCACGAATGCGGTGGCGCCAGGGGCGAAGCTGTGCTTGAAGATCCAGCGCACGGCGCGGTACTCGTCGGCGCGAGCGGCTCGTGTCGTGCCATCGGCTTCCTGCACCGAGAGCTGCTCGGCTGCTTTGAAGTCCGCGCCGTCGAGCGAGTACGCGATCTCCGTGCCCGTGCCGAGCGCGGAGTTCGGTACGTAGGTCATGTGCTCGGGAACCGGATTGGCGATGACGATGTTGTCTGCCGGCTTGTCGCAGACGTTCTTCGCCATGACCGTGTAGATCACTTGATCTCCCGGAACGACTTTCGCTGCCGGCACGAGTCGCGTGGCTGTCTGCCCTTGCTCGTTGACGAACTCCTGCTCGACTTCGACGGAGTTCTTCAGCTCGATGCAGCCCAGGTCTGCCGCCTGTGCAAGGCCGGCGGCGAGCGACAGCGCAGCGATCGCGATGCGAATGGATGTGTGGCTCATGTCCCTTCCCTCTCTTGAATTGGCTAGTTGATGGTCACGGCAAACTCGAGCACCTGCGTGCCCGCGGCGCTGGTGAGATCGCCGAGCGCGATGCGCACCTGATTCGTTGGCGCGGTGGTGAACTGGCCCGCATCGGCATCTGCCGAATCGGTCAGTGCCGCGCTGTTGAGGCGCAGTGAGTTCGCGACATAGGTCGTGTTCGCGGGAATCGAGTCGGTGAACGCGACCGCGGTGGCGGTGCCGCTGCCAGCGATGCTTACGTCGATCTGATAGGTGATGCGTGCGCCGGGAATTGGGCGTGCGCCGCCGAACTGATCGAGAACGGTTTGCGACTTGACGGCGTTGAGCTGCACGCTCGCGGCGAGGTACTCGCCTTGTGCGACGCCGTCGCCGCCGCTCGTGCCTGCAACGGCATCGACACCCCCCGTTCCGGCACCAGCGAAGACCGTGCCTGGTGCACCCGTGCCCGTGATGGCTCGAGCCGTGAGCTCGGCACGACCGCGCTGACCATCCGTCACACTGGCGGGGATGTCGTGCACGAGCAGCACGACGATGCTCGCATCGGGGGCGAGATTGGGATCGTTGCTGCCGGCTGCGTAGGCGACGTCGGCAGCCGAGAGATCACCGCTGTTATCGGTGTCGAAGTAGAGGGAGGTCGTGGATGGCGTGGGATCGAAATCGTCGCCCACGACACTGCTGTTGCGCAGGAGCGTGAACGACTCCGTCCCGTTACCCGTATTCGTGACGCGCAGAGCGATGGCCCGCTGGGTGCTGCCTGGCGCCACGGGCACCGCGGCGCTCAACGTCGTGACGTTCACATCGAGCATCTCCGCCACGGTGACGCTCGTCGTGTTCGATGACGTGGTGACGGCACTGCCGCCGACCGCATAGCTGACCTGCGCGGTGTTCTGAATGTGGGTGCCGGCCACCGTGCCGATACCGTATGCGTGCGTGGACGCGAGCCCCAACAGGGCCGCGAGCAACGTTCTGCCGAACCTCATTGCAACCTCCCGATGCTGTCCGCTTGAGGCTTTGGCCTCGAAGCCGCAGGGCCGGCCGCCATCAGGTGTGTTCTGCAGACTCCTTGTTTTGCCTCATCCGCAGCGCATGGTTTCCCTCAAACACACCGTAGGGCGAGCCCTGTGCGTGGGGATTCTTGTCATCGGGTTGTAGGTAATCGTGAGCGCCTTCGCACTCTCCTGCGGGTGGGCTCAAGTTATGGCCAGAACTGCCGAGTGCTTCGCGCTTTCCCTGACGCTGTCGCCAGGGAGAGTCGCAGCGGGCCCATCAGTTTTGGGATGAAGGTCTCAGCTGTAACTGTGAACCGTGCACGAGGTGCGCATCACATCTCATTTCGCGCAGCTGACTGCCTTGAGCGATGAGCCGGGCTCACGCGTGGAAATTCACGGCGATACGGGCGCAGTTCTCGCTCTCGTTGGTCACCCCGACATAAGCGTGGGAAGTGTGATCAGCTCGAAGGGAGCTGGGTGTTTGCCTCAATAGGCTTGCCGTCCTTAGTGGTTACCCTGAACAAGGCACTGGTGAAGCTTCCTTCCGTTAAACCGCAAACACGGCGTCTGCTCGCACTGACTTTCGCGGCCGCACTGGGGCTCCTGCTGCTGCCGTTGCAGGCCGTGCGGGCGGCGACGATTCAAGGCACGGTGTTCGAGGATGTGAACTACGGTGGCGGTGCGGGCAGGCCGCTCAGTACTGCCGGCATTTCGCGTCGCAACGGCGTGCGCGTGGAGCTTTATCAGGAGAGCGGCTCCAACTTCAATTTCTTCTCCTCCACGACGACGGCGACCGTTTCCGGCAATGCCGGGGTGTACAGCTTCACCGGGCTCCCGGCGGACACTTACATCGTGCGCGTGGTCAACGGTACGGTGACTTCGTCACGGGGCTCCTGCTCCACCTGTATCCCGGTGCAGACGTTTCGCACGGATGCCGCATCGGGGACCGCGGTGAACGCGACCAATGCCATTGGCGGAGTCAATCCGGCGCTCAGCGATGCGCCAAGCAGAACGTCCGGCACGCTGGCCGCACAGACGAGTGCCGGCTCTTACACACCGCAATCGATCACCACCGTCCTGCTCGCAACCGGCACGTCCACCGTTAACGGCGTGGACTTCGGCTTCAACTTCGACACGATCGTCAACGTCGACGACGTTGCCAGCTGTGGCCCCACGGGCACCTTGTTTCCATGCCAAGGCAGTCTGCGGCAGTTCATCATCAATGCGAATGCGTTGGGCGGCGAAGGCTCGCTGGCGCAAAGCGGCAGCGGCCAGCTGGATGGCTTCAACAGCTCGCTGCCGGGCGGCTACGAATCCAGCATCTTCATGGTTCCATCAGCGGCGCTGTCGTCCGGTGTCGCGTTGATCACGTTGGCCGACACGCTGATGCTCACAGGCGCCAACACTCGACTCGACGCCACCACCCAGACCGTCAGCATCGGCAACACCAACGCCGGCACTCTCGGCACGGGCGGCATGGTGGGCGTCGACAACATTTCGCTGCCCGCATTTCAAAGGCCAGAAGTCGAGCTCCTCTGCGGCGATCGCATCATCACGCTCGGCGGCAGCAATCAGAGCATCAACGGCTTCGCCCTGCGCCAGGGCTACATCGTACTGAGCGGCGCGAGCGGCACTGCCCGCAACAATCTCGTGGGCATGACGGCGAGCGGCGTCAGCAGCGCAGTGAGCGGGGCGGCCTACGGCATCACCTTCACCGGCACGAATGCCATTGTGCGCAACAATTATGTGAAGGTGAACAACTCGGGTATTCGCGGCGACAGTCCCGGCAGCGGCGCGATCGTGAGCTTCAACGAGGTCGCGCGACCCGATAGCGGCCACACGACGACGTACGACGGCATCCTGATCGTCGGCAACGCGACCAACGTGCTCATCGAGAACAATCTCACTCGCGATCAGGCCGGCGGTGGCATCGAGCTGGGCTTTGGCGCGGGCGCGCTCACGAACGTCACCGTGCAGAACAACTCGATTCTCAACAACGGCTTTGCCAGCGGTTCGACGCCTTCATCGGAACCATTGGGCTTGGTGAGTTACTCGTACGGCGGCAGCAACGTGCTGCTCTATCGCAATCGCATCGCAGGCACCGCCGGACCCGGCTTGCTCGTGATGCAGGCGACCAACACCCGCATCAGTCAGAACGTCTTCAGCAACAACGGCAATATCGGGATCGACCTGGACCCACGCACGACGATCGATCCGAACACTCATGGCGCGGTCAACGGCGTCACGATCAACGACAACAACGACGCCGACACAGGACCCAACGGGCTGCTGAACTTCCCTGTGCTGGTGAGCGCGAACGTCGTTGGTTCGGAGTTGTATCTCCGTGGTTTCGGACGGCCCGGCGCGTTGCTCGAGCTGTATGTGGCGCAGGCCGATCCGACGGGGTTCGGCGAAGGTCTCACGTATCTCACGAGTCTGACGGAAGGCTCCGGATCCGACCTGGATGCCACGACCGGGACGTACGGTCCAGCCAACGTGAACGGATTGACGCAGGGTACGGATACGACCAACCGATTTTTTTTCCGCATCGCGGTTCCGTCAGGAGTTGCGGTCGGGACTACGCTCACGGCGACCGCCACACTGAGCAACCAGACCTCTGAGTTCAGCGGCAATCTGATCGTCGCCGGAGCGCCCAACCTGACGCATCAGAAAACCGTCACGGTCATCTCCGACCCATTGAGCGGCACGACCCAGCCGAAGAGCATTCCTGGCGCCATCGAACGCTACGCGGTGCGGCTGACGAATACAGGTCCTGCAACGGTCGATGGCAATTCGCTCAGCATCAGCGATGCCATTCCGGCGAACACGGCGCTGTATGTGCTCGATCAAGGCACCGCGGGGTCGGGGCCAGTCGCATTCGTGAACGGCACACCCGCAAGCGGCGTGACCTGGACCTACACGGCCCTGAACAGCACGAGCGATGATCTCGAGTTTTCCAACGATGGCGGTACCACGTGGACCTACACACCCACACCCAACGCCAACGGCTGCGACCCCGCGGTCACACATATAAGACTGCGACCGGACGGCACCATGGCGGCCAGCAGCGGGGCCGGAAACCCCTGGTTCGAGCTGCGCTTTCAGGTGCGCGTCAACTGAATCGAAGCGGTGCAAATTGCTGTAGGAAGTGCACCGGTCGAGTGCTTCCTTTCACACAGTCGAGCGAGTAGTCTCGCCGTCCCGCCGCATGAAAGGCGCCCACGTGAGAGGGCCTCGTCCCGGTGCAAGCGACCGATGTCCGTAATCCCGACTACTTCCATCAGGTAGTCGACTGCCAATGGGCCTGCCCGGCTCACACCGACGTTCCCGAGTACATCCGCCTGATTGGTCAAGGACGCTACACCGAGGCGTACTTGATCAACCGCGCATCGAACGTATTCCCCGGCATCCTGGGACGCGTCTGCGATCGCCCCTGCGAGCCGGCGTGTCGGCGGGGACGCATCGAGGAGAAACCGGTTGCGATCTGCCGGCTGAAGCGAGTGACCTCGGATCACCGTGAAGAGGACATTCGTGCTGCGCTCCCCTCGGTGCCGAAGCTGAAGAATGGCAAGCGTGTGGCCTGTATTGGTGCGGGTCCGGCGTCGCTCACCGTCGCCGACGATCTGCTGCCGCTCGGGTACGAAGTGGTGATCTTCGAGCGCTGGGGCACGCCCGGCGGGTTGATGCGCACGAACATTCCTTCCTTCCGCTTGCCGGCCGAAGTGCTGGATGAGGAGATCGCGTACATCGTCGACCGCGGCGTCGACCTCCGTCTCGGTACGCCCGTCACGAGCCTGAAGCAGCTGCTCGGCTCGGGTGAATTCGATGCCGTGTTCATCGGCAGTGGCGCCCCGCAGGGCAAGAATCTGAAACTTCCGGGCCGCGATCAGGCCGGCAACATCCACATCGGCATCGACTGGCTGGAATCGGTCGCCTTCCAGCACGTCGACAAGATCGGCGAGCGCGTGTTGATCATCGGCGTCGGTAATACCGCGATGGATTGCTGCCGCACTTCGCTCCGGCTCGGTGCGAAGAACGTGAAGGTGATGGCGCGCAAGCCGCGCAACTTCTTCAAGGCCTCGGCGTGGGAACTGGACGACGCGGAAGAAGAGAACGTCGAGATCGTCATCAATCACGCGCCGAAAGCCTTCGTGCACGAGAACGGCAAGCTCACGGGCATGCTCTTCGAGCGCATGGAGTACGACCTGGATGCCAAGGGCAACATCACCCAGGAACGTGTCGTCGGCGAAGCCTTCTTCCCGTGCGATGACGTGATTCTCGCGATCGGTCAGGAAAACGCATTTCCCTGGATCGAGAACGATCTCGGCATCGAGTTCGACAAGTGGCACGTGCCGAAGGTGGACACGAACACGTTCCAGTCGACGCGTCCGAGTGTGTTCTTCGGTGGCGATGCCGCGTTCGGTCCCAAGAACATCATCTGGGCCGTCGAGCACGGCCACCAGGCCGCGATCTCGATCGATCTGTTCTGCAAGGGCTTGGCCGTGAACGAGCGACCCCGGCCGGAACTGCAGCTGCAGAGCCGCAAGATGGCTCACAACGAATGGGCTTACAAGAACGACTATGCCCCGCTCGAGCGGCGGCTGATGCCGCACGTGAGCCTGAAGGAGCGCTTCCGCCGCGTCGACATCGAAGTGGAGCTTGGCTTCACCGCTGAGCAGACACAGGCGGAAGTGCAGCGTTGCTTGAACTGCGATGTGCAAACGGTGTTCGACGCGAAGCTCTGCATCGAATGCGATGCCTGCATCGATATCTGTCCGGTGGACTGTCTGACGATGACCGCGAACGGTGAAGAAGTTGCCCTGCGGGAACGCCTCAAAACACCGGCCCGCAACGTGGCTCAGCCGCTGTTCGTGTCCGAGCCGCTCAAACAAACCGGCCGCGTCATGGTCAAAGACGAGGACGTTTGCGTGCACTGCGGCCTGTGTGCCGAGCGCTGTCCGACCTCCGCGTGGGACATGCAGAAGTCCAGCTTGAAGTTCCCCCGTGCAGGTGATGGTTCATCATGGCCCCAACAGACTCGCAAGACCGCGTAAACGACTTCGTCATCAAGCTCGCGAACGTCAACGGCACGGGTTCCGCCAGCGCCAACGCTCTCTTGATGAAGTCCATCTTCCGGATGGGCGTGCCGGTCATCGGCAAGAACTACTTCCCGTCCAACATTCAGGGCCTGCCCACGTGGTACGAGATCCGTGTGACGCGCGAAGGTCACATGGCACGCTCCGGCCGCATCGACTTGATGGTCGCGATGAATGCCGAAACGTACGGCCACGACCTCAAAGAGGTGAGCCCCGGCGGGTATCTGCTCTATGACTCGAGCTGGCCGCGCCCGGGTCTTCTGGCGCGCGAGGACATCACGATCCTCGGCGTGCCGCTCGCGCGCTTGTGCAACGAGACCTTCCAAGGCGTGCGCTCGCGCATTCTGTTGAAGAACATCATGTACGCCGGTGTGCTCGGCGCGTTGTTCGATCTCGATCTCGATGTCATGCGCACGTTGCTGGGCGAGAGCTACGGCAACAAGAAGTCGTTGCTCGACGCCAACGTGCGTGCGATGGAGATGGGCTATCAGTACGCCCGCGAGCACTTCAAGTGTCCGCTGCCGCTGCGCGTCGAGAAGATGGACGCCACGCGTGGCTACGTCTTGATGGACGGCAACACCGCGTGCGGCCTGGGTTGCATGTTCGCCGGTGCAACGGTGGGTGCGTGGTATCCGATCACACCGTCCACGTCCTTGATGGATGCGTTCAAGAGCTTCTGCTCGAAGTGGCGCGTGGACCCGCAGACGGGTGAGCGCAACTACGCGATCGTGCAGGCCGAGGACGAGTTGGCTGCGATCGGTGTCGTAATCGGTGCGGCGTGGAACGGTGCGCGGTCGTTCACACCGACCAGCGGCCCCGGCATCTCGCTCATGGGGGAGTTCATCGGCCTTGCCTATTACGCCGAGGTGCCGACCGTGCTGTTCGATGTGCAACGAGTCGGTCCCTCGACGGGCATGCCAACGCGCACGCAGCAGGGCGACATCCTGGCCGCGGCCTACGCATCCCATGGCGATACTCGCCATGTCGTGTTGTTCCCGGCGAATCCCGAAGAAGGTTTTCATCTCTCCGTGCAGGCGTTCGATCTGGCCGAACGGCTGCAGACGCCGGTCTTCGTGCTCACCGATCTCGACATCGGCATGAACGACTGGATGGTGCCGGAGTTGAAGTGGGACGACAGCTATCAACCCGATCGCGGCAAGGTGCTCTCCAAAGAGCAGCTCGAGAAGATCACGAAATTCCATCGCTACTTCGATTCCGACGGTGATGGCATTCCATACCGCACGCTGCCGGGTGTCGATCCCAAGGGCGCGTATTTCACGCGCGGTTCGGGCCACAACCAGTACGGCACCTACACGGAAGATTCAGCCGAATACCAGGTCGTGCTCGATCGCTTGCGTCGCAAGTTCGATACCGCGAAAACGCTGGTACCGAAAGCGATCGTTCAAGGCTCGGGCCATGCGATCGGCTTGGTGTCCGTCGGCAGTTGCGATGGGGCCGTGCAGGAAGCCGTGACGATCCTGAAGCGCCGCGGCATCGAGGTCGACTATCTGCGTATCCGCGCCTTCCCCTTCGGCCCGGAAGTGGATCAGTTCCTCGCCGCTCACGAGACGAATTTCGTGATCGAGCAGAATCGCGATGCGCAGCTGAAGAGTCTGCTCACGCTGGAAACGGCGGTCGATAAAGCCCGACTGCGGTCGATATTGCACTACGCGGGGATGCCCCTGAACGCACAAACGGTCGTGGATGGCGTCATCGCCGCACTCCCCAATGCGGGCGCGCTGCGAGTCGTCAGCGCCTAACTCAACCTACGTCAGAGCCTTGAAGCCATGACTTCCATTTCCAAGCCGCGCATCGCTCATCCCCGCCTGCCGCGCAACGAACTCGGGCTCACGCGTCGCGACTATGAAGGCGGTATGTCGACGTTGTGCGCCGGCTGCGGTCACGACTCGGTCACCGCCGCCATCGTCGAAGCCTGCTGGGAGCTTTCGATCCGCCCCGAGCAACTGGTGAAGCTGTCAGGCATCGGCTGCTCGTCGAAGACGACGGCGTACTTCGTCAGCGGCGGACATGGTTTCAACTCGGTGCACGGCCGCATGCCTTCGATCGCGACGGGCGCGAGCGCCGCGAATCGCGAGCTGTACTACATCGGCGTCTCCGGCGACGGCGACACGCTATCGATCGGCTTCGGTCAGTTCGCGCATGCGATCCGTCGCAACATCAACATGCTGTACATGGTCGAGAACAATGGCGTGTACGGCCTGACCAAGGGACAGTTCTCGGCCTCCGCGGACATCGGCACCAAGGCCAAGCGCGGTGAGGCCAACGTGCAGCCGCCGATCGATCCCGTGTTGGCCGCCCTCACGCTGGGTGCGACGTTCATCGCACGCAGCTTCTCGGGCGATAAAGAGCAGCTCGTACCGCTGATCATGGCGGGTCTCAAGCACAACGGGTTCGCGCTGATCGACGTGCTCTCGCCGTGCGTCACGTTCAACGACCACGAAGGCTCGACGAAGAGCTACCAGTTCGTGCGCGATCACTTCGAGGAAGTCGTGCAAGCCGACTTCGTGCCTCCCGCGAAGGCGATCACGGCGAGCTATGCGCAGGGCGAGGCGACGCCAGTGACGTTGCACGATGGCAGCCAGGTGATTTTACGTAAGCTGGACCCGAACTACGACCCGACCAATCGCGGCAAAGTGTTCGAGTACGTACGTGACCGGCAGGCGCAGAACGAATACGTGACGGGGCTGATCTATCTCGACGAGAAGAGCCCTGAGTTCCACGACGTGAACGGCACGCCCGCCACGGCGCTGAACAAGCTGCCGTATGAAAAACTGACGCCGGGCAGCGCGGGGCTCAAGAAGATTCTGGCGAAGTACGCGTGATGTGACGTGTACTGCCGTTCGCGGTGAGCTGGTCGAAACGCTCCTCGTTTCGAGCCCTTCGGCTCTCCGGCGAGCTCAGGGTCCGGGGGCGAACGGAATCGACTAACGATCTTCGACTGGATTCTGTTCAATGCGCGCCTCTGCGGCGCGCATTTGTTTGCGCTGATGTCGCTCAATCCCAACGACGAGCCGACGCACTCGCCCACAGGCGGCAGATCGATGTGCTCTCCGCGCTGGTGGCGCCAATACGCCGATGATGTGCGCCAGTCTGAATGCTGCGGGGATCGCGTGCCCACTGCAGGGCATAGATCATCGTGTCCAACTGCGAGCCCACCAGCTCCCGTAAGTGCATACCCCAACCGGCTTTCGTTTTCATCGCGCGAACCTCTTGGCATTCGACGTACAAACGTTCGTTGCTTGGACCAGTTCCGATTCTTCTCTCTTGCATTAGAAGATCGGCTGCCAACCGACGCCGTTGAGCGACAGAACGGGCTTCGTAAGGCTTACGCGTTGAAACTGCGTTCTGCATCACTCGATGGCGATGGTGCAGTTCCTTAGCTGAACGTCATCTGAGGAGTGCTTCACACTGCGGTTGTAGTTTCCGCAGTTCGATCGGGTGTTGCTATTGGACGAAGGCAGCACATGCAGTGGAACCTAAGGGAGGCACTCAAACTTCGCGCGTGCGGCCAACGCAGTATCCGGAAAATCGGCGAACACTCCGTCGATGCCCAACGCAAAGAATTCCGTGAACTCGCGTAACGGCTCGCCCTGATAGTTGCGCGCCAACATGCCGGGCTCGTTGCGGAAGGTCCAGGTATGCACTTCCAGTCCGGCTTGATGTGCAGCCGCAATGAAGTTGCGCGGCGGCAGCGTTTCCCGATCTCCGTCGTTCTTTGCTGCTGCAATCGCATCGCGCGCCGGCACGATGATGCGTTTCCATGGCGCGACTGCCTGCGCGTACCGCGCAATGTCGGAGAGCGTGCGCGGCGCTGCACCGCCGCGCGGATCGTCGTAGTTCGCGATGTCGAACTGAGGCTCGCTGGCGTCGAAGCGGATTGCGTTGACGTCGATGAGCTGCGCCATCGGCAGTGCTGTGCGCCGTCGCATGTACTGCAAGTTGGCGGATTCGAAGGACTGCAGCCAGACAGGTGCCTGGGCGTGGTCGAGACCGTAGCGGCCCAGCAGATCCAACATGCGATCTTCGAGCGGCAAGCCCAGCGCGCGGTGAAAGTCAGGATGCTTCGTTTCGGGATAGACGCCGATCACTCGACCGCGTCGCGCTTGCTCACGCACGAGCAGCTGCAAAATCTCATCGAAGGTGGGTACGAGCAGGCGACCGTCGTACGCCTTCGAGCGCGCGGGATTGGGTTGGAGCGCGCGGAGTTGCCGAATCTCATCCAGCGTGAAGTCGCAGGCGAAGAATCCGGTAGTCGCCACACCGTCCATCACTCGCGTGGTCTTGCGAGCAGCGAACTGCGACAGGCTGCTCACGTTCGTCGTTGCATCCAGCAACAGTTCATGGCGGGCAATCAACGCGCCGTCCAGCGTGCTCACCAGATCGGGCTCGATATAGTCAGCACCCATCTCGATCGCGAGGGCGTACGACTCGAGTGTGTGCTCGGGCCGATAGCCGGATGCGCCGCGATGCGCAATGACGACGGGCGGACGCCCATTGAGCGTGCCCCACTGTCGTGTTGTCGTCATGACGGCGCTCAATCGATGAACAGATCCAAGCCGATACCGCGGGAGGCACCGGTGATGAAGAGAGTCTTGCTGGCGAGGCTCACGGCTGGAAGGTTTGCAGGTTCAGCTCATCCGACTGTCGACGCTTCGTGCAGCACCGTCAACCCGTGAACGCCGTCCAGGCGGTGCGGACGATGAGCATCGATACGACGCCGACGAACACCTTGCGCACGAAGTGACTGCCGCCCTTCAGTGCGAGCCGGGTCCCGAGCAGTGCCCCCGCGATGTTGCAAACAGCCATGCCAGCGCCGAGTCCCCAAAGGACGGTGCCGTGACTGCCAAAGAGCAGCAACGCGGCGACATTGGTCGCGACGTTCAACACCCGGGCGGACGCGGCGGCATTGAGGAAGTCGAAGCCATACAGCCGCACGAACACGAACATGAGGAAACTGCCGGTGCCGGGGCCGAAGAAGCCATCGTAGAAACCGATGGCTGCAATCCACACGGCGCCCAACCCGTGATGTCGGCCGGCGAAAGCAAGTGGCCTGTGTTCCGTGCCCAGCGACTTGCTTCTGAGCAAATACACCAGCACGCCCACGAGCAGCACCGGCACCAACGGCCGAAACACATGGGCTGGCGTATGCGTCGCCGTGAGCGCACCGGCCATGGCGCCGAGAAACGTGACGACTGCGAGTGGCGTAAGCGCTCGCCAGGGGATGACGACGTGGCGGGAGAAGCGGACGACCGCACTCGCCGTACCGAACATGCCGGAAAGCTTGTTCGTACCCAGGAGGTACGCGGGCGGTGTATTGGGATAGACCCCGAAGAGTGCCGGCAGTTGGATCAAACCACCACCGCCCACCATGGCATCGACGAGACCGGCGCCGAAGGCGGCGCCCAGAACGATGAGAATGTCTGCTGCGAAATCCATGGTGGCCAGAGGTCACGTGCGTCACGCGGCCGCTAGCCTACCGAAGGATCGACTCAACCGAAGATCGATTGCTCCGCGTGCGCCACCAGACTCGCCTTGAGACGATCGAGACCGGCCGGGCGGTACAGGTCCGCTGGCGACAGCGAGCGCCACTTGCCGGCTGTGACGCGCGAGCTGGCCGGTACCATCGTCAACGGCTCGCTCCAGCCTGCTCTCTGTTCCAGAGCGAGCGTTTCCACGGCCTTCCCTGGCCGTGTACCGAGCCAGCGTCGCTGCTGGAGCCGTGCGGCTACGATCTCGGCTGGAGGCATCGGAGCTCCCGTTACTGAATTGTCTTCGAGGCGAGGTTCGACAAGCTGCTCTCCGTGCCTGAGCTGTTGTAGGCACGAACACCGAAGTAATAGGTTCCCTTCGGCAGGCTCTGCACCACATAGCTCGCCATCCCCGCGTTCGCGATCTGGATCTGACTCGTGAGCGCCGAGGAGCTGGTGCCGTAGTAGATGCGGTAGCCCGCCAGGTTGGTCAGCGAGGTACCGTTCGTGTTCCGCGTTGGCGGCGTCCACGACAGCGAGGCCGTGCCGCTCGAGCTCTGCGCGACCGTGATCGCGAACGGGGCCAGGCTGGTCGTCGTCTTGCCATCGCTCACGCGGATGGTGACGTTGGAGAACGTGCCGACGTTCGCCAGCGTCGGGGTACCCGTCAGGACGCCCGTGGCCGTGCTGAAGGTGGCCCAGGCCGGGCGGTTCACGATCGAGAATCCGAGCGTGTCGCCGTTGGGATCCTTCGCCGTGGGTTGGAATCGATAGGTGTTGCCCACCACCACCGAGGTCGCCGGCGTACCCGCGATCGTCGGCGCACCCGACGTTGTTTGCGACACGGTGACCGAGAACGTGGGCAGGCTGACAGTGGTCTTGCCGTCCGTCACTTTGATGGAGACGCTGGAGAACGTGCCAACATTCGCGGCGGTCGGGGTACCCGACAGCAGGCCAGTCGTCGTGCTGAACGTTGCCCAGTTCGGCCGGTTGGCGATCGAGAACGTCAGCTTGTCGCCGTTGGGGTCTTTAGCCGTGGGCTGGAAGCGGTAAGCCGTGCCAACCGTGGCTGTCTTCGATGGTGTGCCCGAGATGGTCGGTGCACCCGAGGTCGAGCCGCCCACCGCGATCGAGAATGCCGGCAGCGACTTCGAGTTCTGACCGCCCGAATTTGCGTAGATCGTGATGTTCGAGAAGGTGCCGGCGGCCTTCGCAGTACCCCAGAGACGGCCCGTTGCCGGATCGAAGCTGCACCAGTACGGACGGTTTGCAATCCAGAACTTCACCGCAGTGCCGTCAGGGTCATAGGCCTTCGGCGTGAAACTGTATGCGCCGTTCAACGCCACGGTCGTCGGCGGCGTGCCGGATATCACGGGAATGGCGGCGTAGCTTGCGACAGAAGCCAAGAACATTGCCGCAGCAAAGATGGACATCACGCCCGCGCGAAAGCGGCGAGCGTCGACGGTGGCGATCGGCATGAAAATCCTCCCAAGGGCGTCCGACTAGCAAGTGCTGACGCCGCTGCGACAACGTCCCTGCCCCATGAGCAGCGTTGTCGAAGCGTGTTTCGGCGGCCCTGCCGTTCCGTGCTGGTGCATGCGCGCACCCGCAGGACGCAGAGCTTTGCGTCACCATCTCGCGACGGTTTTGCCCTGAACAAAACACGACGATGAGCTTCGTCTCAGCGACGAAGACGTCCCCATTTCCGGTCAATCGCGCCCTGGACCTGAAGCGACCGCAGAGCCTTGTGAGAGACCTTCATGCACGCGCGAGCTTTGAACGATTGGCTCGCGTGCGAATGAGGTTGGCGGGAAGTAAGCGGCCGCGTTGCGCAGCTCGCAATTGTCGAACCGGTACGACAAAAGCACGTTGTACGAATTGCAGTGTTTGCACCGAATTCGCGACGTCTCCGTTTCGCTGACACCTGCTTCGGGTAGTGCCGCAGCGAATGCGCTTTTTTCGCAGTGGTGAGCGTGTTCGCACGTTGCTTGCGGCGAGCAAGCACGACGCGCGCAATCAACGCGCTAAGACAGCGTTCGTGATCGGCGACGCTTTTTGCAGGTTACGCGCCGCGTTTTTTCTGTAGCAGAGGAAGCTGTTTGCGCAAATTGTCTGCGCGGTAACTAATAGGCTTTGGCCCAGACCACACGCTTTGCGCTCGGACGACCCGTGAATGGACACACGCCGGGCTCGTCGGGGCCAAACGGAATACACCGCACGGTCACCGAAAGCTCATCCTTGATCTGCTGCTCCAGTGCGGGTTCGCCCGAGAAGTGGGTCAGGGCAAACCCGCCATGGATCGGCGTGGGCTTGTTGGGTTCCTCGCGCTCGGCGGTGAAGAACGCATAGAACTCTTCTTTCGTATCGATCCTGTACTCGTGCGCCTGCCGGTGAGCCAGCGCGCGCGCATGCAGGCCGTCGTGTATGGACTGCAAACTGTCGGCAACGGTGCGGACGAACTCTTCGCGAGGCACGGCCTGCTTGTCCTTGGGCGTGCGGTCGCGACGGCCGACGAACAGGGCATCCTTCTCGATATCGCGCGGTCCGATCTCGATCCGCAGCGGCACACCTTTCTTGATCCAGTGCCACACTTTCTCGCCGCTGCGCTCGTCGCGCTCATCGACCACGACATTGATGGGTCGATCGGCGAAGCGCTGCGCCCGCAACGCGTTCGCAACCGCGTGGCAATACTCGAGCACGCGCGGGCGCACGTCGTCGGTGTGAATGACCGGGATGATCGCGATGTGTGTCGGCGCCAACTTGGGCGGCAACACGAAACCATCGTCGTCGGAATGGGTCATGAGCATGCCGCCGATCAGGCGCGTCGACACACCCCAGCTCGTGGTCCACGCGAACTGATGTATGCCGGTCTGATCCAGGAACTGGATGTTGCTCGCCTTGGCAAAGTTCTGGCCGAGGAAATGACTCGTGCCGGCCTGCAGTGCCTTGCGATCCTGCATCATCGCTTCGATGCAGAACGTCTGTTCGGCACCTGGGAAGCGCTCACCCGCCGTTTTCTCGCCCTTGATCACCGGCATGGCGAGCCACGCTTCCGCGAACTCGGCATAGACGTCGAGCATGCGCAGTGTCTCGGCAATGGCATCTTCCCGCGTCGCATGGGCGGTATGGCCTTCCTGCCACAGGAACTCGGTGGTGCGCAGGAACATGCGCGTGCGCATCTCCCAGCGCACGACGTTCGCCCATTGATTGATCAGCAGCGGCAGGTCGCGATAGCTCTGCACCCAGCGGGAGAACGCATCGCCGATGATCGTCTCTGAGGTGGGACGCACGATGAGCGGCTCTTCCAGCTCGCCCGCCGGCACCAGCTTGCCGTCGCGAGCCTCCAGGCGATGGTGCGTCACGACCGCACATTCCTTGGCGAACCCTTCGATGTGTGCCGCTTCCTTTTCCAGGAAAGAAAGGGGAATGAACAGCGGGAAGTAAGCGTTCTGGTGACCCGTGGCCTTGAACATGTCGTCCAGCACGCGCTGCATGTTTTCCCACAGGGCATAGCCCCACGGCTTGATCACCATGCAGCCACGCACGGCCGAGTTCTCCGCCAGATCGGCGGCGCGAATCACTTGCTGATACCACTCGGCGTAATTCTCCGCGCGAGTGGGCGTGATGGCCGTCTTTGCCTTCGTGCTCATGGAATCCTCGAACCGTTATCGGGTGATGCGAGCTGCGCCCGCAGTGCATGGTAGCAGGGCAGGATGAAGGCCCCTTTAGTCCTGAGTCGGCCTCTCTTCCTTTTCCGCGGCGCGGGGAAGGGTTGGGTCAGGGGCACCGTTCGATGCTCGACGCTGGCGGCGGCGCCACTCCCACGGTTCGATCCGTTCTTCCTTGGCCAGCGCCCACAGTCCGCGCCTCTCCGCTCGCGCCTGACGTTCGACTGCAAACAAGTCGGCACTGCTCGCGTAGCGTGAGTAGAACCATGCCGCGCCGTGCTGTACGAGCTCACGGCCGATGTCCCGCTCGCCCACATAGACATGGGCCACGACCCGACCGTAGCGATCGACGTCATACGGCGCCACGCGCACCGCGCGATTGCGCACGAGATCGATCAGGGTGAGAGCCGCTTCCCAACCATACGGTTGTGCGCGCTCCGGGGCATCGACTTCTGCGAGGCGCACATCCATCGCGCGGCCGCGCACGAGCACCTGCAACGTATCGCCATCCATGACCCAGCGCACGACACCTGTGAATACGCCTTCCGCATCGAGCGGCGGCAACTGTGCTGCCCATTGCGGATGACAATGTATCTTGTGCGTGCTCGGGGTGGCGTGACAGCCTGCTTTGTCGAGCGGCCCTGGATGCGCGTGGGCAAGGTCTGCCCCAAAGAGCGCGAGGGCGAGTACCGCGAAGCGACGGGATTTCAACTGCAAGAACAAGATTGCGGAGACCAACGACGTGTTGAGCGAATATGCGACGGCTCACCTGCGAGCCGGGGGGCGAAGCGTACGAGCCCTGCTGGCGAGTGTCACGTTGTGGCTCGCAGTCGATGCGCATGCTCATGCGGCAGAAGCGTTGGTGACGGAAGCCGTCGTCAACGCGCCGATCGACACGGTATGGGCACTCTTCACGACGGCCGCGGGCTATCAGGAGCTCGGCGCTGCAAAGGCCGACGTCGACCTGCGGATTGGTGGTCTGGTGCGCACACACGCCGATGCGGGCGGCACGCTGGGAGACGAGAACAGCATGGCACGCGAGCTCCTCGCGTTCGACCCGCCCCACATGCTCGCCTCCCGGCCCACGCAGGTGCCGGCCGCGTTTGCGAACCGCGATGCGTTCCTGAAGACCTGGACGGTGATCTATTTCAATTCCATTGCGGGCGCCACGACACACGTGCGCGTCGTGACGCTCGGGTATGACGACAGCGCCCCTTCACAGGCAGCGCGTGCCGCAACGGAGCAACGACATCGCGCGACGTTGGATCGACTGGTGAAGCGCTATCGACCGCAGTGCGCGCATTGCGCGCAGCCTCACGATGACGCGAAGTGACGGCACGCGCGGCTTCGCGGCCGCGGTCGGTGCATTCCTGATCTGGGGTTTGTTGCCGGTCTATCTGAAGGCGCTCGCGCTCGCTTCACCGCTCGAGATCATGATTCAACGCGCGCTGTGGTGCTGCGTGTTCGTGCTCGGTTGGCTGGCGTGGAAGCGGGCACTCGCAGGCGTGAAGCACGCCCTGCTCGACGGCCCGACGCGCAATCGGTTGATGCTTTCAGCCACGCTGATCACGGTGAACTGGTTCGTGTACGTGTGGGCGGTCCACAGCGGCCACGTGATCGAGACGAGCCTGGGCTATTTCATCAATCCCCTGGTGAATGTCGTACTGGGCGTGCTCGTTCTGCGCGAACGCTTGAATCTGTGGCAGTGCGTGGCGGTGGCGTGCGCCGTCGGCGGGGTGGCATACCTGACCTGGTTTGCGGGCCGCCTGCCATGGATTTCGCTGGTATTGGCGTGCTCTTTCGGCTCGTACGGCCTCATTCGGAAAATGATGAACGTGGAGGCGGTCACCGGCCTTGCGACCGAAACGTTACTGATTTTCCCCTTTGGACTCGCGGCACTGGGCTGGATGGCTGCGCATGATCGCGTCGCATTCGGTCATATCGGGTGGCCTATCGATGTGCTGCTCATGCTGGGCGGCGTGGTCACGGCAGTGCCGCTCGCACTGTTTTCATACGGCGCACGACTCATTCCCTACTCGACGATCGGCTTGATTCAGTATCTGGCGCCGTCGTTACAGCTTGCCTTGGGCGTGTGGCTCTTCCACGAGCCCATGCCGCGTGCACGACTTTGGGGCTTCTGCCTGATCTGGCTGGCACTGTCGATCTATGCGCTCGACAGCCTGTATCGCGCGCGCCGCGTGAACGTTTGAGCGCGCTTCTTCTTTACCCCTGACATCACCGCGCTTACTGTGTACGCCGTTCGCCGACGAGGCGGCGTCTCGAATCCGGGTATGGATCAGCAAAGCATCAAAGAGCAGCGCATCGTGGATCGCTACCTGGCAGGCGACCTGACGGTGCGAGAGGCACGGCAGTTCGAGAAGTACTGCCTCGAGCATCCGGACGTGTTGCAGGACATGCCCATTCCCGTGCGCTTGAAGGCGCGGCTCTCCCGGCAACCGCTGGAACACAGCGAGACGGGGATGTTTCAAACGATCCCATCCAGCGTGACGATCGCGGCGACCGAAGGCCTGGACAGCGATGAAGAGGACGACGCACCGGCGCGGGTCGTGCGTCACGCGGTCGGTGCGAGCAAGGGTCTGGTGTATTCGCTGCTCGCGGCAGTCGCGCTACTGGCGGCGGGTACCGTGCTCTATGGCTTGCGCGCGCGCTCCTTGGCCGCGGAACTCCAGCACCTGAAGCAATCCGTGCAGAAATCGCAGCTGCAGGCGCCATCGAACGTGCAGAACTTCAAAGTGCAGCTCAATCGCGGTGGTGTGCCAGTCGAGCCCACGATCTCTCTTGGCTGGCCTGAGCCGGCTCAGCTCCTGGAGCTGAGCATCGATACGGCCGAGCTCGCGTACGCGCAGTATCAGATCACGATTCAGAAACGCGACGACGCCCGCTTGCTCGTTCTACGCCGGGTGGCACGCGATTCCAACCGCGAGCTGCGCCTGGCGCTGAATTCCTCCGCGTTCGGGCCGGGACAGTACGTGTTCAAAGTGGAGGGCTACACGTGGCGGGGTCAGCTCGAGCCGGCGGGCTGGATTACCGTTGGCCTGGAGTAAGCAGAGCGTTCACTCACGTTCTGCGTAACACCTCGACGGGCGGATGATTCACCACCGAGCGCGCGGCCCAGGTGCCACTGATGCCGACGAGCAGGCAGCCGGCGATGGTGCCCACGAGCCACACCCGCACATCGAGCTCGTAGCGCAGATTGAATACCTCGCGCGCTAGAAAATAACCCGCGGCGCTGGCTCCTGTGGCTGCCAGGATGCCGGCGAGGAATCCCAGCACGGTGAATTCGGTAGCCACGCCGATGAACACCACTCGCCGTGCCGCACCCAAGGTACGCAAGATGGCGCTTTCGTACCGGCGCTCATCGCGCGTCGACTGGATCGCGGCCAACAACACGATGACGCCGGCAATCAGCGTGAAGATGAACACGTACTGCACGGCAAGCGACGCTTTATCCATCACATTGCGCACTTGCGTCAGCAGCGCCTCAACGTCGATCACCGTGACTTCGGGGAAGCGCCGCACCAACTCCGCCAGTAAGCGCCGCTGATCGGTTTGGAGATGAATCGCGGTGATGTACGTGCCGGCCGTGTCCTCCAGGACACCGGGCGAGAACACCAGGAAGAAATTCGGTGTGAACGTGTCCCACTGTACGCGGCGAATGCTCGCGATCCTGGCGTTGACGGTTTCGCCCGCGACGTCATAGGACAGCTCATCGCCCAGCTTCAATCCAAGTACGTCGGCAATCTCTTGCTCGACCGAAACCCGGGGGCCGCCGTGGTCCCCGACCCGCCACCATTTGCCGGCCGTGATGGTGTTGCCGGCTGGCAGCGTCGCCGACCAGGTGAGATTCGCTTCGCGCTCCACGAAACCGCGCGCGCGATCGGTCGTGAAGGTGCGCTCAGTGACCGGAACGCCGTTGATTGCTTGCAGGCGGGCGCGAATCATCGGGGCCAGTTCTGGCGGGGAAACGCCATGGTCTGCGAAGTACTGCCGCAGAGATTCGCCTGCGTCGGGCCGAATGTTGATGAGGAAGTGGTTGGGTGCGTCTTGCGGCAGGCTCGCACGCCAGTCCTCCAGCAAGTCGTTGCGCACCACCGCGAGCAGCAGCAACACCATCAGCCCCAGACCGAAGGCAACGATCTGCACGACACTCTCGCGCCCACGGCGCGCGATGTTCGCAATGCCGTAGCGCCACGCCACGCCGACGCGCGTGCGGATCCGGCTCAACGCGCGCACCAGCAGCCAACCGCCGGCAAACAGCACCACGAACGTGGCGAACGTGCCGACGGCGACATACGCGACGAGCCGAACGTCGCGCACGAGGTACGCCATCAACGCGATCAAGGCGGCAACCGCCGCGCCGTAGACCGTTACGTAACGCAGAGGCGGCGGTTCCAAGTTACGCCGCAACACACGTGCGGGTGGCACGTGACGCAACTGCAGGAGTGGCGGCAACGCGAACCCGAGCAACATCGAAATCGCGGTGGCGAGTCCGAGATAGGCGCTGTGCCAAGGCGCTGCCGGTAAATCGCCGCGCAAGAGATCGCGGAGAATCCAGGCCAGCACGCTCTGCGCAAGATAGCCGACGGCACTGCCGATCACGGCTGCGACAAGGCCGATGACGAGCAACTGCAGCAGGCTGATCGCGAGCACCTGGCGCTGCGTCGAGCCCATGCATTTCATCAGCGCTGCGGTGTCGAGGTGGCGGCGCACGTAGCGGCGTGAGGCAATCGCAACGGCGATCGCAGATAACAGTACCGTGACCATCGCGGCCAGGTTGAGAAAGCGTCCGGCGCGCTCCATGGCGGAGCGAATTTGCGGGCTTGCATCGGCAACGTCGATGAGCCGCTCACCGCGTGCTTTGATGCGGGTGAGCTCCTTCTTGAGCGCATTGATCGCGTTCGGTGGACCCGCAAACAGACCGATGTAGCTCACGCGGCTGCCGGGTTGAATCAGGCGAGTTGCCGGCACATCCTCGAGCCGTATCAGCAGCGTGGGCGCGAGATCGACGAACTGACTGCCTTGATCCGGCCGATAGGCCAGCACTGCAGTCACCTTGAGCTCGTGCGCGCCCACTCGCAGACGATCTCCAAGCTTGGCGTTGAGTGCCGCGAGCAGTCGACCTTCCGCCCACACCTCACCCGGTTCGGGTAAGCGGTTCGTCTCGACGCCGCGTTCGAACGGAGCGGAGGCAATCTTCAAACGGCCGCGCAACGGGTAGCCCGGAGTAATCGCGGTCACCGCGGCTAGCTGGCTGGTATCGCCGAGGAATACGACGCTTGGAAATACAGACATCTGCGCCGTCTGAGCGCCCAGGCGTTGCGCCGTTGCGAAGTAGTCGTCCTTCAGTGGACGCTGCGACCGCAAACGCAGATCCGCGGCGAGCACTTCGCCCGCTTGCTGCTCGACCGCCAGATTCACTCGCGCCGTGAAGAAGCCGACTGCCGTCAACGCAGATACCGCCACCAGCAGCGCGAGCAACAGGATCGTGAGCTCGCCTGAGCGATAGTCGCGTGACAGCGCGATGAGCGCCAATCGCAGCGTGCGCATGCTCAAGCCACCAGGCGGCCTGCGTCGATGCGTACCGTGCGGCGGCAGCGCTGCGCGATTGCAGGATCGTGCGTCACGATGATGAGGGTGGTGCTGGCAGCGCGATTCAGCTCGAACAAGAGCTCGATGATGCGCTCGCCAGTGGCCGCATCGAGGTTGCCGGTGGGTTCGTCGGCGAACAGCAATGCGGGTCGCGTCACGAACGCCCGCGCGATCGCCACACGCTGCTGCTCGCCGCCCGAGAGCTGGCGCGGGTAGTGGCCCAGACGATGATGCAGTTGCACTCGATTGAGCACGTCGACGGCTGCTTCGCGCGCGTTGGCCGCGCCCGCGAGCTCGAGCGGCAGCATCACGTTTTCGAGTGCCGTGAGTGACGGCACGAGGTGAAAGCTCTGGAACACGAAGCCGACGTGCCGTGCCCGCACGGCGGCACGACCGTCCTCATCGAGTGCCGTGAGCTCCGCACCGTTGAGCCAGATGCGTCCCGACGTCGGTTCATCCAATCCGGCCAAGAGCGCGAGGAGTGTGGACTTGCCAGCACCGGATGCACCGATGATGGCCGCACTCTCACCGGCCGGCAGCGTCAGGCTCACCGCGGACAGAATGGTCAGCGTTCCCTCGGGGCTGCTAACCTCCTTGGTCACGTTTTCGGCACGAAGAACAGGATCGCTCATGCTCGGGAGAGTGGCTCGTCGCGGCATCTGGGCCGCAATGTTGCTGATGGGAATCGCGGCGCATGTCACCGCGATGGCGTCTCAGCAGCCCACGATTCTGGTCATGGGGGACAGCCTGAGTGCCGGGTACGGTATGAGAATCACCCAGAGCTGGGTGGCTCTGCTAGAGCAGCGATTGCGCCAAGCAGGGTACGGCTATCGTGTGGTCAACGCCAGTATGACGGGGGAGACCACCGCAGGCGGCCGCGCACGGCTGTCGCGCGCGCTGGCACAACACAAGCCCACCATTCTGATCCTGGAGCTCGGCTCGAACGACGCGTTGCGCGGTCTGCCGCTCACCACCATGAAAGCGAACTTGGATTCCATGATCACGTCCGCACAGGACGCGCGGGCCGCCGTGTTGCTGGTGGGCATGCGCATCCCTCCGAACTACGGGGAGGCGTACAGCAGCCAGTTCTTCGCGACGTTCCCGGCGCTGGCGCGCAAACACGGGGTTCCCGTCGTGAATTTTCTGCTGGACAAGGTCGCGCTCCAGCCGGCGCTCATGCAGGCCGATCAATTGCATCCCACGGTACAAGCGCAGCCCATCTTGCTGGACAATGTGTGGCCACAACTTCTGCCGCTGCTGAAGAAACCCTGATTCGCGGTAGATACAGGGGGGTAATGATGGCCGTAGACAATGAATCGCACGCCGTGACGGCAACCGATGGCGGCAACGCGGAGCGCTTCTGGCTGCGCAGTTATCCGCACGGCGTCCCAGCCGATATCAATCCAGATGAGTATGGATCGCTCGTCGACATGCTCGATCGCTCGTGCGAGCGCTATGCAAATGATGCGGCATTCACCAGCTTGGGACGCACGATCACGTACGCGGAGTATCGGCAACTGGCGCTGGACTTTGCGGCCTGGCTGCAGCAGAGCGCCGGCTTGCGCAAGGGCGATCGCATCGCGCTCATGATGCCCAACGTGCTGCAGTATCCGATCGCGCTCTATGGAGCGCTGCTCGCGGGGCTGACGATCGTGAATACGAACCCGCTGTACACGGCCCGCGAGCTGGAGCACCAGCTCAAGGATTCGGGCGCGCGTGCAATCGTGATCGTGGAGAACTTTGCAGCGACGCTCGAAGCGGTGATCGGGCACACCGGGATCGAAACGGTCATCGTGAC
This sequence comes from Steroidobacteraceae bacterium, assembly GCA_035276085.1. Classification (GTDB taxonomy): domain Bacteria; phylum Pseudomonadota; class Gammaproteobacteria; order Steroidobacterales; family Steroidobacteraceae; genus DATELY01. Next base: position 6,305 of record DATELY010000186.1, on the reverse strand, counting down.
GGGCGTTGGCGATCTGTTGCACTTTCCCAAGTCCGCAATCGTGAACCTGGTCGTGCGTCATGTGCGCAAGCAGGTCCCACGGTGGTGCTTGCCCGGGCATGTGCGCTTCGACAGGATTTTGTCTCAAGGCAGATTCCTGCAGCTGGAACCGCCGTCAGTCGGCCACGGCGATGTCGCTTTCCTGCAGTACACAGGCGGTACGACGGGCGTTGCGAAAGGTGCCATGCTCACCCATCGCAACATGATTGCGAACGTGTTGCAGGCCGGCGCGTGGTTGGGTACGAGCTTGCGCTTCGAGCGCAATATCGTCATCACGCCGCTGCCGCTGTATCACATCTTCGCGCTCACCGCGAACTGGCTCGTCTTCACGGTGCTGGGCGCACAGAATGTGCTGATCGTGAATCCGCGTGACATTCCCGCATTCGTCAAAGAGCTGAAGCGCTATCGATTTACCTACATCAGCGGCGTGAACACCTTGTTCAACGCACTGCTGCATGCGCCTGAGTTCCCGGGCGTGGACTTCAGTGCGCTGCGCATCACATTGGGCGGCGGCATGGCCGTGCAGCGCGCCGTCGCCGAACGCTGGAAGCAGGCGACGGGCAATCCGCTCACGCAGGCGTGGGGACTGACGGAGACATCGCCAGCGGCATGCATCAATCCGTTCGCGCCGTTCGACTTCAATGGCTCGATCGGTCTGCCCATTCCATCGACTGAAATCTCCATTCGCAACGATGGCGGCGAACCGCTCGCGGTCGGCGAGGTCGGTGAGATTTGCGTGCGCGGTCCGCAGGTGATGCTCGGCTATTGGCAACGTCCCGACGAAACCGAGAAGGTGATGCTGCCCGGCTCCTGGCTCCGCACCGGCGACATCGGGCGCATGGATCCACAGGGCTTCGTGTACATCGAGGATCGCAAGAAGGACATGATCCTGGTGTCCGGCTTCAACGTGTATCCGAACGAAGTGGAAAGCGTCGCAGCCACGCATCCGGGCGTTCTCGAAGTCGCGGCGGTCGCACAGCCCGACGAGCATTCCGGTGAAGTTGTGGCGTTGTTCGTCGTGAAGAAGGACCCGTCGCTGACCGCGGAAGGGCTGATCGAGCACTGCCGCAAGGAATTGACCGGCTACAAAGTCCCCAAAGCCGTGTACTTCCGGGATGAGCTGCCGAAGACGAATGTGGGCAAAATCCTGCGCCGCACGCTGCGTGATGAGCTGAAGAAAGACGCTGAAAATCAGGCGTGATATTGCGGGCTGAATGCGTGCACGGCATCGATCATGGCGGCGGCATGTTCTGGCGGCACACCCGGATGAATGCCATGGCCGAGATTGAAGACGTGACCGTGGCCGTGACCGTAGCTGGCGAGCACGCGTTGTACTTCTGCGCGGATTTTCTCGGGGGGGCCGTAGAGGCAGCTCGGGTCGAGATTGCCCTGCAACGCCTTTTTGTCATCGATGGCTCTGCGGGCGGTTGCCAGGTCGGTGGTCCAATCGACACCGAGTGCATCACAGGCTACCTGCGCCATTTGAGGTAGCCACGCGCCTCCGCCTTTGGTGAACAAGATGCGCGGCACCCGGCGGCCTTCGTTCTCAGGGGTGAGGCCGTCAATGATGCGCTGCATGTAGCCAAGCGAGAACTCCAAATACTGCGCCGGCGTGAGCACGCCGCCCCACGTGTCGAACAACATCACGGCCTGAGCACCGGCGGCGATCTGTGCATTGAGGTAGTCCGTCGTCGTGCGCGCGAGCACCTCGAGCAGCCCATGCAACAGCGTGGGATTCGCATACAGCAGCGTCTTGATTGCCGCGAACTCGCGCGTGCTGCCGCCCTCGACGATGTAGGTGGCAACCGTCCACGGGCTACCTGCAAACCCGATCAGGGGCACGCGACCATCGAGCTCTTTGCGGATCAACGCAACCGCATCGATCACGTAACGCAGTTCCACATGCGGATCGGGCTCGTGAATCTTTCGCAGTTCGGCGTCGGTGCGAACCGTGTGCGCGATGCGCGGCCCTTCCCCTGTCTCGAACTGAAGTCCGAGACCCATCGCGTGAGGAATCGTGAGGATGTCGGAAAACAGAATCGCCGCATCGAGTGGAAAGCGCGCCAGCGGTTGGAGCGTTACCTCGCACGCGAGCTCCGGGGTCATGCAGAGCTTGAGAAAGCTGCCGGCGCGCGCGCGTGTCGCGCGGTACTCAGGCAGATACCGGCCGGCTTGACGCATCATCCATACGGGTGTGCGCGCAGTTGGCTGGCGCAGCAGCGCTCGCAGTAGCAGGTCGTTCTTCAGCGGTGTCGTCATCGCAACTTGCAAGCTCAACTACGCGCCGAAGGATCCAGTAGACGTTTGTACTCGGCCAACGCATAGCGATCGGTCATCCCGGCAATGTAATCGGCGATCGCACGCGCTTTGCCGACATCGCCGGACTCGTTCTGCATCCGTTCGCATGCGAGATGGTGCTCCGGTGGGAGCAGCGCCGGTGTATTGAACAGACTGTCGAACAGCGCGTGAATGACTTTGCGCGCCTTGGTCGTCATGCGCAGCACGCGATAGTGTCGATAGACATGGTCGCGCAAATAGCGCTTGAGCTCCAGGTGTTCGTTGGCCACCTCCGCTCCGAAGCCGACGAGCTGTGCCGAGTGCTGTCGTACCGCCTCAGCGTCCGACAGTTGAGCGGACTGCAAGGATGACGCGGTCGTCTCGATCAGATCCGTAACGACGCGGTTCACCATGCGTCGCACGACTTCGTGAATGACGCGGCGCCCGTTGATGTCCGGGTGGAGCCGCATCACTTCGTCATGCTCGCGGGCGAACAGCCTCACGTCGCGCAACTCTTCGATCGTAATGAGCCCCGCCCGCACGCCGTCATCGACGTCATGATTGTTGTAGGCGATCTCATCAGCGACATTGGCGATCTGCGCCTCCAGGCTGGGTTGCTGACGACGGATGAAGCGCTCTCCCAAATCACCCAACTTGCGCGCGTTCTGCAGTGAACAGTGTTTGAGAATGCCTTCTCGGGTTTCGAACGTCAGGTTCAAGCCAGGGAACTCGGCATAGCGCTCCTCCAACTCGTCCACGACCCGCAACGATTGCAGGTTGTGCTCGAAGCCGCCGTAGTCCCGCATGCACTCGTTGAGCGCGTCCTGGCCGGCGTGACCAAACGCGGTGTGGCCGAGATCGTGCGCGAGGCAGATTGCTTCGGTGAGCGTCTCGTTCGCGGCGAGCGCGCGCGCGATCGTGCGTGCGATCTGTGCGACTTCGATCGAGTGGGTAAGACGGGTGCGGTACAAGTCGCCTTCGTGATTCACGAAGACTTGCGTCTTGTAGACGAGCCGACGAAAGGCATTCGAATGGATGATGCGATCGCGATCGCGCTGATATTCGGAGCGGTGGCTCGGTGCAGGTTCTTGGTAACGCCGCCCGCGCGATGTCGCGTCTTGTGACGCGTAGGGCGCGAGAACATCCGGCGTGGGTGCCATGTCAGCCAAAGCGCTCAGCCAGCGTTTGGTGCAGGATGTCGCGCGGATAGTCGGCAGTAATGACTGCTTCGCCGAGACGTTGCAGCAGCACGAGCCGGAGCTGGCCCTGCAACACTTTCTTGTCCATTCCCATCAACTCAAACGCGCGCTGCGCACCGATGCGCGGCGACGTCGTGGGAAGCTCGAGCTGTTGCATGAGGCGCAAAGAACGCTCGGCATCTGCCTGGGTGATCTTGCCAAGTCGTCGCGACATATCGATTGCCGCGGCCATGCCCGCAGCCACGGCTTCGCCGTGCAGCCATTCGCCATAGCCCGCTGCGGTTTCGATTGCATGTCCGAAGGTATGGCCGAAGTTCAAGATGGCGCGGAGGCCCAACTCGCGTTCGTCCTGTGCAACCACTTCCGCTTTGATTTCGCACGAGCGACGGATCGCATGCACGAGGCTTGTGGGATCGCGTGCGCACAAGGCAGTTGCGTTTGCTTCGAGCCACTCCAGGAAGCTCAGGTCGTAGATGAAGCCATATTTCACGACCTCTGCCAGTCCCGCGCGGTATTCCCGTGGTGGCAATGTCGCGAGAGTCGCCGTATCAGCAATGACGGCGCGTGGTTGATGGAACGCCCCAATGAGATTTTTGCCGCCGGGATGATTGACGCCGGTTTTTCCACCGACGGACGAGTCGACTTGCGCCAAAAGCGTTGTGGGTACTTGAATGAAATCGATCCCGCGCTGATAGCACGCAGCGGCAAACCCGACGATATCCCCGACGACACCGCCGCCCAGCGCGACGAGGGCCGCATCGCGATTGAAGCGACCGGCGACTAGCGCGTCGAAGATGGTTTGCGTCGTCTCAAGCGTTTTGAATTGCTCCCCATCAGGAAGAGCGAGGACAGTGACACGTCTACCACTGCGTTCGCACATCTCTTTGAATGAGCGCGCGTAGAGCGGTTCGACGGTTGTGTTGGTGACAACCAATAGATCGCGTGCAATCCGCTCACCCATCAACTCGGCAGCACGCTCCAGCAGACTGGCGCCGATGTAGATCGGATAACTGCGCTCGCCCAACGCTATGTCGATGCAAGTGGGCTCGGCCATGGAATTCACGCCGGTTGTTCCTGACGTAGGCGTTGCACGATGTCTTCTGCAACGCCGCGGACATGCCGACCATCCGTGGGGATGATCATGTGCGCGGTAGCTTCGTAGAGCGGCGCCCGAATGGCCATGAGCTCACGAAGCTTCGCTTCGGGATCCGCCGTGTACAGCAACGGCCGATGCCGCCCGTGACGGGTCCGCTCGAGCTGCTGCTCGATGGAGGTCTGGAGATACACGGCACAACCGCGCTGATGTAGGTACTCGCGGTTCTGAGGAAGCAACACGGCACCACCACCTGTCGCGATCACCACGTGGTCCAACGACGTCAGCGCATCGATCGTCTCGCGCTCACGCTGCCGAAACCCCACCTCTCCCTCACGCTCGAAGATGTAGGGTATATCCACCCCCGTCCGCTGCTCGACTTCGACATCACTGTCATAGAACGCCAGGTTCAGCATCTTCGCCAACTGCCGCCCAACCGCCGTCTTGCCCGACCCCATCGGGCCAATCAGGAAAACGCGTGTAGGAGACTGAGGCATGCGCGCAGTGATGGAGCTGGAATGCGCGGACTATAAACGAAAGCGGCCGCCCGAAGGCGGCCGCGGGGTCGAACCAGAGGGCTGCAGCTTACAGCGACGACCCCTCTCGGAGGATTCGAGGTGTTACGAAGATGAGCAGTTCGTCTTTGTTGTCGGTTTTGGTGGTGGATTTGAACAAGCGACCCAGAACCGGCACATCGCCCAGGAGCGGCACCTTGTTCTCTGCGTCACGGCGTTCCGTTTCCAGCACGCCACCGAGCACGACCGTCTGGCCGTCGTTTACCAGCACCTGTGTCACGATCTCACGGGTATCGATGCTAGGCACGAATCCGCCTGTAGCGCTCGAGACGAGCTGACCGACGCTGTCCTTCGACACCGTGAGGTCCAGAATGACGCGATTGTCAGGCGTGATTTGCGGAGTCACTTTCAGGCTCAGCACGGCTTTCTTGAACTGTGTGGTCGTGGCGCCGCTGGATGAAGATTCCTGATATGGAATCTCCACACCTTGCTCAATGGTCGCTTCGCGCTGATTGGCGGTGATCAATCGCGGTGACGAGATGATCTCACCGCGACCTTCAGCTTGAGCTGCCGAAAGCTCTAGGTCGACGATGTAGTCGGAGTCCAACAAGGTCATGGCGATGCGCCCAGCCGGATTTGCAACCGGCAAGTTGACCATGTAGCGGGTGTCCGGGTCACCGAGTGCGAAGGTCGGTGTGCCTCTAGTGTCCGGGCTCGCCCGCGTGATGGTCCTGTCATTGTCTTCGGTGACGAACGGGGTGGCCCCGATAACACCTCCGCCGTCGCTGCCACCATGATCAATAGCGAATGTACTCCCGAAGCGCACGCCAAGCTCCCGGCTGAAGTCATCATTCACAATGACGATGCGGGCCTCAATCAGCACCTGTCGGACCGGAATGTCGAGCGTCGACACGAGGCGCCGGATGTCACTCAAGCGGTCGGAAGTATCCTGCAGGAGCAAGGTGTTCGTGCGCTCGTCGATCGACACACTGCCACGCTCTGAGAGCAGCGAACTGTTCTGACCGGACTTGATTAATGCAGCCAGATCAGCTGCCTTGGCATAGTTTATTTGGAGATACTCAGTGCGCAGGGGCGCCAGCTCCTGCACTTCTTTGCGAGCAGCCAGGAGCTCTTTCTCCCGCGCTGCGATTTCAGCTGCAGGCGCGATGAAGATGACATTGC